>JBDTYM010000123.1:0-8886 GCA_040005635.1 Dokdonella sp. | reverse complement strand
CGCTCAACGTGCTGCTCATCATCCTCGCGGTGGTCTCCTGGTTCGGTGACGATCGCATCGGCGCAGTCATCATGTTCGCCATGGTCGCAATCGCCGTGGCGCTTTCCTGGGTGCAGGAGAGCCGCTCCGACCGCGCCGCCGAGGCGCTGCGACGCATGGTCAGCAACACGGCGACCGTGCGACGTCGCGACGACGACGGTCAGTCCGTCCGCCTGGAAGTGCCGATCGAAGCGCTGGTGCCGGGCGATCTCGTGCTGCTCTCGGCCGGTGACATGGTGCCGGCGGACCTGCGCCTGATCTCGGCCAAGGATCTTTTCATCAACCAGTCGGCGCTGACCGGCGAATCGCTGCCGGTCGAGAAGTTCGCCGCGATCGACCTCGAGGCGAAGACGCCGCTGGACGCGCGCAACCTGTGCTTCATGGGCTCGAACGTGATCAGCGGCGCCGCGCTCGGTGTGGTCGCCGCAACGGGCCGCGCAACCTACTTCGGCACGCTCGCCGGCGCGATCTCCGGTGAGCGCGCGCCGACCAGCTTCGACATCGGTGTGCGCCGTTTCGCTATGTTGATGCTGCGCTTCATCGCGGTGATGGTGCCGCTGGTGTTCCTGCTCAATGGCTTCATCAAGCACGCCTGGTTCGATGCCTTCATGTTCGCGGTCGCGGTCGCGGTGGGGCTGACGCCCGAGATGCTGCCGATGATCGTCACCGTGAATCTGGCCAAGGGCGCACTCGCAATGGCGAAGAAGGACGTCATCGTCAAGCGGCTGCCGGCGATCCAGAACTTTGGTGCGATCGATGTGCTGTGCACGGACAAGACCGGCACGCTGACGCAGGACCGGGTGATCCTCGAACGCCATGTCGACGTCAGTGGCGACGAGGACGAGCGCGTGCTCGAACTCGCCTGGCTCAACAGCCATCACCAGACCGGTCTCAAGAACCTGCTCGATATCGCCGTGCTCGATGCGCTGGCGCCGGAGGCGCAGGCGCAGCTCAAGGCTGATCACCAGGTCGTCGACGAGGTGCCGTTCGATTTCGCGCGGCGGCGCATGTCGGTCGTCGTGCGCACGCCGGACGGCGCGCATCTGCTGATCAGCAAGGGCGCAGTGGTCGAGACGCTGCAGGGCTGCAGCCAGATCGCCCAGGGCGATACGGTCGAGGCACTGACGCCGGAACGGCTCGCGCAGGTGCGCGAGCTGACGCATGAACTCAATGAGGACGGCTTCCGCGTGATTGCGGTGGCGATGAAGCGCGCCGCGGCGGCGAATCGCGCCTGGTCGGTCGCTGACGAGGCCGGCATGACCCTGGTCGGCTTCATGGCGTTTCTCGATCCACCGAAGGACGACGCCAAGGAGGCGATCGCCGCGCTGTTCGCGCACGGCGTCGACGTCAAGATCCTGACCGGCGACAACGACGTCGTCACGCGTCACGTCTGTCGTCAAGTCGGCATCGATGCGCAGCGCGTGCTGCTCGGACCTGACATCGAAGCGCTGGGTGACGTCGAGCTGACCGCGGCGGCGCGAACCACGCGGGTATTCGCGCGCTTGAACCCGCAGCAGAAAGTGCGCGTGATCGAAGCCCTCAAACGCGACGGTCGCGTCGTCGGCTTCCTCGGTGACGGCATCAACGATGGCCCGGCCTTGCGTGCGGCCGATGTCGGCATCTCGGTCGACACCGCCGTCGATATCGCGAAGGAGTCGGCCGACATCATCCTGCTCGAAAAGAGCCTGACCGTGCTCGAGGAAGGCGTGATCGAAGGCCGCAAGGTGTTCGGCAATATCCTCAAGTACATCCGCATGACGGCCAGTTCGAACTTCGGCAACGTATTCAGCGTGATCGGCGCCAGCGCCTTGCTGCCGTTCCTGCCGATGCAGCCGGTTCAGATCCTCGTCAACAACCTCCTCTACGACATGTCGCAGGCACCGGTCGCGACCGACGAGGTCGATGCGGAGTTCCTGCGCAGGCCGCGTCAATGGGACATGGGCGCGATCGCGCGCTTCGTCGTGTGCATCGGGCCGCTCAGTTCGATCTTCGACTACGCGACGTTCGCGCTGATGTGGTTCGTGTTCAAGGCGAGCGCGAATCCAGCACTGTTCCAGACCGGCTGGTTCGTCGAATCGCTGCTGTCGCAGACGCTGATCGTGCACGTGATCCGCACGAACCGGATTCCGTTCCTGCAGAGCCGCGCGAGCACGCCTCTGATCCTGACCACGATCCTGATCTGCGTGATCGGTGCGGCATTGCCCTATTCGCCGCTGGCGCAGCTGTTCGGTTTCGTGCCGCTGCCGCCGCGCTACTGGCTGTTCCTGGCGCCGATCCTGATCGCCTACCTCGCCCTGACCCAGGCCACGAAGGGCTGGCTGATCCGCCGTTTCGGCTTGACCTAGGCGCAGTTCGGCCCCAATTTGGGTATTCGCGTGCGCTGTTTCAGGATTTGAGACAGGCACGCGCACACTACGCCGATGCCCCTCGAAACCTTCCATCCCGCCGTTGCCAATTGGTTCCGCGGCGCATTCAAGGCACCGACCCCGGCGCAGGCCGAGGCGTGGCCGGCGATCGCCTCCGGCCGGCACACGCTGATCGCGGCGCCGACCGGCTCCGGCAAGACCCTGGCTGCGTTCCTTGCCGCGATCGATGATCTGGTTCGCCGCGGCATCGAGCAGACGTTGCCGGACGAGACCGCAGTCGTCTACGTGTCGCCGCTGAAGGCATTGTCGAACGACGTGCGTGTGAACCTAGAAGCGCCGCTGGCGGGGATCCGCGACGAACTGCTGCGCCTGTGGCTGCCGGACGTCGAGATCCGAACCTGCGTGCGCACCGGCGACACGCCGCAGGCCGAACGCGACAAGATGCGCAGGCGGCCGCCCCATATCGTGGTGACGACGCCGGAATCGCTGTACATCCTGCTCGGCTCCGAATCCGGCCGGCGCATGCTGTCGACGACGCGCACGGTCATCGTCGATGAAATCCATGCGCTGGCGCCGAACAAGCGTGGCGCGCATCTGGCGCTGTCACTGGAGCGGCTCGACGAGTTGTGCGAGCGACGGCTGGTGCGGATCGGTCTTTCGGCGACACAGAAGCCGATCGGCGAAGTGGCGCGGTTTCTGACCGGCGCCGAGCCGTGCCTCCTTCCGCCCGTCGCCGACCTTACCCAGCAAGCGGGGGAAGGAACTGCTACGTCGTCGCCCTGCGCAACAGGGGAAGGTGCCGGCAGGCGGAAGGGGGCGCCGCTTGAACTCGCTCCGCCGACGACCTGCAGCATCGTCGACTCCGGCCACATCCGCCCGCGCGATCTGGCGATCGAATTGCCGGAAGCGCCGCTCGAGGCGGTCATGTCCGGCGACAGCTGGGCGCAGGTGTATGCGCGGCTGGAGGCACTGATTGCCGAACACCGCACCACGCTGATCTTCGTCAACACGCGGCGCATGGCCGAACGCGCGGCGCGCCACCTGAGCGAGCGGCTCGGCAAGGACAAGGTCACCGCACACCACGGCAGCATGGCGAAGGAACATCGTTTCGATGCCGAGCAGCGTCTCAAGCGAGGTGATCTGAGCGCGCTGGTCGCGACGGCCTCGCTGGAGCTCGGCATCGACATCGGCGATGTCGATCTGGTGTGCCAGATCGGTTCGCCGCGTTCGATCGCCACCTTCCTGCAGCGCGTCGGCCGCGCCGGACATCAGGTCGACGGCACGCCGAAGGGACGGCTGTTCCCGCAGTCGCGCGATGAGCTGGTCGAGTGCGCCGCACTGCTCGACGCGGTGCGCCGCGGCGAGCTCGATACCTTGCACGTCGAGCGCCTGCCGCTCGACGTGCTCGCACAGCAGATTGTCGCCGAAGTGGCCTGTCGCGAATGGCGCGAGGATGAGCTGTTCGATCTGTTTCGCCGCGCCTATGCGTTTGCCGACCTCACGCGCGAAGACTTCACCGCCGTCGTGCGCATGCTCGCCGACGGCTTCACGACGCGGCGCGGTCCGCGTGGCGCCTACCTGCATCGCGATGCGGTCAATGGCGTGTTGCGCGCGAGCCGCGGTGCGCGTCTGACCGCGATCACCTCCGGCGGCGCGATTCCGGACACCGCCGATTACGAGGTCGTGCTGGAACCACAGGCGACGATGGTCGGCAGCGTCAACGAGGATTTCGCGGTCGAGAGCATCGCCGGCGATATTTTCCAGCTCGGCAACATGTCGTATCGAATTCTGCGCGTCGAGCGCGGCCGCGTGCGTGTAGAAGACGCACAGGGCGCACCGCCGACGATTCCGTTCTGGCTCGGCGAGGCGCCCGGGCGCAGCGACGAATTGTCGATGGCCGTGTCGCGACTGCGCGCGGAGGTTTCCGAAAGGCTGCAGGAAGGCACTCAGGCTGTCTTCGAGCATCTGGTCGAGGAACTTGGCCTTGCCGACGCCGCAGCACGCCAGCTCGTCGATTACCTCGGCTCCGCCAAGGTCGCGCTCGGCGTGTTGCCGACGCGGCAGGAACTGGCGATGGAGCGCTTCTTCGACGAGTCCGGCGGCACTCAACTGATCATCCATTCGCCGTTCGGCAGCCGCATCAATCGCGCCTGGGGTCTGGCACTGCGCAAGCGGTTCTGCCGCAAGTTCAACTTCGAACTGCAGGCCGCCGCGACCGAGGATGCGATCGTGCTGTCGCTGTCGACCAGCCACAGTTTTCCACTTGCCGACGTTGCCCGTTACCTGCATTCGGAGACGGTGCGCGACGTGTTGATCCAGGCGCTGCTCGATGCGCCGATGTTCGGCGTGCGCTGGCGCTGGAATGCGGTCGCCGCGTTGGCGCTGCCGCGTTTCCAGGGTGGCAGCAAGGTGGCGCCGCAGTTGCAGCGGATGAAATCCGAAGACCTGCTCGCGACGGTGTTCCCGGATCAGGTCGCCTGCGCCGAAAACCTCGTCGGCGAGCGCGAGATTCCGGACCACCCGTTGGTCGCGCAGACGCTGCACGACTGCCTGCATGGCGCGATGGACATCGACGGCCTGATCGCCTTGCTGAAGGGGCTGGAGCAGGGCACGGTGCGCATCGTCGCACGCGATCTGACTGCGCCATCACCGCTCGCGGCCGAAGTGCTCGGCGCGCGGCCGTACGCGTATCTCGACGACGCGCCATTGGAGGAGCGCCGCACACAGGCGGTGTCGAGCCGGCGCTGGAGCGATGTCGAAAGTGCCGATGATCTGGGTCGCCTCGATGCGGATGCGATTGCCGCGGTGCGCGAGGAAGCGTGGCCAGAAGCACGCACGTCCGACGAGTTGCATGCGGCCTTGCTCGGTGTGGCGTTCATCACGGACGCGGAAGCGCGTGCGACTCATGGCTGGAGCGAATGGCTAGAGAGACTCGCCACAGATCGGCGCGTGACGAAGATTTCCCTCTTCCCTCGCGGCGAAGCCGTGGGGGGAGAGAGTAGGGTGAGGGGGCGGGGCGCCGAGACGAGTGTCGGGTCGGAGAGTGCTGACACGGCAGCGAATTTCGTTGCGGAGTCCCTTGAGCGGTCCGACGCTGCTGAACCTTCAGCCCTCGCCTCCTCACCCGAATCCTCTCCCCCTGCGAAGCGGGCGAAGAGGGAGTCCGGTCGGCAGCAGCAGTGGGGGACGGAGTCGGCCCAGAAACTGCCGGAGACGGAACAAAGCATCTGGGTCACCGCCGAACGCCTGCCGCAATTCGACGCGATCCTTGACGACGCACCGCGCGAGCCCGCGATTTGCGCACCCGCCGAGTTTGCCGCCGTCGCCTGGACGCGCGAAGAGGCCCTCGTCGACATTCTGCGTGCGCGCCTGACCGCGCTCGGTCCGACGTACGTCGGTGCTATCGCCGCGAGCCTTGGCGTTGCCGAGTCGGACATCGAGCTTGCCTTGCTTGCGCTTGAATCCGACGGCTACGTCATGCGCGGCCATTTTTCGACCGCCGCATCGAGCGATGCCGCCACCATTGAATGGTGCGAGCGCCACCTGCTCGCGCGTATCCACCGCTATACGGTCAAGCGTCTGCGTCGCGAGATCGAGCCGGTCGAACCGCGCGACTTCATGCGCTTTCTGTTCGAATGGCAGCGCGTTGCACCGGGGACGCAAGTCAGCGGCCCGGACGCGCTGGCCGGCGTGCTCGCCCAGCTCGAAGGGTACGAGGCCGCCGCTTCCGCGTGGGAAGGCGAGATCCTGCCATCACGCGTGGCCGGCTACGAGATCGCCTGGTTGGACGCTCTTTGCGTGGCCGGCCGCGTGGTCTGGACGCGTCTGCGCGGTCGCAAGGCAGGCGCCGCCGAACGCGTCGCCGGGCCGGTGCGTGCGACCCCCATCGTGCTGCTGCAGCGGCGCAATCTGGAAACCTGGCTCGGCTTTGGCGGTCTGGCTGCAAGCGCCAAGGTGCCGCTGTCCTCGCGCGCACAGGCCGTGGCCGATCACCTGGCTGCACAGGGCGCCTCGTTTTTCGATGAGCTGCTCGGTGGCACGCGGCTGTTGCATACGGAGCTGGAAGAGGCGCTGGCCGAACTCGTGGCGTCCGGTCTGATCAACGCGGATAGTTTCAGTGGTCTGCGCGCGCTGCTGGTGCCGTCTTCGAAGAGGCCGTCGACGCGTCGTCGGCATGGTCGCCGAACGGCATTGTTCGGCATCGAGGATGCCGGACGCTGGTCGCTGGTACGCCGCCGTGCGAGCCAGGACGACGCAGCCGGTACGCGCACGAAGTTCGATGCCGAGTCGATGGAGCACCTCGCGCGCATCCTGCTCAAGCGGTACGGTGTGGTCTGCTGGCGCGTGCTCGCGCACGAGGCCGACTGGCTGCCGCCATGGCGTGATCTGGTGCGCGTGTACCATCGGCTCGAAGCACGCGGCGAGATCCGCGGCGGCCGCTTTGTCGCCGGTATTTCCGGCGAGCAGTTCGCGCTGCCGGAAGCGATTGCGTCGCTGCGCAGCCTGCGACAGCGCGCGCCGAACGAAACCTGGGTGTGCCTGTGCGGAGCGGACCCATTGAACCTGGTCGGCAGCGTGCTCGCCGGAGACAAGGTGCCGCGTCTGGTCGGTTCGCGCGTACTGTATCGCGATGGCGTGCCGGTCGCGAAGCGGGTCGGTGGCGACACGGTCTTCATCGAGGCGATGGACCCGATTGCCGAACAGGCCGCGCGCTCGAAGCTTCTGCATGGCCCCGAGCGTGGCTACGTCGAGAGCATCGAGGAACCCGCCGACGAGCCAGAGGACGCACAGGCGCCGTCGTGAGCCAGCTGGCGCTGTTCGATCTCAGCATACCGCTGCTCGACAGCGAGCGCGGCAGGGTGACCTATCAGGCTAACTTCGTGGCGACGGACGAAGCCGAACAGTGGTTCGAAACCCTGCGCGGAGGAATTGCCTGGCAGGCGAGTCGACGCATGATGTACGAGCGCGAAGTCGACGTGCCGCGCTTGACCGCACATTTCCAACTCGACCCGGCCGGCCACGCGACGGCACCAGCCACCGTTGCCGCCGTGCTCGACGCGGCCGCACAGCGCGTGCGTGCGGCGGTCGGCGTGCGCTTCAACAGCATCGGCGTCAATCACTATCGCGACGGCAATGACAGCGTCGCACCGCATCACGACAAGCTGCACGACCTCGTTGCGGGTGATCCGATTGCCTTGTTGTCGCTCGGCGCGACGCGGCGCATGGCGATTCGTTCGCAGTCGAAGGCCACAGCGGGGCGCGGCGTCACGATCGACCTCGCTGGCGGCAGCCTGCTCGTGATGAGCTATTCGAGTCAGCTGCACTATCTGCACGGCATCGCCAAGACGCGCTCGCCAGTCGGACCGCGAATCAGTCTGGCATTGCGCGTGCGATCCGACTGAGTGCCGGGGCGGGCGGCGCATTGCCTAGGGCTTGATATCCATCTCGATCACGATCGGGATTCCGGCGTCGCCGAAGATTTCCGGCGGCTGCGGGAATGGCGCATCGGCGAAACGCCGGAGATAGCAGGCCACCATAGCTGTGCGTGGTTGCGCCTCGACGTGGGAGAGCGTGCCGTCCGGAAGCACGTTGGCGATCAGCACGAACGACGGCGTGTCTGGTTGCGTGCCTTTCCTGAAGCACTCGCGCATCGCCACCGACGAATGCGCGCCGATCTGCTTCCACATCGACTGCACGTAGGCTTTTCCATCGGCGGTGGCTTCCACCCGCTTCGCGCGCTGCAGGCGTTGCTCGAACGCGGTGTCGGCGAATAGCGCGGGGCTGTACAGGGCGAGGGCGAACGAAAGCGCTTTGACGAAAGCGCGGCAGGCACGCCTGCTTTCGCGGTCGTTGTTGAAAAAGAAGGCGGCGCTGCGAGCAGTCACGATGCTGAAAGCGTATCACCGCTGTTGCGCGCAGGCTCGATGGCGGCGCCGTTTCGTCGATGAGGAAGGCTTTTCTTGGAACGTCGTCGGGTCTCTGCCAGGACACAAGTTGTTTCGTTTATCGACCGCGTTGAGCTTGCACGAGAATGGTGGGGTAGTAAGCTTTTCGAACCATCGGGGGAGATCGCTCATGAAGTTGCTTGGCACACTGGTGTTGGCCGGGGTCGCATGTCTGAGTGGCTGCGCAGAAATGGAACGCATGAACGCGCAGGCGGTCGCGCAGCAGCGCGCAGCCGACCAGCAGAAATGTTCCGGCTATGGCTATGCGGCCGGCACCGACGCGTTTGCCGATTGCATGATGTCGACCGAGCATCGGCGCGAGCAGCAGCGTCAGGATGCGGAGCGTCAGGCGGCCATGGACAGGCAGCGTGAACAGGACCGGCGGGCGAAGAAAGAGGCTGCCGCAGCGCAGGCGCAGCAGGATGCCGATACGCAGCGTCAGATCAAGTTCGGCGAGGACCTCGAGAATGACGAGGCGCGCAAGGCGGGTCTGGCGCCTTCGCCCACCGAAGGCATGAACTGCACGACGACCACCG
>JBDTYM010000122.1:0-9213 GCA_040005635.1 Dokdonella sp. | reverse complement strand
CGGCGCCCTTGGTGAAGATGCCGCCGCCGAGGCGCGCGAAGATCGAGATCAGCGAGGATCCGAACGCGAGGCCGATCAGCGAGTGCAACGCCTCGTCCTGCGTGTAGCCGAAGTGCTGCAGGCCGATGTAGTAGCCGGCGACGCCGAGCAGGCCGAGGCCGACGACCAGCATGCCGGTGATCGCGCCGCCGCGGAAAGCCACCGCAAGTGCTGGCGCGATGCCGCTGCGCGCCGCTTCCGCGGTGCGTACATTGGCGCGCACCGAGATGTTCATGCCGATATAGCCGGTCAGGCCCGAGAGGATCGCGCCGATCGCGAAACCCACCGCGGTCGGCCAGCCGAGACCCTTGACGAAACCGATCACCACGAACAGCACGACGCCGACGATCGCGATCGTGCGGTACTGCCGGTTGAGGTAGGCGCGCGCACCTTCCTGGATCGCCGCGGCGATTTCCTGCATACGCGGATTGCCGGCTGGCTTGGCCAGGATCCAGCGAATCGACCAGACCCCGTACAGGATCGCGAGCACCGCGCACACCAGCGCGATCAAAATGCCATGTTGCTGGAACAGCATCGAACCCTCCCTTGACGTACCAGGACTGAAGACGAACAGCGGGGAAACGGGAGCAAACCGGCCCCGAGTATAGCCACGCTGCCGCGAAACGCGCATTGCCGCGGCGCAGCAGGCCCGCGCCGCGTCAGTCGGCCTGGGCTGGAGTCTGGCGTCAGTCGGCCACCGCGCGAATGAGTGCGTCGCGCAGCGGCGCGCGTTCTGTGGGCTCGATATTCTCGGGCCGAAGCACGAGCTTCAGACTGCGCGCAGTCCAGAAGAAGGTCGGCGGAGCCGTTGCGACCAGCAAGACGATCAGAGGCAGGCGCGGTAGCAGCCGTCTCCAGGTGAGCCGGGCGCTGCGCTCGACACGGAAGAGCGCGGCATTGGGTTCAATCGCAGCGTATACAAGAAACCGATCGCTTCAACGATCCTCGATCCTGTATAGCGGCAGCTTGCGCCGCACGATCGACTTGTCGATGCGCACGTAGTCCGGCAGACCGTCCTTGCCGTACTTCGGCGCGTCCTCGCCGCGGATCAGCGGCTCCAGGTAGCGACGTGCGGCCGCGGTGATGCCATAGCCATCGCGGCTGATGTAACCCTTCGGCAGCTTCTTCTCGTGGTTGGCAACCTTGGCCAGCGGCGCCGGTGCGATCTTCCAGCGATACGGGCTATCGGAGGTGCGCACGATCACCGGCATTACCGCGTTCTTCCCCGCCAGCGCATAGTCGACCGCCGCCTTGCCGACCGCATAGGCCTGATCTGCGTCGGTCTTCGAGGCGAGGTGGCGTGCCGAGCGCTGCAGGTAGTCGGGCAGCGCCCAGTGGTACTTGTAGCCGAGCTTGCTCTTCACCAGTTGCGCCAGCACCGGCGCGACACCGCCAAGCTGGGCGTGACCGAACGCATCGCGCGTGCCGGCTTCGGCGAGGAACTCGCCGTCCTTGTTCTTGAGACCTTCCGAGGCGACCACGGTGCAGTAGCCAACGCGCTCGACAGTGGCGCGCACGCGCGCGAGGAAGGAGGCCTCGTCGAACGCGATCTCCGGAAACAGGATCAGATGCGGCGGATCGCCCGCCTTGCGCGCGGCGAGGCCGCCGGCAGCCGCAATCCAGCCGGCGTGACGGCCCATCACTTCGACGATGAACACCTTGGTCGAGGATTCGCACATCGATTCGACATCGAGGCTGGCCTCGGCGACCGACACCGCGATGTATTTGGCGACCGAGCCGAAGCCAGGGCAGGTATCGGTGACCGCCAGATCGTTGTCGACTGTCTTCGGCACGCCGATCACATTGACCTTGTAGCCGAGTTCCTGGCCGATCTGCGAGATCTTCAGCGCCGTGTCGGCCGAATCGTTGCCGCCGTTGTAGAGGAACCAGCGGATGTCGTGCGCCTTGAACACATCGATCAGGCGTTCGTACTGCGCGCGGTTCTGCGCGATCGATTTCAGCTTGTAGCGGCAGGAGCCGAACGCGCCGCCGGGTGTGTGGCGTAATGCCGCAATCGTCGCGCGGCTTTCCTTGCTGGTATCGATCAATTCCTCGCGCAGGGCGCCGATGATGCCGTTTCTCGCAGCGAGCACCGGCACCCTGGCGGCGCGTGCGGTTTCGATGACCGCGCAGGCGGTTGCGTTAATGACGGCGGTGACGCCGCCGGATTGCGCGTACAGCAGCTTGCCCTGGCTCATGCGAGACTCCGGTTCGCTGCGGTTTGACACTGTTTCGGCCAGCCGCTAGCGTTGGCCCATTCTAAGCGGATGAAAAGCGCGTCCGGCAGGCGACTGCAGCGATTGCAGCAAAAGGACGCAGGATCGCGGCGGGGCCGCGTGAAATCTGTCAGCGGCGCCGACAGCGGTCGCACACACCCGTTCACCTATTACGCGAAAGCAGCGCCTTCGCGGCGGCATCGGAGCACCATGCGACTCGTATTACTCGGCGCGCCCGGCTCGGGCAAGGGCACCCAGGCGGAAATCCTCAAGACCGAACTCGGGGTGCCGCACGTCTCGACCGGCGATCTGCTGCGCGCCGCGGTCAAGGCCGGCACGCCGCTGGGCCTCAAGGCCAAGACGGTGATGGACGCCGGCCAGCTGGTCTCCGACGAGATCGTGCTCGGCATGCTCGAAGAACGCGTCAGCCAGCCCGACGCGGTTGCGGGATTCATCCTCGACGGCTATCCGCGCAACGTCGCGCAGTGTTCCGCATTGGAAAAGCTGCTCGCACGTATCGGGCAGCCGCTCGAAGTGGCGATCAAGCTGGACGTGCCGAGCGAACTGATCGTCGAACGCATCGCCGGTCGCGCTGCCGCGCAGGGTCGCAAGGACGACACCCCGGAAACCGTACGCGAACGCCTGCGCGTCTACGCCGAACAGACCGAGCCGGTCGCTGCGCATTTCGCCGATCTCGGCAAGCTGAAGATCGTCGATGGCGTCGGTGATCTCGCCGAGGTGACGCGGCGCGTGCTGGCGGCGTTGCCGGCGACGTGCAGCAACGCCTGAGCCGAGCCGCAGCCCGCCGCCACTGAGCGCGCTTACGTTCTGCGCGCGTTTCACGCCGATGCCTTCATCGCCTACCGACCTTTTTCGGCTCGTGTTCGACCTGTGCCGCTTCCGTCGCGAGCCGCAGGACGTTCCCTATTCGGTGAATCTGCTCGCCGCGCTGGTCGCTGCCAGCGTCGCGCTCGATGCGCTGGTTGGCGGCCTGCTCGGTGATGCGCAGGCTGCACTGGCCGACTCCGCCTTGTCGGCGGCCGTGGTGCTGGCACTGTGCGCGATTGCGCTGTCGATCCGCGGCCTCGGCCCGCGCTATGTGCAGACCGCCAGCGCCTTGTTCGCTTGCGGCCTGCTGTTCTCACTGGTGCAGGGCATCGTCGCGTGGCTGGCCGGTTCGCCGCCGGCGAGTCCGGCAACTCCCAGCGGGGTTCAGCTGATCCTCTACTTCGTCATGCTCGCCCTGTTCGTCTGGGGCATCGGCGTCTACGCCCACATCATGCGCCACGCCATGAATGCGCCATTCGGGCTTGCCGTCGCCCTCGTGATCTCCTGGGTGATTGCATACTGGGCGCTCGCCCGCGTGCTGTTGCCTGCCGCGACCTGACCCGGAAAGCATCGATCATGCGCCTGCATATCCTCGGCATCTGCGGCACCTTCATGGGCGGCATCGCAGCGCTCGCGCGCGAACTCGGTCACACGGTCGAAGGGTCGGACGCGAACGTGTATCCGCCGATGAGCACCCAGCTCGAACAACTCGGCATTACGTTGAAGCAGGGTTTCAAGGCAGAACATCTCGAGCCGGCACCGGATCTCGTCGTCGTCGGCAATGCGCTGTCGCGCGGCAATCCGGCGATCGAGCACATGCTGAATGCGCGCCTGCGCTATGTCTCCGGTCCGCAATGGCTCGGCGAGACCCTGCTCGGCGAGCGCCGCGTGCTTGCCGTCGCCGGCACGCACGGCAAGACGACGACGACCTCGTTGCTGGCATGGATCCTCGAATCGCAGCAGCGCGCACCGGGCTTCCTGGTCGGTGGCGTACCGGCGAATTTCGGCGTGTCGGCGCGTGTAGGGGGAAAAGGGGGTCAGAGTCATTTTTCGTCGAAGGGCGCGCCGGTTACGCAAGACGGTGCCACGAAAAATGACTCTGACCCCATTTTCGACCCCCTTTTCGTCATCGAAGCGGATGAGTACGACACCGCTTTCTTCGACAAGCGCTCCAAGTTCGTTCACTACCGGCCGTCGATCGCGATCCTCAACAATCTCGAGTTCGACCATGCCGACATCTTTCCGGATGTGGCCGCGATCCAGCGCCAGTTCCATCACCTCGTGCGCACCGTGCCGGGCAATGGCCGCCTGATCGTGAACGCCGAGGATGCGCGCCTCGCCGAAGTGCTCGCGATGGGATGCTGGACGCCGCTCGAGACATTCGGCATCGACGCCGGCGACTGGCGTGCGCGCCTGACCCAGGCGGACGGGTCCGCCTTCATCGTTTCACATCGCGGCCGCGAGCTCGGCGAGGCGCGCTGGGACCTGGTCGGTCGTCACAATGTGATGAACGCACTTGCCGCACTCGCCGGCGCGCACGCGGCCGGCATCGAGGTGGCCATGGCCTTGCCGGCGCTGGCCGATTTCCGCAACGTCGCGCGCCGACTCGAGTTGATCGGTGAACACGCCGGCGTGCGCGTCTACGACGATTTCGCGCACCACCCGACCGCGATCGCGACGACGCTGGCCGGCTTGCGCGCGAGAGTCGGTGCGGCACGCATCCTGGTCGGCGTGGAACCGCGTTCGAACTCGATGCGCATGGGCGCCCATGCGGACGAACTCGCGCCGTCCCTGCGCGACGCCGACGCGGTCGTTTTCCTGCAGCGAGCGGAACTGGCATGGGATGCGAGCCGGATTGTTGCTGCGCTGAACGGCCGCGGCCGCACGGCGGCGCGCGTCGACGAACTGATCGCAAGCCTGCTTGACGGCGTGCGCGCGGGCGACCATGTCGTGTTCATGTCGAACGGCGGTTTCGAGGGTGCTCCACAGAAATTTTTCGCTGCATTGGAGGCATCAAAACCATAGACTTCCCGCGTGGCCGATCTCGTCGACATTCCGTTGTTTCCGTTGTCCGCCGTCTTGTTTCCGGGCGGTCTGTTGAATCTGCGCATCTTCGAGACGCGCTATATCGACCTCGTGCGAGAATGCGCGCGCAACAATAGCGGGTTCGGCGTCTGTCTGATCCTGGACGGGCGCGAGGCCGGCGAACCGGCACTGCCGGCGGCCGTCGGCACGCTCGCCCGCATCACCGATTTCTACACCATGCCGGACGGCCTGCTCGGCATCGGCGCGGAAGGCTATTCGCGTTTCCAGGTGGCGACCACGCGCGTGCGCGACAATGGTCTCGTCCATGGTGAAGTGCGCTTCTGGGACGACGAGCCGCTGCTGCCGGTGCCGCCCGAATACGGCCTGCTCGCAACGATACTCGAACGCCTGCACGAGAGTGCCGGCGGCCCGTTCGCGCGCGCCGACCGCGCCAGCTACGACGACGCCAGCTGGGTTGGTTTCCGCCTCGCCGAGATGCTGCCGCTGGCGCAGAACGAACGCCAGGAATTGCTGCAGTTCAGCGACCCGCTGCAACGTCTCGCGCGCCTGATGCAACATGTGCCGCGCTTCCAGCGCGGTTGATGAACGATCCTCTGCGCGATCGACGTTGCAGCGATCCGTTGCTCGATCGCGATATTCTTTCCCGCAGCGACTATTCCGGAGCACGCTCGATGAAATACCTGCACACGATGATCCGCGTACGCGATCTCGATGCCAGCCTGAAATTCTTTTGCGACGGTCTCGGCCTGAAGGAAGCGCGCCGGCAGGAGAACGCCGCCGGCAAGTTCACCCTGGTCTTCCTTGCCGCCGACGAGACGCCGGACGCCGAGATCGAATTGACCTACAACTGGCCGCCGTCGGAGGGCTCGCCGAGCGAGGACTATGGCAGCGCGCGCAACTTCGGCCATCTCGCGTTCCGTGTCGACGACATTTACGCGACCTGCGCGCACCTGCAATCGATGGGCGTCACGATCAATCGCCCGCCGCGCGACGGCCACATGGCGTTCGTGCGCTCGCCGGACCTGATCTCGGTCGAGCTGCTGCAGAAGAACGGCTCGCTGCCGCCGCAGGAGCCATGGGCGTCGATGCCGAACAGCGGGAGTTGGTGACGCGCGCATGTCGAACAGCATCGATTCCACGCCGGATCTGATTGCCCTCGGCAAGCGTTACTGGCTGCCGGTGTATCGGCCACGCGAGGTAGTCCTCGATCGCGGCGAAGGTGCGCGCGTGTGGGATCGCGACGGCCGCGATTATGTCGACTTCGGCGCCGGCATCGCCGTCAATGCGCTCGGTCATTGCGATCCGGATCTGCTTGCCGCGCTGACGCAGCAGGCCGGCAAGCTCTGGCATGCGAGCAACGTGTTCTACACCGAGCCGCCGCTGCGTCTGGCCGAGGAGCTCGTCAGCGCGGCTGGCTTCGCCGAACGCGTCTTCCTGTGCAACTCCGGCGCGGAAGCGAACGAGGCCGCGATCAAGCTCGTGCGCAAGTGGGCTGCCGCGAATGGGCGGCCGCCGGAGCGGCGCGTGATCGTGTCGTTCCACGGTTCGTTCCATGGCCGCACTTTGGCCACGGTCACTGCGACCGCACAGCCGAAATATCAGGAAGGTTACGAACCCCTGCCGCAGGGCTTTCGCTATGTCGTGTTCAACGACGCCGATGCGCTTGCCGCGGCGTTCGCAGGCGGTGATGTTGCCGCGGTGCTGATCGAACCGGTGCAGGGCGAGGGTGGCGTGCAGCCGGCGGCGGCGGGATTCCTGCAGCAGGCGCGCGCGCTGTGCGATCGCCACGACGCGCTGCTCGTGCTCGACGAGATCCAGTGCGGCATGGGCCGCACCGGCAGCTTGTTCGCGCACACGCAGGACAACGTCACGCCGGACATCGTCACGCTGGCGAAGGCGCTCGGCTGCGGCTTTCCGATCGGCGCGATGCTGGCCGGACCGAAAGTGGCCGAGGTCATGCAATTCGGCGCGCATGGCACCACCTTCGGCGGCAATCCGATGGGGGCCGCGGTCGCGCGGGTCGCGCTGCGCAAACTGGGTTCGCCGGCGGTGCTCGCCAACGTCGCGCGGCAGGCGCAGGCGCTGCGCGATGGCATCGAGGCGATCAATGCCGACCTGAACTTGTTCACGCACGTGCGTGGGCGCGGCCTGATGCTCGGCGCGGTGCTCGCCGACGCGTACCAGGGGCGCGCCGGCGAGATCCTCGATCATGCCGCCGCGCACGGCCTGCTGCTGTTGCAGGCCGGCCCCGACGTGTTGCGCTTGGTGCCGCCGTTGACGCTCACCGACGCCGAAGCGTCCGAAGGCCTGCGCCGACTGGCGCTGGCGCTGCGCAGCTTTCTCGCGTCGACTGCCTGATCAGGGGGCCGACTGCAGCCGGGTGCGCAAACGCCCGCTCAGGATCGGGTATGGCGGCGGCAGAGCAGCAGGACGGTGTCCACGCCACGGTCGTCGATCCAGCCGGGCGCCGTCGTCAGGGCGGACTGGCTGCGCAACCCGAGCGGCATGATCACGCGGTTGTACCACCACATCGCGCGTTCGCGCTGGTGGGTCAGGAACCACATGCCGAGATCGAGCAAACGCGAGGATTTCGGCTGCATGCCATGGATCGCGCTGCGTTCGACCACGAAGCCGTGGCGCGCGAGTTTCATCTCGAGGTCGGCCCGCTCGTAGCGGCGGCGATGGCCGACGAAATCGTCGAAAGCGGTCCACGCGCTCGCGTGCAGCGGCACCGACAGCAGAAATGTCGCGCCGTTTGCCGCGACGCGAGCGAGCTCGGCCAGCGCGGTTTCGTCGTCGTCGACATGTTCGACGATGTCGAACGCGCAGACCAGATCGAACGAAGCATCCGCGAACGGCAACGCAGTGATCAGGCCGACCGTCGCGTCGCAACCCTGCCCACGCAATATCCGCGCTGCCTGCGTGCTGATGTCGAGGAAGCAGGTGCCCTGCAGCGGCAGGCGCGGACGCAGGCCCGGTGCGACCTCGAGGCGGCTGCCGCCGGCACTGACGAGATCGTCTACCAGCGGCCAGGTGTTGAAGCGGTCCGGCGCGACCAGTCGCGCCTGTCCCCATAAAGCGTCGTAGAAGTCGCGGTTGAGCGCGGTCAGTTCGCTGGCGCTAAGCGCGGCATGTGGAGGCGTCTCATTCATGGGTTGATCCGCGCCTGCATGTTGGCGCCGCTGCCGTCAGGCCCCGGCGGCTTCGGCGAACGCGCCGCGCGCCGCCGCCAACGTGTCGCCAATGATTTGTTCGGTATGTGCGATCGAGACGAAGCCGGCTTCGAACGCGGATGGTGCCAGATACACGCCACGCTTCAGCATGCCATGGAAGAAACGCCTGAAGGCGGCAACATCGCAGGCGGTCGCTTGTGCATAGGTTTCCACTTTTCCAGTAGTGAAGAAAAGCCCGAACATGCCGCAGACGCGGTTGAGGCTGACCGCAACGCCGGCTTCGGCCGCGGCGGCGGCGAGCGTGTCGGTGACCAGGCGCGTGCGGCGATCGAGTTCGACGTAGAAATCCGGTGTCTGGATCAGCTCGAGCATCGCCAGCCCGGCCGCCATCGCCACCGGGTTGCCGCTCAGCGTGCCGGCTTGGTAGATCGGGCCTGCCGGTGCGATCTGCTGCATGATCTCGCGGCGACCGCCATACGCACCGACCGGCATGCCGCCGCCGATGATCTTGCCGAAGGTGGTCAAATCGGGCGTGACGCCGTAGAGCGCCTGCGCGCCGCCGAGCGCGACGCGAAAGCCGGTCATCACTTCGTCGAAGATCAGCAGCACGCCGTGCTGCGTGCACAGCTCGCGCAACTCCGCCAGATAGCCGTCGCGCGGCAGGATGCAGTTCATGTTGCCGGCGACCGGCTCGATGATCAGCGCGGCAATCGTGTCGCCGACATCGGCGAAGAGTTGGCGCGCGGCGTCGAGGTCGTTGTACGGCAGGGTCAGCGTCAGGTCGGCCAGTGCGGCGGGCACGCCGGGCGACGTCGGCGTGCCCAGCGTCAATGCGCCGGAGCCGGCCTTGACCAGAAACGCGTCGGCGTGGCCGTGATAGCAGCCCTCGAACTTGACGATGCGCGAGCGCC
>JBDTYM010000121.1:0-9299 GCA_040005635.1 Dokdonella sp. | reverse complement strand
AAGCCACCGTCGGCGCCGGCCTGCCGGTGATCTCGACGCTGCGCGACCTGCTCGATACGGGCGACGAACTGATCGCCGCCGAAGGTATCTTTTCCGGCACGCTGGCATGGCTGTTCAATCGCTACGACGGTAGCCAGCCGTTCTCCGAACTCGTGCGCGAAGCGCATTCACTTGGCTACACCGAGCCGGATCCGCGTGACGATCTATCCGGCACCGACGTTGCGCGCAAGCTGGTGATCCTTGCGCGCGAAGCTGGGGTCGGCCTCGATCTCGCCGACGTCGCCGTCGAAAGCCTGGTGCCGGAATGTCTGCGCGGCCTCGATGCGGCGACCTTCATGCAGCAGTTGTCAGAGCTCGATGCGCCGATCGCCGATCGCCATGCCCGGGCGCAGCGCAATGGCCATGTGCTGCGCTACGTCGCACGCCTGGACAGCAGTGGCCACGCCAGCGTCGGCCTTGCCGAACTCGACGGCGATCATGCCTTCGCCCATCTGCGCCTGACCGATAACATCGTGCAGTTCACGACGCGGCGCTATCGCGACAATCCACTGGTCGTGCAGGGCCCCGGCGCTGGACCCGAAGTCACCGCCGCCGGCGTGTTTGCCGACCTGCTGCGCGTTGCGGCGGCGTTGGGAGCGCGATTGTGAGCTTGCGCGTAGATAGTCGCTGCAGCAACGTTGCCGTCATGCCCGCGAACGCGGGCATCCACTTTGCTCCTGCATTGGATTTCCGCTTGCTGCATTCGGGCTTGAAAACATGGATTCCCGCGTTCGCGGGAATGACGTCCTCTGAAAATAGAGGGCTGCTTCTGCGCAACAATGTTTCGCCGAATCTACAGGTTGCCTGTTTGCCTCTGCGAAACATAGCCAGGAGCTCCTCTTGACCACCCAAGCCACCGCATTCGCACCCGCCAGCATCGGCAACGTCGGCGTCGGCTTCGACATCCTCGGCCATACGATTGCCGGACCTGGCGATCGCGTCAGCGTGCGCCGCGTCGCCGAGCCGGGCGTGCGCATCGTCGCGATCCGCGGCAACGCCGCACCGCTGCCGCTCGAGGCCGACCGCAACACGGCCGGCGCGGCGCTCGTCGCGATGCGCAAGGTACTAGCGCTGCAGTTTGGTTTCGAAGTCGAGATCGACAAGGGCATTCCATTCGGCTCCGGCATGGGCGGCTCGGCCGCGTCGGCAGTCGCCGCGCTGGTCGCCGCGAATGCGACGCTGGACACGCCGCTGCCACGCACGCTGCTGTATCCGTTTGCGCTCGACGGCGAGTACGCGGCCAGCGGCGGTCGCCACGGCGACAATGTCGGGCCGATGCTGCTGGGCGGCCTGGTGCTCGCGACAGCGGACCGCTTGGTGAAAATTCCGACGCCACCCGCCTTGCATTGCGCGCTGGTCCATCCGCATGCGGTACTCGAGACGCGCGAAGCGCGTGCTGCGCTCGCCGGGACGTACAAGCTGTCCGAGTTCGTCGCGCAGAGCGCCAACCTCGCCTTGCTGCTGGCCGGTTGCCACGCGAACGATGTCGAGCTGATTCGCGCCGGTCTGCGCGACCTGCTGGTCGAACCACGGCGCGCACCGCTGATCCAGGGCTTTGCCGAGGTCAAGCAAGCCGCGCTCGACGCTGGCGCGCTCGGCGCGAGCATCTCCGGCGCGGGTCCGAGTGTGTTTGCCTGGTGCGAAGACGAACACGCCGCACGCGGCGCCGCCGAGCGCATGCGCAGCGCTTTCGCACACGCAGGTTTCGACAGCGACGTCTGGGTCTCGCCGGTCAGCGGACCCGCGGCGGAACTGGTCGCATGAATTACATCAGCACGCGCGAGCAAACGCCCACGCTCGGACTCGGTGCTGCCCTCGCCGCCGGGCTCGCGCCGGACGGCGGCCTGTACGTCCCGCAAACACTGCCGCACTTGCGCATCGAGGATTTCGACGGCTGCAGCGATCTCGCCGCCGTCGCGGCGCGTCTGCTGCGACCGTTTTTCGCTGGTGACGCGCTCGCCACCGAACTCGAAGCGATCTGCCACGATGCGCTCGATGTGCCGGCACCGCTGCGTGCGATCGCTGCGAACACCCGCCTGCTCGAACTCTTCCACGGCCCGACAGCGGCCTTCAAGGACTTCGGTGCACGCTTTCTCGCCGCCTGCCTGGCTCGCCTGCGCACGCCGGAAGCTGCAGCGCTGACCGTGCTCGTGGCGACCTCAGGCGACACCGGTGCCGCGGTTGCCGCGGCCTTCCATCGACGCCCCGGATTCCGCGTGGTGATTCTGTATCCGGACGGTCGCGTCTCGCCACGCCAGGCGCATCAGCTCGGCTGCTTCGGCGACAACGTGACGGCGCTGCGCGTGGCCGGTTCATTCGACGACTGCCAGGCGCTGGTCAAGCGCGCGCTCAACGACAACGAACTGAAAACAGCGACGCCATTGACCTCGGCAAACAGCATCAGCCTAGGTCGCCTGTTGCCGCAGATGAGCTACTACGCGCACGCCGCTCTGGCGCATTGGCGCCAGCACGGCACGCCGCTGAACTTCGTGATTCCAACCGGAAATCTCGGCAACGCACTCGGCGGTATCCTCGCGCGCGCGCTCGGCCTGCCCATCGGCGACATCGCGTTGGCGACGAACGCGAATCGCGTGCTGCCGGAATTCTTTGCCGGCGCCCACTACACGCCACGCGCCAGCGTGGCGACCCTGGCGAACGCAATGGACGTCGGCGACCCGAGCAATTTCGAGCGCCTGCGCTGGCTGTATCCGGACGCCGCCATGCTGCGCGGCGCGTTTCATGTCGAAGGCGTCGATGATGCGGTCATCCGCACCGTGATCCGGGGCAGCCAAGAGCGCTACGGAACCTTGGTCTGTCCGCATACGGCGACCGCGCTGCGCGTGCTCGAACATCGGCGCGCCGATGGCGATGCGCGTGACTACGCGGTGGTCGCCACCGCGCATCCGACCAAGTTCGACGAAGTCATCGAGCCACTGATCGGTACCCGCATCGAGGTGCCGCCGGCGCTCGCCGCGTTGCTCGAACGGCCGAGCCACGCCGAGCCCCTCGCAGCGGAGTACGCCGCCCTGCGCGAATACCTCGCTGCCGCAGCGATTTGAGCGGCCTCGACAGCCGGACTTGGCGGTTCGCCACACAGGCGCTATCATGCGCGCCCTCGCGCGGCCCCAACCGCGCGGTTCGGTTTATGGGGCGGTAGCTCAGCTGGGAGAGCGTCGCGTTCGCAATGCGAAGGTCGTGGGTTCGATCCCCATCCGCTCCACCATCCAAAGAACGAGCGACTGTCCAGCGTCGTCCGGGAACATCCAAAACCCCGCTCATGGCGGGGTTTTTTCTTGGTCCGGTGCGGGCGCCAGCGGTGGGCCGATCATCCACGGATGTCCGCAATCATCCAGCGGCATCCTCACGCTCAGCATTGTCTGGGTCTTGTAATCGCTGACCCCCTGCTTCTCGTGACGATTGCCTTTGGTGTCGGTGATGCCTTACCACTTGAATGCGTGCAATCCAAACGGGTGGTCAGCCGTGATCACGCCGGCCGCAACCGCACGAGCAGCACGTCGGAACCGTGAAAGACTTTCAACCTCTCCACGCTCAGGTGCTACAGCTGTCGCGCGTTCGAATCAAAGTCGGCAAGGAAGGCGCTTGTAAAGCCGTGCGTAAAGACTCGCTACATTCAGCGCCACGTCACGCGGGTCCTTCGCACCGCGAGTAGCATGCTTGGCGAGGTGGATATTTGAATACGTCATTTACTTGAGGGCTGCGGTCATGAAAAGCGCGAGAAAGCGCCACGTCACGCTGCTGTTCGTCCTCGCTGGCATCGTCGCCGTTCGCGCGCTACCGGCCGAAGAAGTAAGCGGCGATCTGGCGCCTTCGACGCCGATCATGTCCGGCGTCTTGGCCGGCAGCGTGAGCACGGCGCCTACGCCCGATCCCGTACCGGCGCGACAACCCGCCACTGCGTATGCGCCGCCGAATGCCGCGCAATTGATTCAATTGCTCGCTCCGATCGCGGTGTTTCCCGATTCTCTGATGGCTGAAGTGCTCGCTGCCGCGACCTATCCGGATCAAGTGGTGGCCGCGGATGCCTGGCTGTCGCAGAACGAAAAGCTCACCGGCGCAGCGCTGCAGCAGGCGCTCGATCGACAGAACTGGGATGACGGCGTGAAAGCGCTCGCAATGTTTCCCGAAGTGCTGCATCAGATGGCGAAAAACCCGCAATGGACCGCGGCGCTCGGCGAGGCCTACATCAACGATCCGGTCGATGTCATGAACGCCGTGCAGGCACTGCGTCTGAAAGCTCTCGCCAACGGCAATCTCAAGTCGAACAAATACCTCACCGTGACGAGCGCGCCGAACGACATGACAAAACTTCCGGCGGACGCCTCGGCGGACCCGGAGGACCCGTCCATCTATGAGGGGCCTGCGGTCGTGCCGCCGCCCGAGCGGATCGTCGAGATCGCGCCGGCCGACCCGGATAACGTGTACGTGCCTTACTACGATCCCGGCGTTTTCTACGGCGCGCCGATCGGCGTGTGGCCAGGTTATGCGTATGCGTGGCCGGCACCCGTCTATTTCGGCCCCGGCTTTGGAGCTTTCGCGTTCGGTACGGCCATTGCGATCGACATCGGTTTCGGCCACTCGTGGGGCTGGCATTCCTGGCATACGCGCTGGGGGCCGGGCTACTACGGCCATGGCTGGCGCGGACCGACCGTGGTGCACGACAACCATCCGTACTTCAATCACTCAGACAGGATCGTCAACCATTTCGCGCCGCACGAATCATTCGCGCCAAGGCATGCCGAACCGGCGCACGGCCGTGAGAGCGTCGCGAACGCGCCGGCGCGCGCCGGTTTCAATCCGGAGCCGGCACGGCGTGCCGAGTTTTCCGGCAACCGCGTCGCGCCGGCGAATTTCAACCAGATGCCGATGCCACACTTCGACGGCGCTATGGCGCAACGAGGCAATGCCATCGGCGGAGGCGGAGAAGCCGTCGCTGCGTCGCGCGCTTCCGCGCACCACGCTGCGCTGGCGTCGAGCCATTACGCGCCTCCGCGTGCAACGTCGGGTTCGCAACGGCCGAATTCGTCATCAGGTTATGGACACGGCCAGGGCTTCGATCGTGGCGCGCCGATGCAGTCTCGCGCAATGGCGCAGCGTCCGATGCCAGCGCCGCGAGATGGCGCGCCGGAATCCTTCCGCGGAGATACCTTTGCGCGCCGCGGGAATGAAGCAGGTAACCGCTCGGATCCGCCGCATGTCGCACCGCGCGGCGGGGGTGGCGGCGGACGCGCCGGCAATGCAGGGCATCGCTGACGCCTGATTGGCGAATGAGGGTTCGCGTTGGCCGCATTCGGAAGCCATCAGCTGACGATTCCGGCAATCGTCCCGCGGCGTACGCTGTCATTATTCACTTATGGTGGCGACAGGCTCGAGATCGTCCCCCAGCCCTTCGGCCACCCGCCACGGGCCTCAAGTACGAGTAAGCGTTGGATCGATGCGCAGCACGCGATGCGGCCTTTCTTTTTAAAGCTGCCGCCCCTAGATCTTTGCCCCATACCTGATACCCGGAATGACGCCATGATCGCCAGCAAGTCCCTCACCGCTCTCGCCCTCGCCATGTTGCTGTCGGCAGGTCTTTCCGGTTGCGCCACCGACTCAGCATGCGCTGGAGCGGCCTGCGGCGCCGACGCCGCGATCACCATCGCGGTAAAGGCCGAGCTCGCAGAGCACTCGGCGCTGCAATCGCGCGACCTCAGCGTGCAGACGATCGACCACGTGGTGTATCTGCGCGGGCTGGTCGATACCGATCTGGAGCGCGAGGAAGCGGAAGCTGCTGCACATGGCGTTGCCGGCGTCGTCGAAGTCGTCAACTCGATCGTCGTGCGCAATGGCACTGCGAGCTGATCGCCACGCGTCGCAAGGAAAAGCGATTGAGCAAGAACCGGACCGGCGCAATACCGCCGGTCCGTAAAAATCAGAACTTGGCTACGCCGAGCAGCTGGACGATGTGCTGCACCGCCGGTTCCATCAGGTCGGTCAGCGGCTTCGGATAAATGCCGAGTGCGAGCACGCCGGCCGCGAATGCACCGAGCACGATCCATTCGCGCGCATCGAGGTCTTTCATCTGGGCGACCTTGTCGTTGCCGATTTCGCCGAAGATCACGCGCTTGACCAGCCACAGCGTGTACGCGGCGCCGATGATCAACGTGAATGCGGCGAGCAGCGCGATCCACGGGCTGTCCTGGAACGCAGCCAGGATCACCATGAATTCGCCGACGAAACCGCTGGTACCTGGCAGGCCGCAGTTCGCCATGGCAAACAGAACCATGAACGCGGCGAACCACGGCATCACGTTGGCGACACCGCCGTAGTCCTTGATCATGCGCGTGTGCAGGCGATCGTAGACCACGCCGATGCACGAGAACATCGCGCCCGAGACGAAGCCGTGCGAGATCATCTGCACCATCGAGCCCTGGATCGCCAGGCGCGCGCCGAGCGGATTGTGATAGGTGCGCACCAGCGCGAGCGCGATGAAGATGCCGAGCGTGACGAAGCCCATGTGGGCGATCGACGAGTAGGCGATCAGTTTCTTCATGTCCTCCTGCACCAGCGCGACATAGCCGATGTAGAGGATCGCGATCAGCGACATCGCTATGACCACCCAGGCGTACTCCTGCGAGGCGTCCGGCGTGATCGGCAGCGAGAAACGGATGAAGCCGTAGCCGCCAACCTTCAGCATGATCGCAGCGAGGATGACCGAACCGCCGGTTGGCGCCTCGACGTGCGCATCCGGCAACCAGGTATGCACCGGCCACATCGGCACCTTGATAGCGAAGGCGATCAGGAAGGCGAAGAACAACCAGGCCTGCTCCCTGGCGGAAAGTCCCGCGTGTGCGAACGCATCGAGCGAGAACGCGCCGGTCTTCATGTGCAGGTAGATCAGACCGACCAGCATGAAGATCGAGCCGAAGAAGGTGTAGATGAAGAACTTCAGCGTCGCATACACGCGTCGCGGGCCGCCCCAGACGCCGATGATGATGAACATCGGGATCAGCATGCCCTCGAAGAACACGTAGAACAGCAGCGCGTCGGTGGCAGCGAAGACGCCGATCAGAAGGCCCTCGAGTGCCAGCATCGCTGCCATGTACTGCGACACTCGCTTGTCGATCGGACCCCACGAGCCGATGATCACCAGGACGCTGGTGAACGCGGTCAGCACGATCAGCGCGATCGAGATACCGTCGACGCCGAGTGCGTAGTTGGAATTCAGCGCCGGGATCCAGGCCAGCAACTCGACGAACTGCATGCCCGGCACGGACGGCTGGTAGCCCGTCCACAACGGAATCGAGATCGCGAAGGTGACCAGGGCGATCAGCACAGACAGCCAGCGTGCGACATTCGGCTGGCGGCCGATGGCGAGCACGGCGATGGCGCCGAGGATCGGCAGCCAGATCAGGAGACTTAGGAGATGGGATGAGGGCATTGGCTCTTTGTCTCTGATCAGCTTGCGTGACGTATCGCTTCAGTTGACGTCATTCCCGCGCAAGCGGGAATCCATTGAATCTTCATGCACGACACCAGCGAAATGGATGGCCGACATCCGCCGCCTGAAACCACTTCGGTTGCTTCATCCCAGCCCATGGCCGACCGCCCACCACACGCCGCCGAGCAAGGCGATCAGGCCGAGGATCATCGCGAACGCGTAGTGATACAGATAACCGGACTGCAGCAGGCGCACCGTCGCCGAGACGCGCTGCACCACGGCGGCCGAACCGTTGACGACGAGACCGTCGATGACACCGACATCGCCGCCTTTCCAGAGGCCGCGACCGAGCGCGAGTCCGCCACGGGCGAACACGGCCTGGTAGAGCTCGTCGATCCAGTATTTGTTGACCAGTATGTTGTAGACCGGACGCAACGCGTTCTTCGCCTTGTCGGCGACGCCGGGGTTGAGCAGCCAGATGTACGTCGCCACCGCGAAACCGGCGAACGCGATCCAGAACGGCGCCTGCGCAAAGCCGTGCAGCGTCATCGCCAACGCGCCGTGGAACTCCTCGCCGAGCTCGTGCAGCACGTCATTCGGCTTGGCGACTCGAATCGCCGCCTGGAACCAGCCTTCGTACAGCATCGGTCCGATCGTGAACCAGCCGATCAGCACGGACGGGATTGCGAGCAAGACCAGCGGCAACGTGATGACCCACGGTGATTCGTGTGGCGCGTGCGCGAGGTGGCCGGGTTCGTGGTGATGATCGTCGTGATCGTGGTGGCCATGGCCATGGTGATCGTCGACGACGAAGCGTTCCTTGCCGTGGAACGTCATGTAGAGCAGGCGGAAGCTGTACAACGCGGTCACGAACACTCCGACCAGCACGCAGAAGTAGGCATAGCCGGAGCCGAAGCGATGCGACTCGCCGACCGCTTCGATGATCGCGTCCTTCGAGAAGAAGCCGGCAAACCCGGGCGCACCGGCCAGCGCGAGGGAGCCGATCCACATCGTGATCCAGGTGATCGGCATGTACTTCTTCAGGCCACCCATGTAGCGCATATCCTGCTCGTGATGCATCGCGACGATGACCGAGCCGGCGCCGAGGAAGAGCAGCGCCTTGAAGAACGCATGCGTCATCAGGTGATAGACGCCACCGGCATAGGCCGACACGCCGAGCGCGACGGTCATGTAGCCGAGCTGCGACAGCGTCGAGTACGCGACGACACGCTTGATGTCGTTCTGCACGATGCCGATCAGTCCGGTGAACAGCGCGGTGGTCGCACCGATGATCAGCACGAACGACAGCGCGGCGCCCGATAGCTCGAACAACGGCGACATGCGCGCGACCATGAAGATGCCCGCGGTCACCATCGTCGCCGCATGGATCAGCGCCGAGATGGGTGTCGGGCCTTCCATCGAATCGGGCAGCCACACGTGCAGCGGCACCTGCGCCGACTTTCCCATCGCACCGATGAACAGGCAGACGCAGACGATCGTCGCGACATGCCAGGGATGACCGGCAATCAGCTCGACGGTCTTCTCGCCGACCCCGTAAGCGGGCGCCGCGGCCTGGAACACCTGCGCGTAGTCGAGTGAGCCGAACCAGAACAACACGCCGGCAATACCGAGCAGGAAGCCGAAGTCGCCGACACGGTTGACCAGGAACGCTTTCAGGTTGGCGAAGATCGCGCTCGGTCGCTTGAACCAGAAGCCGATCAGCAGATACGAGACGAGGCCGACCGCTTCCCAGCCGAAGAACAGCTGCAGAAAATTGTTGCTCATGACGAGCATCAGCATCGAGAACGTGAACAACGCG
>JBDTYM010000120.1:0-9369 GCA_040005635.1 Dokdonella sp. | reverse complement strand
ACTGGCTGATCCTGCACGGCCGCTACGTGTGCAAGGCACGCAAGCCGGATTGCCCGGCCTGCGCGATCAACGATCTGTGCGCTTATCGGCACAAGACCGTCGCCATCTGAGTAGAGCGCGCTCGAACGCGACGGCGACATTGCGCCGCGTCGTGGTGTCATCGGGTAGTAACTAAACGATTACAAAATCCTTGCGTTTTTAGTTACCACCACTGGGGATTCACATGAAACTGCGACAAGCTATTGCCGCCGCGCTGCTGTGCGCGTTTGGCGGTGACGCCATGGCCTATGATTTTCTGTACGACTGGCCGACCAAGCTCAAGACCGACGACGGCTACGAGTTCGGATTCAAGGGCCTTTACCAATACGATCTCAACCAGTTCTCCGGCGACACCACGAATCCGGCGACTGGCGCCGAGATCCTCCCCGATGCCAATGCGTGGCGTCGCAAGGAATTCAACTTCTACGGCAAAGCGCCCTGGGGCGTCGACTTCAACATCGGCTACGACTTCACCGTGACCGGCTTCAAGACCGCCAGCGTCGGTGTGCACGGCAAGTGGATCGACAATTTCTTCCGCTACGGCAACAAGGACTATGGTGATTTTCGCGTTGGCCAGTTCAAGACGCCGGTAGGCTGGGAAGAAGCGTCGAGCTCGAGCGCTACGACCTTCCTCGAACGCGCGTTGCCGGTGCAGGCAGCCAATATGGATCGCCGCATCGGCGCCGACTGGAGCTACTACGGCATTCCGAACTGGATGCTGTATGCCGCCTATTTCAGCGGTGGCGACCTCAACGGCGACAACGATGGGCATGGACCGGCCGCGCGCGCGGTGTGGAATCCGGTCAGTCGCCAGCCCGGCGCGGGATCGCGTGAACTGTCGAACGTGATTCATCTGGGCATCGCCGTCGAACGCGAGACTCGCGACGCGACGACCGACGGCAAAGGTGTGGTGACGCCGCCGCAGGCGCGATTCCGAGCGCGTCCCGAAGCGAATCTTCTCGCCACCCGCCTGGTCGATACCGGTGCGCTCAGCAATCCGGGCACCATCGATCGCGCCGGCTTTGAAGGCGCCTGGATTCACGGACCGCTGTTGCTGCAGGGCGAATATTTGACCTTCAGTGCGGACCCGCGCGGCAAGCCAAGCTTCGAAGGCAGCGGCTATTACGTGTCCGGATCGTGGGTGCTGACCGGCGAAAGCCGTCCGTACAGCAAGGGCGCGATCGGCAACGTCAGGCCGCTTCACTCCTGGGGCGCGTTCGAAATCGCCGCGCGCTACAGCGAGGTCGATCTGAACGACGGCCCCGTGTTCGGCGGCAAGGAGCACGACTTCACCGTGGGCGCCAACTGGTATCTCGGCACCCACTACAAGTTCCAGGCGAACTACGTCTGGGCCAACAGCACCAAGCGTTACGGCAATCCCATCAACGGCCTGGCCGACGTCGACCCGCGGGTGTTCGAGCTGCGCGCACAGGTGTACTTCTGATCCCTGTTTCAACTCAGTCTCCTCGGGGCGCGCAAGCGCCCCTTTTTTTGGCCGATGTTCCGGCCAATACGCGATAGACCACCGGCCAGAAAGCCTTGCAGCGCCACCCCAAGCCACGGTTGCACCCGAACAACGCTTTCGATATGGTTTGTCGAACATATCGATCCTCCCCGCGTCCGCGGCATGAGGTTACAACGATGTTTCAGTTCAGGTCGGCAGCGCTCGCATCGGACTATGGCGTCTGCGCAGCTACGGGGGATTCCATGACGCGTCACTTGAAGATGTTCACGGCTTTGGCGGCAGTCGCCCTGGCATCGACGGCACGGGCCTACGACCTGGAAGACTGGCCGACCCACTACACATTCGGCGACGGCACCGATATCGGCATTACCGGCGTCTATCGCTACGACGTCAACGAATTCAGCGACGACACGCTGCCGAACGGCACCCATCGCTTCGAGGATTCGCATACGAACCGGCGCAAGGAACTCGGGCTGACGTTGAAGAAGAAAGGCGTCTACGACGCGATCATCGACTACGAATACCAGGGCAAGACCTGGCTCGACACGTTCCTGCGCATCCAGTCCAAGGCCGTGTTCGGTGCCGACTACGGCTCGTTCCGTTTCGGCTACACGAAAACGATGGTGGCGTTCGAAGGCAACACCTGCACCAAATGCGATACGTTTCTCGAGCTGGCGCTGCCGGTGCAGGCGATCTACGAGAACCGTCGCACCGGTATCGATTGGGCCTTTGAACGCCCGCAGTACATCGTCAACGTCGGCTACTACTGGGGCCAGGATCTGCTCGGCGACAACGACGGTAAGACCGCAGCCGGCCGGGTTGCGTGGACACCTCGCAAGGCCGATGGTGATGTCATCCATCTCGGCGTGTCCGCCTCGCGCGAGGACCGCGACAGCACCACCGACGGCCTCGGCGTCAATCATCCGCCGAGCGTCACCGTCTCGACGCCGCCCGAAACCGGCCTTAGCCCGATCCGGCTGGTCAGCAGCGGTGCGCTCAGCAAAGCCGATCGCATCAATCGCGGCGGCCTCGAAGGTTTGTGGATCAACGGGCCCTGGTCGGTGCAGGGCGAATTGCTGCAGGAAGACGTGTCCCGCTACGGCGGCAATGCGGATTTCAAGGCCAAGGGCGGCTACGTGTTCGGTACCTGGACGCTCACCGGCGAATCGAGGCCGTACACGCTCGGCAACGTCAGCAACATCAAACCGAAGAACCCGTGGGGTGCGGTGGAGCTGGCCGTGCGCTACAGCGAGGTCGATCTCAACGACGGCTCCATCCAGGGCGGCAAGGAGCACGACTGGACCGTCGGTGCGAACTGGTATCTGACCACGCACTTCAAGCTGCAGGCGAACTACATCTGGGCGACCAGCGACAAGGGCAATCTGTCGCTCGATCCGCGCATCTTCGAGGTGCGTGCACAAATCTATTTCTAGAGAACAGGGTCATCTGGCGGCGCGTGAGGCGCCGGGTCCGGTGCTCGCCGGGACGAGCCTGATTCCACCAGGCAGTGACACAGCAGCCCTGCCGTCGCTCGAGGCCGCCGAATCATTCGGCGGCCTTTTCTTTTCGAACGTCGCCTATGGCTTTGGCGGCGCGTCGAAGCCCAGGCTGGAGAACACCGCCTGCTGCTTGGGCTGCCTGAGCAATTCGAGCAGCTTGCGGGCAGCCGGCGAATCGTGGCCGGCGATGATCGCTGCCGGATAGATGATCTGCGCATGCGAATCTTTCGGAAACGTTCCGACCACGCGCACGGCCGGCTCGGAAACCGCGTCCGACCGGTACACCACGCCGAGTGCCGCTTCGCCGCGCGCGACGAAATTCAATGCGGCGCGTACGTTGTCAGCGGACACGACGTGGGAAGAAACCTGTTCCCACGCGCCGAGCTGGGTCAGCGCAGCCTTCGCATACTTGCCGGCTGGAACGCTATTGGGTTCGCCGAGGGCCAGCTTGCCATCGGCGCCTAGCGCACCGGCAAGATCGAACCCCGGCGCGATCGCTAGCTGCACCTTGCTGTCCTTCGGCGCCACCAGCACCAGGGCATTGCCGAGCAGGTCGCCGCGCGTGTCGGCCACGATCAACTTGCGCGTCGCCACATAGTCCATCCAGTCCTGATCGGCCGAGATGAACAGCTCGGCCGGCGCGCCCGCCTCGATCTGCTTGGCCAGTTGCGAACTTGCCGCATAGCTGGCCTTGACGCTGCCGATTGCGGCGGCTTCAGGACTGGCGAGAATCCTGTCCAGGGCCGGTTTCAGGCTGGCTGCCGCAAACACCAGTTCGTCGTCTGCCATCGCGCTGGCCGGCACGATGAACAGTGCAGCGGTCAGCGCGAGGCCCGCGATGCGCGCGGCGAATGCCGGCGCCTTGATCATCGGCTCGCAAATCATGGATCGCCCCAGTTCGATATAGTCATGCAAACATAACGCGTTTGTCGGCACTAGGCGAGTGTGCGGGACGATCGCAAGCCTGGGTCCGGATGCCCGAATCCGGGCGCGTCGCGAGCACCTGCCCGCGCTTTCTGCAGACGAAAAAAAGCCGCGCGATAGGAGCTCGCGCGGCTGAAACGCTGACTGCCGTGACACCGGCAGTCACCCGAGTTCTTCGTCGATCAGAACGCGAAGCGCGCGCCGACCATCACGTTCAGGTTGTTCGGATGCAGGTAGCCGCTGGCAAGGCCGTCCTGCACTTCCGAATACATCGCGCCGGCGTACACGTCGAAGCGCTTGGTGAAGCGGTAGTCGGTCATCAGCGAGTACGCCCACAGATCGCCGCTGCAGCTGCCGGCGACGTTCGTCGAGCAGTTGTTGGCGACGATTGGCGCGCCGTTCGTGCCGCCGGACGAGCGATAGCTGTTCTGGTCGTAGTGATAGACGGCGCCGGTCAGCGACAGCTCCTTCGTGATCGTCCACTTCGCGCCGCCCCACGACACCTGCAGGATACGGTGGCGGTTGTAGGCGGTATTGTTGACGATGCTGAAATCGTAGCTGCCGAGGCCGCTGAAGCCCGCGCTCAGCGGATGTTCCGGGTTCTCGAATTCGATGTGCTCGTAGCCGCCGGAGAACTTCAACGGACCGGCGGTGTAGCTCAGCAGGCCGGAGTACGCGGTGGTGTCCGACACGGTCGCGACGAGCGAATCGTGCGGGACGCCCGTAGCCAACTGCGCAGCGCTCAGCGAACCCGCGCCGATGGCGCCGTTCTTGGAACCGTAGAGGAAGTCGCCGGAGAAGCCGGCATAGTCGAAGCCGAAATCGATCTGCTCCGCACTGCCGCCCTTGCCACTGTCACCGTTGTGACCGAACTGGTAGAGCGCGCCGACGCGCAGCCACTGGTACGTGTAGTTGTATTTCACCGAATCGTCGAAACGCGCGTTTTCGGTATTGCCCATGCCGGCGGTCGCACCCGAGTAACCGATCACGGAGAAGGCGTAGGAGCCGCCCATCGGATCGTACTTGTTGACGTCGTCGAGCATCAGCGAGTTGTGACGACCGGCGGTCAGCGTACCGAACGTCTTCGAGCTCAGACCGAGGAAGGCCGGACCGTTGAAGACCTGGCCCGCACGGCTGCCGTCACCAGCGGTGTCCTGTGCGGTCAACGGCTTGCCGTTCGCATTGACCAGCGACTGCAGCGCGTCGGAGAGCTTGCCCGAGGTCGGGTTGAAGCCGATTTCGGCGTTGAACACAGCCGACAGATCGTCGGTCAGCGGTTCGGTGCCCTTGAGGCCGACCTTCGACTGGCTGAGACCGCTCGGCGCGACCGCGCTGATCGACTTGCGGCCGTTCTTCGAGACGAGATAGTCGAGGCCGACGTAGAAATCGTCGCTGAGAGGCGCGCCATGGTTCTGATAGGCGACACCCACGTCGAGCGTGCCGTACAGCGTGATGCCATTCCAGGTCAGGCTGCCGTCGTCGGCGGCCTGCGCGGCCGGCGCGCCCGCAATGGCCAGCACCGCCACGAAGGCAGACGCCAGCGCAGTCTTCTTGAGACCGCTGGCAACAGGGGAGATGGACTTGATCATATTGGTAAGTTCCAAGGCAGTGAGTTGAAAAAGGCTTTCCCCATATCCTCCCCAGGACACGGACCGACCCATCGGCGTCGATTCGAGGTTAAGCATTCGTGATCCGCGCAAGGTTGACCGACGCTTGTTACAGTCAGCTTAGTTTTTAGTGACCGAATTGTGACAAACGCTACACCCGGCGCGAGGGCGGCGGCATCCTAGACAAAGGTCTAGGCGCCCTTCAAGCTTGCCGCGCCCTTTTTGGGACCGCGATCGCCGTTCTTGCAGGCTCGATCTGGCAGTGAATCACGGATGGGTGATGGCACGCGCAAGTCGCGGACGGGGCGGGCTAGGAAGGATCCGTCGCGACGACATCGTGCAGTGTGTAGCGCCCCGGCGGTCGCCCCGCTATCCAGGCGGCTGCCGTGACGGCGCCGCGCGCGAAGATGCCGCGGTCGGTCGCTCGATGCACCAACTCGATGCGTTCGCCGGAAGTGGCGAACAGGACCGTGTGCTCGCCGACGATGTCGCCGGCGCGGGTCACGGCGAAGCCAATCTCGCCTGTGACTCGCACAATGTGCCGCTCGACACGGGAACGCTGCGCGACCGCGTCGAAATCCACTCCGCGCGCGGCGGCGACCTCGCGCCCCAGCGCCAGCGCGGTGCCGGATGGTGCGTCCTGCTTGCGCTCGTGGTGGGCTTCGGCGATCTCGCAATCCCATTGCGGCAGCGCGCGTGCGGCCTCACCGACGAGCCGGGTCAGTACCGCGACACCGAGGCTGAAGTTCGCGCTCCACAACACGGGAATCGACGTGGCCGCACATTCGAGCGCCGCGCGCTGATGCGCGTCGAGCCCGGTGGTTCCACTGACGAAGGCGATATGCCGTTGCAGGGCCATGGCCAGCGCGCGATCAAACGCGGCAGCCACGCTGAAGTCGATCAGCACAGCCGGCGCAACGCTTGCCGGCAGGTCATCGCAGCAGTCGATGCGCGAGTCTTGCAGGGATGCCGGCGTTTTCTCCTGCTGTCCGGGCCGCACGAGCGCGGCAACCAGTTGCAGATCATCGCGCGTGCGCAAGGCCTCGAGGATCGATTGCCCCATGCGGCCAGCAGCGCCATGAACGGCGACAGGAATCGGGATATCCATCAACGCACTCCGGCTGCGGAGCGCGGATGTTAGCTCAGTGGCCTGCGCCGCCGCGCAGGGTGCGGCGGTCCGGCGTCACGACGTCACGCGATCCCAGAAGCGCTTGACGCCATCGAGCCAAGAAGTGCTACGCGGCGAGTGCGCGGCGGCATCGACGCCGATGAAGGTCGCCTCGAACTGCTGCAGCAGCTCGCGCTGCTCGATGGTCAGGCGCACCGGCGTCTCGACGACGACACGGCAGAGCAGATCGCCGGTTCGGCCACTGCGCACGGATTTGACACCCTTGCCACGCAGCCGGAACAGCTTGCCGGTCTGCGTCTCCGGGGGTATCGCGATCTCGGTTTCACCCTCCAGCGTCGGCACCTTGAGCTCGGCGCCGAGCGTGGCTTGGCCGAAGCGAACCGGAATCTCGCAATGCAGGTCGTCGCCCTCGCGCTGGAAGATCGCGTGTTCGCGCACTCGCACCTCGACATACAGGTCGCCCGGCACGGTGCCGCTCGGACCCGCCTCGCCCTGCCCGGTCAGCCGGATGCGATCGCCGGTGTCGACGCCGGCCGGAATCTTGATCGACAGCGAGCGCTCGTCATTTACACGGCCCTCGCCGCGGCAATCGCCACACGGATTGGTCACGACCTTGCCCGCACCGCCGCAATGCGGACAGGACTGCTGGATCGAGAAGATGCCATTCTGCATGCGCACGCGACCCTGGCCACGGCAGGTCGTGCAGGTCGACGTCTTGCCGTCCTTGGAACCGCTGCCGCTGCACGAAGCGCACTCGACCAGGGTCGGCACTTCGATCTGCTTCTCGATACCGAACACCGCTTCCTCGAGATCGAGCTCGATCAGATAGCGCAGGTCCGAACCGCGCCGCGCGCGACCGCGACCATTGCCGCCCATGCCGAAAATGTCGGAGAAGATGTCGCCGAAGATGTCGCCGACGTCGCCGTTGAAGCCATTGCGACCGCCGCCGTTCTCGAACGCGGCATGACCGTGCTGGTCGTAGGTCGCACGCTTTTGCGCATCCGAGAGAACCTCGTAGGCTTCCTTGGCTTCCTTGAACTTCTCCTGCGCGGCCGGATCGTCGGGACAGCGGTCGGGATGGCATTTCATCGCGACGCGGCGGAACGCCTTCTTCAGATCGTCGTCGCCAATACCGCGCTCGACGCCGAGCACTTCGTAGTAGTCGCGCTTGCTCATCGTGTGTCAGTCGACCGCGATGCGCTGGGGAGTCGGCTGCCGAGCAGCCTGTCGGGGACCATCCTTGATGCATTCATGACAACGAGTGATCCCCTTCACATAGCTTGTTCATTCGTCATCCCCGCGAAGGCGGGGATCCACGGGCTTGTGCCGATGTGGCGATGGCCTGTTCGGTGGATGCCAGCTCGCGCGGGCATGACGTCAAAAGTGGTGTTCGCGATTCCGAAAGCAATCGGGTCGAAACAATCCGGCCACCCGACGCCATGCGCCGGGCGGCCGTCGATTACTTCTTGTCGTCCTTGACCTCGGTGAACTCGGCGTCGACGACATCGTCGTGCTTGGCCGATCCGCCCGCCTGCGCGGCTTCCGGCGAGTCGCCCGCGGGCGGAGCGGAAGCCGCGGCCGCGTGCAACGACTGCGAGACTTCTTCCAGCTTGGTCGTGCGCGAGTCGATCTGCGCCTTGTCGTCGCCCTTCATGACCTTCTCGAGATCGGCCAGCGCTTCCTCGATGCGGCCGATGTCGCCCGGCACCTTGCCGCCATGCTGCTTGATCGCGTCGCGGGTGGCGTGCACGAGCTGGTCGGCCTTGTTGCGCGCGCCGATCAGTTCGTGAAATTTCTTATCCTCTTCCTTGTTGGCTTCGGCGTCGCGCACCATGCGCTGGATCTCGTCCTCGGACAGGCCCGAGCCAGCCTTGATCTCGATGCGCTGTTCCTTGCCGGTGTTCTTGTCCTTCGCGCCGACATGCAGGATGCCGTTGGCGTCGATGTCGAACGTGACCTCGACCTGCGGCGTGCCGCGCGGTGACGGCTGGATGCCGGCGAGGTCAAACTTGGCCAGCGACTTGTTGAAGCGCGCCTGCTCGCGCTCACCCTGCAGCACGTGCACGGTAACCGCGTTCTGATTGTCCTCGGCGGTCGAAAACACCTGGCTTGCCTTGGTCGGAATCGTGGTGTTCTTCTCGATCAACTTGGTGAACACGCCACCGAGCGTTTCGATGCCGAGCGACAATGGCGTGACGTCGAGCAACAGCACGTCTTTGACGGTGCCGCCGAGCACGCCGCCCTGGATTGCGGCGCCGACGGCGACGGCTTCATCCGGGTTGACGTCCTTGCGCGGCTCCTTGCCGAAGAAATCCTTGACCGCTTCCTGCACCTTCGGCATGCGCGTCTGGCCGCCGACGAGAATCACTTCCTGCACGTCGGCCACGCGCAGGCCCGCATCGTTCAATGCGGTACGGCAGGGCTCGATCGTGCGCTTGACCAGGTCCTCGACCAGCGCTTCGAGCTTGGCACGCGTCAGCTTGATGTTCAGATGCTTCGGACCCGACGCGTCCGCCGTGATGTACGGCAGGTTGACCTCGGTCTGGTGCGCGGACGAAAGCTCGATCTTGGCGCGCTCGGCGGCGTCCTTCAGACGCTGCAGCGCGAGTGGATCGTTCTTCAGGTCGACGCCCTGGTCCTTCTTGAATTCCTCGACGAGATAGTCGATGACGCGCTTGTCGAAGTCCTCGCCACCGAGGAAGGTGT
>JBDTYM010000119.1:0-9443 GCA_040005635.1 Dokdonella sp. | reverse complement strand
AGCCGAAGAACAGCTGCAGGAAGTTGTTGCTCATGACCAGCATCAGCATCGAGAACGTGAACAGCGCGATGTAGCTGAAGAAGCGCTGGAAGCCGTCGTCGTCGGCCATGTATCCGATCGTGTAGACGTGCACCATCAGCGAGACGAACGTGACGACGACCATCATCATCGCTGTCAGGCGATCGATCATGAAGCCGACGTGCGCGCCGAAGCGGCCGATCTCGAACCAGGTGTACAGGTTCTGGTTGAACACGGGTGCGCCATCGAAGGCGAGCTGATAGAGCACGTAGAACGACAGCGCGCAGGCCAGCGCGACGCCGGCGATGGCGACGGTGGCCGCGCCGACGCGCCCGACCTGGCGACGGAACAGGCCGGCGACCAGCGCGCCGAACAGCGGCGCCAGCACGATCGTGAGTAGGATGCTTTTGCTTATCACGAACCACCCTTCATTCAATTAACCCTCCCAGGTACGTCGTTCCGGTCTCGACATCCATGTCGAACCGTTTGCCGGCTCGCGATGCCCGAAGGCATCGCTCGAAAACCCGGCTCACCCTTTGAGGGTGTCGATTTCAGTGACATTGATCGTCGCGCGATTACGGAACAATACGACCAGGATCGCCAGACCGATTGCCGATTCGGCCGCGGCCACGGTCAGGATGAAGAACACGAACACCTGGCCGGAAGGATCGCCGAGGTAGCGCGAGAACGCGACGAAATTCGTATTGACCGCGAGCAGCATCAACTCGATGGCCATCAACAGGGTGATGACGTTCTTGCGATTGATGAAGATGCCGGCGACCGCGATGCAGAACAGGATCGCGCCGAGGGTCAGATAGTGCGACAACGGAATCATGGCGCGGGAGACTCCTTGTTGACGACGACAGGCTTCTCGGCAGCCATCTTGACGATGCGCACGCGATCACGCGGATCGACGCGAACCTGGCGGCCGGCATCCTGCGTCTTCACGCCGACGCGATGGCGCAGCGTCAGCGGAATCGCGGCGACAATCGCCACGGTCAGGATCAGCGCGGCCACTTCAAAGGGCAACATGAACTGGCTGAACAATGCAGTCGCCAGCCACGTCGTATTCGACATGCCGGCAGCAGCAGCCGGATCGGCCGATGGCGCGATCTGCATCGAACGCACACCAATCAACGCGAGCATCTCGACCAGCATGAGGACCGCAACCGCGAGGCCGATCGGCAGTGCGCGCACGAAACCCTCGCGCAGCGGATCGAGGTCGAGGTCGAGCATCATCACGACGAACAGGAACAGCACCATCACCGCGCCGACGTACACCAGCACCAGTGCGATCGCCAGGAACTCGGCATCGGCGAGCAGCCACAGGCAGGCGGTCGAGAAGAAGGTCAGCACGAGGAAGAGCGCCGCATGCACCGGACTGCGCACCGAGATCACGCCGAGCGCGGCGCCGGTGGTGATCGCGGCGAAGGCGTAGAAGCAGAACAATTGGAAGGTCATGCACGCACTCCACGACGCAACGCGTTGACCCCCTCTCCCCCCACGGCTTCACCGTGGGGGGAGAGGGTCGGGGTGAGGGGGCGGAGCGACATGCTCGTCGCCGCGTCGCAGGCTGCACAAAGGCAGTTGCGAAGCGTCATGCATGCTTGATTCTTCTTCAGCTTCACGGTCTAGCCTCTCTGGAGCCCCGCTCCCTCACCCAACCCTCTCCTCCGGCAAAGCCGCGGGAGAGGGCTTGCAGATTCGCGCGTGTCGTCATCACCGGTACGCCGCATCCTGGGCGCGCGCCGCGGCGATGTCCTTCTCGAAGCGATCGCCGATCGCGAGGAGCTGCGTCTTGTTGACGATGTTCTCGCCGCGCTTCTCGAAGTGGTATTCGTGGATCGAGGTCTCGACGATCGAATCGACCGGACAACTCTCCTCGCAGAAGCCGCAGTAGATGCATTTGAACAGGTCGATGTCGTAACGCGTGGTGCGGCGGGTGCCGTCTTCGCGCGGCGCCGAATCGATCGTGATCGCCAGCGCCGGACAGACCGCCTCGCACAGCTTGCAGGCAATGCAGCGCTCTTCGCCGTTCGGATAGCGGCGCAGCGCATGCAGACCACGGAAGCGGTTCGACTTCGGAATGTGCTCCATCGGGTAGCGCACGGTGTACTTCGGCTTCCATAGATACTTGAATGTCAGCTTGAGGCCGGACAGCAGCTCCAGCAGCAGCAGACTCTTGAGATAGCTCGTCGCTCGATTCATCGCCAATCGCCTCAGGTGTTCGCCCCGGCCCAGCCGAGGTACTTCAAGCAGCCCGCCACGAACACCCATACGATCGTGATCGGGATGAACACCTTCCAACCGAGCCGCATGATCTGGTCGTAGCGATAGCGTGGGAAGCTCGCGCGGAACCAGACATAGGCGGTCGCGAAGAAGAAGGCCTTGGCCACCAGCCACCACCAGCCGGGCGCGCCGAGAAAAGCCCAGCTCTGCGGGAACGGCGACAACCAGCCGCCGAGGAACAGGATCGGCGCCAGGAACGACACCAGGATCATGTTCGCGTATTCGGTCAGGAAGAACACCGCGAACGGCGCTCCCGAGTACTCGACGTGGAAACCGGCGACGATTTCCGACTCGCCCTCGGCAACGTCGAACGGCGCGCGATTCGTCTCGGCCACGCCCGACACGAAGTAGATGATGAACATCGGGAACAACGGCAGCCAGAACCAGCTGAAGAGACCCTTGCTGCCGGCCTGGGCGTTGACGATGTCGGAAAGATTCAGGCTGCCGGACAGAATCAGCACGCTGACCAGCGCGAAGCCCATCGCGATTTCGTAGGAGACCACCTGCGCGGCAGAGCGCATCGCACCGAGCATCGCGTAGCGCGAGTTCGAGGCCCAACCGGCGAGGATGATGCCGTACACGCCCATCGAGGTCATCGCGAGCAGGAACAGCAGGCCCGCATTCGCATTCGACCATGCCCGGTGATCGCCGAACGGCACCACGGCCCAGGCCGCGAATGACGGAATCAAGGCCCACAGCGGTGCCAGCAGGAACAGTTTCTTGTTCGAGTTGGTCGGGTAGATGACTTCCTTCAGCAGCAGCTTGAAAACGTCGGCAAAGGTCTGGAACAAGCCGAGTGGACCGACCTTGTTTGGCCCCATGCGCACATGCATCCAGCCGATGACCTTGCGCTCCCAGTACACATACATCGCGACGCTGAGAATCAGCGGCAGCAGCGGGAACAGGAACAGGCCAATGCCCATCCACAGCGTCGGGAACGTCGTGGTGAACCAGTGGAAGGCGTCGATGATCGCAGTCATGTCGTCGTCACGCCTTGGCGATGTCGAGAGTGGCGCCGTACGGCGGCAGGGTGGCGGTGATGGCGTGACCGGCTTCGATCCAGGCCGCTCCGCGCGGCACGCGCGTTGAAAGCTCGACCGACAGAACCACGCCGGATACGCGCGCCGACGCGCCGGACCCCAATCCAAGCGCAAGCGCGTCCTCTGGATGCAACACGACGCCGCTGTTGCGCGAAAGCGGATGTGCCTGCAATGCAGGCGAGCGACGCAGCACGGCATCCCCGCCATAGATTGCCGTCGTCGCGATGCGTTGCAACGTGCCGGCAGGTTTCGAACCGCTGCTCGCAGACACCACCGCGTTCGCGATGCCCGCGTCCAGCAGCGGCGTGAATTCGGCTGCAGCGGCAGGCTCGATCGCCGCGATCTGCGCGCGCACTTCGGCGACTTCAGTGAAGCCGAAGCCTTCCAGTGACAAGGCCGAACCAATCGCGCGCAAGACCTTCCAACCCGGCCGCGCATCGCCGGGCGGCTTCGCTGCCGCCGCGACCGTTTGCGCAACGCCGTCGACATTGACCAGGGTGGCATCGATTTCCGGCAACAAGCCGATCGGCAGGATCACCGAGGCGACGCGCTTCAATGCGTCGCTCGCATACGCGGCGAACGCGACGATATTGCCCGCCTGGCCGAATGCCGCCAGCGCGGCGGAGCCGTCCGCAAAATCGACGGGCGGCTCGCAGTTGTACAGCAGATACGCCTTGCGCGGCTTTGCCAGCATCGCCTGCGCATCGAGCGCTGCAGCGCCCGGAATCGCCCCGACGCGGGCCAGACCGAGCGCGTTTGCACCCAGCGGAATTTCGTTGCACGAACTCTGCGTCGCGCGCGCCAGGTAGCGCGCCGCCTTGCGCAGCTGCGAGGACTGCGGATGCGCCTGCGCCGACTCGCCGACGATGACGACCGCTGCGCTGGCGCCGGCCAGGGCCTTGGCGAGGTCGCGATCGAATGCCTCCGATGCCGTCGCGCCGTCGACCGTATTCACGGCACGCGCGGCGCCGATCAGCGCATCGACGAACTGGTCCGGAGCGACGATGCGCTTGCCGGCCAGGGCAAACTCGAAATCGAAATCGAAGTCGACCGGATTGATCGCGAAGATTTTCGCACCGTGCTTGGCCGCCTTGCGGATGCGCGCGCCGAGCAGAGGCATTTCATGACGTGGATTGCAGCCGACCAGCACGATCGTGCCGGCGTTCTCGATGTCGGCGACTGGCATCTGCCACGACAACAGATTGGCGCCGTCGGTGAAGTCGAGCTGGCGCAGGCGATGATCGACATGCTCGCTGCCGAGCGCGCGCACGAGCTTGGCGACGAGATGGCCTTCCTCGTTCGACGTCGCTGGCGACAACAGGGCGCCGATCTCGCCGCGTGGCGCCGCACGCAGTGCCTCACTGGCGACGCGGATCGCCTCGTTCCAGTCGACCTCGACCCAGGCGCCGTTGCGCTTGACCTGCGGCTTGCTCGCGCGATCGGCCGCATGCAGACCCTCGCAGCTGTAGCGGTCGCGATCGGACAGCCAGCATTCGTTGATCGCTTCGTTGTCGCGCGGCACCGCGCGCAGCGCTTCACCCCGGCGCGTATGCAGCCAGAGGTTCGAGCCGAGCGCGTCGTGATAGCCAATCGACTCGCGCGCGATCAGCTCCCAGGCGCGCGCGCGGAAACGGAACGGCTTGTTCGTCAGCGCGCCGACCGGACACACGTCGATGACGTTGCCAGACAGCTCGCTCATCAATGGCTTGCCGACATAGGTGCCGATCTGCAGCCGCTCGCCACGCTCCATGCCGCCCAGTTCATAGGTGCCGGCGACCTCGGCCATGAAGCGCACGCAGCGCGTGCACTGGATGCAACGCGTCATCTCGGTCTCTACCAGCGGACCGATGTCTTCATCGGGAATCGTGCGCTTGCGTTCGACGAAGCGCGATACCGAACGGCCGTAGCCAACCGACAGATCCTGCAGTTCGCATTCGCCGCCCTGGTCGCAGATCGGGCAATCGAGCGGATGATTGATCAGCAGGAATTCCATCACGTTGCGCTGCGCGGACAGTGCCTTGACCGACTGCGTCAGGATCTTCATGCCGTCCGCGACCGGTGTCGCACAGGCCGGCTGCGGCTTCGGCATCGGCTTGCCGCCCATCTCGACCTCGACCATGCACATGCGGCAGTTCGCGGCGATCGGCAGCTTGTCGTGATAGCAGAAGCGCGGGATCGCGATACCGGCCTTGTCGGCAGCTGCAATGATCATCGAGCCTTTCGGCACGGCCATCGAGCGACCGTCGATCTCGATGTTCACGTGGTCGGGCGGCGCCGTGGGCGGCGTTGCAGGCTGTGCACTCATGCGACAGCTCCCGTTGCGCCACACATCCCGCCACTCACGACGTCATTCCCACGAACGCGGGAATCCAAATTCGAGGCTTGCGAAGAGCAACATGGATTCCCGCGTTCGCGGGAATGACGCCGAGGGAAAGCGTGTGCGATCCCAAGCTCGAAGGCAGCGAGAACCGTCGGCTTCATGCCGCAACCTCCATTGGCGAATCCACCATCGAACGCCCGTTCTTGATGAAGTATTCGAATTCGTGCCAGTAGTGCCGCAGCATGCCCTGCACCGGCCAAGCTGCCGCCTCGCCGAATGCACAGATCGTATGGCCTTCTATCTGTCCAGCCGCCTGTTTCAGGATGTCGAGATCGCCGAGCTCGGCCTTGCCCTCGACGATGCGCGTCAGCATGCGGTACATCCAGCCGGTGCCTTCGCGGCACGGCGTGCATTGACCGCAGGATTCGGCAAAGTAGAAACGCGAGATGCGCTGGCAGGCGCGCACCATGCAGGTGGTTTCATCCATCACGACGACCGCGCCTGAGCCAAGACCGGAGCCGGCCTTCTGGATCGCGTCGTAATCCATGGTCAAGGCCATCATCATTTCGGCCGGCAGCACCGGCATCGACGAGCCACCCGGAATTACGGCTTTCAATGTGTGGCCATTGCGCACGCCCCCGGCCATCGCGAGCAGTTCCGAAAACGGCGTGCCGAGCTTGATCTCGTAGTTGCCCGGCTTGTTGACGTGACCGGACACGGAAAAAATCTTCGGGCCGCCATTGTTCGGCTTGCCGACATTGAGGAACCAGTCGGCGCCCTTGTTGAGGATCGTCGGCACCGAGGCATAGGTTTCGGTGTTGTTGATCGTGGTCGGTCTGCCGTACAGGCCGAAACCGGCCGGAAACGGTGGCTTGAAGCGCGGCTGGCCCTTCTTGCCTTCGAGCGATTCCATCAGCGCGGTTTCTTCGCCACAGATGTAGGCGCCCGCACCAAGTGCGTTGTGAATGTCGACGTCGATGCCGCTGCCACCGATGTTCTTGCCGAGCAGACCTGCTGCGTAGGCATCCTTCAGCGCCAGCTCGATGTGCTCGAACGGCTCATGATGGAATTCGCCGCGCAGGTAGTTGTAGGCGATGGTCGAACCCGTCGCGTAGCAGGCGATTGCAAGACCTTCGAGCACCGAATGCGGGTTGAAACGCAGGATGTCGCGGTCCTTGCAGGTGCCGGGCTCCGACTCGTCCGAGTTGCACAGGATGTATTTCTGGCCGGGCGCCGTGCGCGGCATGAACGACCACTTGAGACCGGTCGGAAAACCCGCGCCACCACGACCGCGCAGCGAGCTCTTCTTCAGCTCGTCGATGATCGTCACCGGGTCGGGCTTCTCGGCGAGGATCTTCTTCCATGCCTTCCAGCCGTCGACCTTGAGATAATTTTCCAGCGTCCACGGCTGCTCGAAGTGCAGCGTCGTGTAGACGACCTGGTGTTCCTGCGGTGCGGGTCCAACTGCCATGACGAATCCGATAGTCAAACTGTTGCGAATATCACTCTGCCGTCATTCCCGCGAACGCGGGAATCCATTTGCCACGGCGTAAAAGGAATTTGGGATGATCGGCATTTGCCGTTGCAGAGCTTCTCCCGCTCGCGCGGGAACAACGGCGCCTTGGTTTCCACCTCTGCATCGATTCACACTATTCCAGCCCGTCGAGAATCTGATCGACCTTTGCGAGGTCGAGATTCTCGTGGTAATGCCCGTCGACGACCATCATCGGCGCGCCACAGCACGCAGCCAGGCATTCCTCTTCCTGCTTGAGGTAGATGCGACCGTCGGCGCTGCTCTCGCCCAGCTTGATGCCGTACTTCTTCTCGCAATGGCTGACGATGCCTTCGGCGCCGTTCAACCAGCACGAGATGTTGGTGCAGATCGCAACGTTGTGGCGGCCGACCGGCTTGGTCTCGAACATCGAATAGAACGTCGCGACTTCGTATGCCCACACTTGCGGCAGTCCGAGATATTTCGCCACGGCCGTGATCAGTTCGTCGGTGAGGTAACCGCCGTTCTGCTCCTGCGCAGCCATCAGGCCCTGGATCAGCGCCGAGCGCTTGCGGTCCGGCGGAAATTTCGCCACCCAGTGATCGATGTGCTCACGCGTATGCGCGTTCAACGCGACCTGCGGATCGACATCCTTGACCGCCTCATAAGTACCGGTCGCTTTCATCGATCGACCTCGCCGAAAACCACATCGTAAGTGCCGATCATCGCGACGACGTCGGGCAGCATATGCCCGCGCACAATCGCGTCCATCGATGACAAATGCACGAAACTCGGCGCGCGGCAGTGCAGGCGGAACGGCTTGTTCGCGCCGTCCGAGACCAGATAGATGCCGAACTCGCCCTTCGGGGCCTCGACGGCGGCATAGGTCTCGCCCGCCGACACCGAATAGCCCTCGGTGAACAGTTTGAAGTGATGAATCAAGGCTTCCATGTCGTCCTTCATCTCGACACGCGATGGCGGCGCGACCTTGAAATTCTTCACCATCACCGGCCCCGGATTCGCACGCAGCCAGTCGACGCACTGCTTGACGATGCGGTTCGACTGACGCATCTCCTCGACGCGCACGAGGTAGCGGTCGTAGCAGTCGCCGGTCACGCCTACCGCGATATCGAAATCCACTTCGGCATATTTTGCGTAGGGCTGCTTCTTGCGCAGATCCCACTCGATGCCCGAGCCACGCAACATCGGGCCGGACATGCCCCACGCCAGGGCCTGCTCGGGCGGAATGATGCCGATGTCGACGGTACGCTGCTTCCAGATGCGGTTGCCGGTCAGCAGTTCTTCATACTCGTCGACGCGGCGAGGGAAGTCGGCCGTGAACGCATCGAGAAAGTCGAGCATCGAGCCTTCGCGCCAGCTGTTGAGGCGCTCCAGGTCCTTGCCCTTGTGCCACTGCGACTCGTTGTACTTCGACATCTGCTCGGGCAGATCGCGATAGACGCCGCCGGGCCGGTAGTAGGTCGCATGCATGCGCGCGCCACTGACCGCCTCGTAACAATCCATCAATTCTTCGCGCTCGCGAAATGCGTACAGGAACACCGCCATCGCGCCGAGATCGAGCGCGTTCGAACCGACCCACATCAGGTGATTGAGGATGCGCGTGATCTCGTCGAACATCGTGCGGATCCATTGCGCGCGTTCGGGCACGGTCACACCGAGCAGGTTCTCGATCGCCATCACATAGGCGTGCTCGTTGCACATCATAGAGACGTAGTCGAGGCGATCCATGTAGCCGATCGACTGATTGAACGGCTTCGACTCCGCCAGCTTCTCGGTCGCGCGATGCAGCAGGCCGATATGCGGGTCGGCACGCACGATCGTCTCGCCATCCATCTCCAGCACCAGGCGCAGCACGCCGTGCGCGGCCGGATGCTGCGGGCCGAAGTTCATCGTGTAGTTCTTGATTTCCTGCATGGCTCGATCGTCCGAACTACACCGCGAAAAAAGTGACGTGTCTGGTTTTCATTTTTTCTGCGCAGCGCCCGTCTCGGCAACGGCCTGCTCGTAGCGGGAGTCGTCGCGGATCGTGCGCGGTACCAGCACGCGCGGCTCGACCGAAGTCACCGGTTCATAGACGACGCGCTTCTTCTCCGGGTCGTAGCGCACTTCAACGTTGCCGATCAGCGGAAAATCCTTGCGGAACGGGTGACCGACGAAGCCGTAGTCAGTCAGGATGCGGCGCAAGTCCGGATGACCTTCGAAGACGACGCCGAACAGATCGAACGCCTCGCGCTCGAACCAGTCGACGCTGGGCCAGATGCCG
>JBDTYM010000118.1:0-9585 GCA_040005635.1 Dokdonella sp. | reverse complement strand
AGGATCAGTCCACGCGGCTCCATGATCAGGTCGCGGAAGATCGACGGCAGCTGCAATTGCTCGATGCTGGGGATCTCGCTCTTGATCGCGCGGATCACCATGCCCACTTCGCCGCGCTGCTTGAACACGTTGATGCGAAAGCGCCCGGCGTCCTTCACCGCGATCGCCATGTTGAGTTCGAGATTCTTCTCGAACTGCGGAACCTGGCCTTCGTCCATCAGCGAGTAGGCGATTTTCTTGACCATACCGCTCGGCATGCCTGTGTTGCCCAGCGGATAGAGCTTGCCCTCCACCTTGATATTGACGGGCGCTCCGGTGGTCAGGAACATGTCCGACGCACCCTTCTCGGTCATCAATTTCAGGAAGTAGCCGATATCCATCGGTTTTTCTCGCTAAGCTTCGGGTGAGCGGGCGGCGTGCGGCATGATCGTCACGCGCGGGCACGATGGTGCCGCATCGCGCCGTGTCCCCCGCACGATACGGCTTTTTACAATTTTCACACTTCTGGTCGCCAAGCATATGACAACTCGTTCCCGAAAAATCCACGTACGGGTCGCAATTCCGCTTGTGTTGTTCCTGCTGCAGGCCTGCAGCCCGACCCGGCCGCCGGTCGAGGACCTTGCGGCGGCTTCGAGGGCGCTCGGCGGCGCCCGTGCGGCAGGTGCACCCACCTATGCCGCGGCCGAGTACCGCTCTGCCAGCCAGCGCTTCGACCAGGCGCAAGCGGCAGAGGCGCACAAGGACTACGACGCTGCGACCCAGCTGGCGCGCGAGTCGGCGGCCGACAGTGAACTGGCGACCGCTAAGACGCGCGGCGGCAAGGCGCGCGAGGCAGTCGACAAGCTGCATCGGGACAACGCGAACATGGACCGCGATCTGACCGAGCACGCATCGACGGAGGCGCAGCCATGAAACGGCATTGGATAGCCGGCGCCGCACTGGCACTGAGCTTCATAGTCGCCGGCAACGCGATCGCGCGCGATGACGAGTATCAGCGCCTTGCCGACCGCTTCGACCGGCTCGCGGCCGACCCTGCGCTCGGTCAACGGGCGCCGGCGCAGATGGAGCGCGCGCGTGCGGCGTTGGCGGAATTCAAGGACGCCGGGCGCGGCGACCGCAAGCAACTGGCCTATCTGGTCGAGCGGCGCATCGACATCGCTCAGGCGAGCGCGCAGGCGGAGTCGCTCGAGAGTCAGCGCGCCGACTTGCAGCGTGAGAACGATCGCCTGCAGCTGGCGATCGCGCGTCGCGATGCCGCGCAGGCGCGTGCCGAACTCGAACGCCAGCGATTGCAGTCGCAGATCCGCGCGGAAGAAGCCGAAAGCGCCCGCCGCGACGCCGAAGCTGCGCGTGCGGAAGGCGAACAGGCCACCCAGGCTGCCGAGGCCGCACGCAACGAAGCCGACCAGGCCAAGCGCATGGCAGCCGCACAGGCGAAGGCCACTGCCTTGGCGAAAAAGGAAGCGGAACTCGAAGCGGCCGTGAACGGTGGCGCGGCGAAACCCCAACCCGCAGCCAAGCCGAAGCCGAAAGCCAAGCCGAGACAAGACCCGGCCTCATCGGGAGGCTGAAACCGAAGCGGGGTTGCGCGGGTTGCAGGGCGCCGCCGCACTGTGCATGAAGCCGTTTTGTGCGCCCTAAACGACTTGGCGAGGCGCGTCGGAAATCCTGACAGGGCAACGGCCGAGCGCGTTTGCTGACGTCGCCGTGGTGCTCGCTGTGTACATGTAATTTACTGTTTTTGAACGATTATTTCACGATACCGCGGCGTCGCCAGAAATTTTCGGTTTGGCGTAGCGTCGTGTTGCCAAGTCCTGGGCGAAGGAGTAGCTTCACTCTCCCAAGTGGCACGGTGTTTCTCCAATCCCACTTGGGGCATACCCCAGCCCATGACTGCAACGACCGCGACAGAGGACATCGAACCCTCGAATCATCGAGGATCGCTTCGCGCATACGGACGTTTCCTGGCAGTGGCGTCCGCCTCCGAACCGATCGATCTCCTGCTCGCCGGTCCTGCCGATCTCATTGCGGCTGCGGCGGCTCTCTCCGAGCCAATCGCGCAATCTCGTAGTACTCGTCCCGCAGTGCAAGGGCGCGGCCTCACCGCCGCGTCCTTGCGCCTGCGGTTTTTGCGATAGAGGAGGTCAGTCGATGTTCGAGCAGAACCAGGAAGAAGTAGCGGCCCTGATGCAGAAAGATGCGGAGTTTCGCAGCCTGTACTACCGCCACAAGGAACTGGACAGCAAAGTACGCGACGCCGAGCTCGGCGTGCTGCCAATGGACGAAGCGACCTTGCGCAGCATGAAGATCGAAAAGCTCCATACCAAGGACAAGTTGACGCAGATGTGGGACTCGACGCACGCGTCCACGCACTGATGCGCTGAAACTCCCCTCCGCGGCGCCGACCGTTTTCGCGGCGGCGCCTAAGAGTTGCGCGCACGCGCCGGATTTGGCGACGGTCGCCTAAACCGTCGCAACGGCGGCTCGGTTATCATCCGCGCACGTCTCCGCACTGGAGATGTTTCCCTAGCGCCCGCTTGCCGCGGCGCACGGCCTCCGCGGAGTCTGCATGACGATCCACCACAGCGTTCTCGAGCTGATCGGCCGCACGCCGATAGTCAAGACGCAGCGCCTCGACACGGGTGTCTGCGAGCTCTTCCTGAAGCTCGAAAGTGCGAATCCGGGCGGTTCAATCAAGGATCGCATCGGTCTGTCGATGATCGAGGGTGCCGAGCGAGCCGGCCGCATCAAGCCTGGCGCCGTGCTCGTCGAAGGCACGGCCGGTAATACCGGCCTCGGGCTTGCGTTGGTCGCGCAACAAAAGGGCTACCGGCTGATCCTGGTCGTGCCCGACAAGATGAGCCGCGAAAAGATATTCAACCTGAAAGCGATGGGCGCCGAGGTCGTGCTGACGCGTTCGGATGTCGCCAAGGGCCATCCGGAGTACTACCAGGACCTTGCCGCCCGCATCGCCGAGGAAACTCCTGGCGCCTATTTCATCAACCAGTTCGGCAACCCGGACAACCCGGCGGCGCACGAGCAGACGACCGGCCCCGAAATCTTCGAGCAGCTCGACGGCAAGGTCGATGCGATCGTGTTCGGCTGTGGTTCCTCCGGCACGATGACTGGTTTGTCACGCTACTTCGCGCGTGTATCGCCGCGGACCGAATTCATCCTGGCCGATCCGGTCGGATCGATCCTCGCGCAGTACATCAACGAAGGCACGCTCTCGACCAAGTCCGCGAGCTGGATGGTCGAAGGCATCGGCGAGGATTTCCTGCCCAGCATCAGCGATTTCTCACGCGTCAAGAAAGCCTACGCGATCAGCGACAAGGAGAGTTTCCTCACCGCGCGCGAACTGCTCGGCAAGGAAGGCGTGCTCGGCGGTTCTTCGACCGGCACCTTGCTCGCTGCCGCGCTGAAATACTGCCGCGAGCAGACCACACCGAAACGCGTCGTCGTCTTTGTCTGCGACACCGGCAACAAGTACCTGTCGAAGATGTACAACGACTACTGGATGCTCGACAACGGCTTCCTCGACCGTCAACCGACTGGCGACTTGCGCGACCTGATCCTGCGTCCCTACGCGCACCGCGACACCGTCGTGGTCGGCCCCGGCGAACTGCTGGTCACCGCTTACAACCGCATGAAGCTGTACGACGTATCGCAGCTGCCGGTGATGGACGGCGACGAGATCGTCGGCATCCTCGATGAATCCGATCTGCTGCTGCACGTCTACGCCGACGAAGCAAAGTTCCGCGACCCGGTTTCGACCGCGATGGCGACCACGCTGCAGGTGCTCGACGTGAAGGCGCCCATCGAGCAACTGATGCCGGTATTCGATGCCGGGCACGTGGCGATCGTGCTGGAAGGGACGAAGTTCGTCGGTCTGATAACGCGGATTGATCTGCTCAACTATCTACGGCGTCGTGCTGGGTAAGCTGGCGCTTGAACATGGGGCAGCAGAGTGCGTCCGTCTGACACGCGCCAATTGGAAAGTTATGAGCAAGAACAAAGCAACGCCCGAAGATGTTTATCACGCCTATCGCCTGCTTCTAGGGCGAGAGCCCGACCCTGAGGGTTATCGACATTACTGCGCCCTTATTGAGGAGCAGCTACTCAGTCCCGTTGAAGTCGCATGGAGGTTCATGGAGTCGCGGGAGTTCAACTCCAAGCAAGTCACGTCAGTAAAAACAGACGGCGGTGCGAAGCCACAAGAGGGTGTCGTCATCCTTAAATCGCAGGCTTGCACGCAAGAACAGATCGAATCCCCTGCGTTTCGCTATTGGGCGACGTGCCTGCGCGAGAGGCCTGGAGGCTTGCACCGCAAGCTCTGGGAATGGTGCTACATCACGCAGGCGCTGTACGAACGGGGCATGTTGCGGTCCGATCGGCGTGGACTCGGCTTTGCGGTGGGCACGGAGCCATTATCCGCGCTGTTCGCGAAGTCCGGATGCGCCATTGTTGCATCGGACTTGGACCCGGATAGCGCAAACGAGGCTGGCTGGGTCGATACGAATCAACACGCTTCGAGTCTCATGCAGTTGAACAGCCGTGGCATTTGTCCCGACGAGGTGTTTGCTTCGCGCGTGTGTTTTCGTGAAGCGGATATGCGGGCGATCTCACATGATCTTCGCGGTTTCGACTTCCTGTGGTCGTCTTGCGCGCTTGAACATCTAGGTAGTCTGAAGCAAGGCATAGATTTCGTGCTGAATGCGATGGAGTGCCTGCGGCCTGGTGGTATCGCGGTTCACACGACGGAACTCAATTGCGACTCGGACGAGGAAACCATCGAGACGGGCGGTTCGGTCATTTATCGCAAGCGCGATCTGCTCGAACTCGCCGGGCTGCTGCGTGCTCGAGGGCACGCCGTGGCGCCGCTCGATTTCTATCTCGGCGAAACCGAGGCGGATCGATATGTGGATGAGCCCCCGTACAAGGGCAAGGCGCACATCAGGCTTCGCATTGGACCATACGCTTCGACGTCGTTTGGTTTTATAGTTTCGAAGGGAATGGGTGGGACATGAGTCTCGTGAGCGAAGCGCGGGCGACGTTGGAGGATATTCACTACGCGTACCGACTTCTGCTTGGGCGGAAGCCTGATACGCAAGGCCATGAAGCTTTCAAACGATTGATAAACGAAAATCCACTCCCTCCGCGCGAGCTTGCCGAGTATTTCCTTGGGTCGAACGAATTTCGCAGTCGCTATAACAGCGAAGTTGTCGAAGTGAATCTCGACGGATTCGTCCTAATGACGCGCAAAGACGAAAACGACATAGGCAAAACCATCCGGCAGACCGGACTCTGGGAAGAGCACGTCACGGCGGCTGTGCGCGAGCGCTTGCGCTCAGGCGATGTGTTTCTCGACGTTGGCGCAAACATCGGATATTTCACCGCGCTAGCCGCGCACGCTGTCGGAACTGCCGGCCGCGTGATCGCGGTTGAGCCTATGGATAAGAACCTACAGCTGATTTACGCCACCCTTGAACGAAATCGCTTCATGAACGTACAAGTGCATCCTTTCGCAGCCGCCGATGCGTCCTGCGTCGTCAGTATGGGAACACATGGGGGTTCATCCAACGGCGAAGTGGTGCGCGAATGGCGGCACAGCGAACGGCCGCTTTACGCACAAGCACGGCGCCTCGATGAACTGCTGCGAGACGCCGGCCATATCGACGTGGTTAAGTTCGACATCGAGGGCTACGAACTGCACGCATGGCATGGTTTCGAACTCAAGCTTCAGAGCGATCGGCCCATCGTGCTGACAGAGTTCCACCCCAGATGTTTGCGCGAAAATGGCCACGTAGAACCTGAAGCGTACGGCACAGTCCTGCTCGAATATGGCGCGACGACAGTGTTGCACTTCGATGGCACACGTAGTGCTTGCGAGAATGAAGAAACGCTCATGCGCCTATGGCAGCGCGAGGACGCAGCATTGAAGACCGATGGTCATGCCCATCTCGATCTCTTGGTTGAACCCCGCGGTTGAAGGACAAGCTACTATGAAACGCCCCTCCGGAAAAGCGCAGCACGGTCTCGGCACTCGCGCCATCCACGCCGGCCAGAGCCCCGACCCGTCGACGGGCGCGATCATGACGCCGATCTATGCGACGTCGACGTACGTGCAACAGAGCCCTGGCGTGCACAAAGGATACGAATATTCGCGCACGCAGAATCCGACGCGGATGGCGTACGAGCGGTGTATCGCCGATCTCGAAGGCGGGCGCCAGGGTTATGCGTTCGCATCGGGACTCGCGGCGGCCAGCACCGTTCTCGATCTGCTCGACTCGGGCAGCCACGTCATAGCGATGGATGACCTGTACGGCGGTACGTATCGATTGTTCGAGCGCGTGCGCCGGCGCAGCGCGGGACTCGACTTCAGCTTCATCGACCTCAACGATGCCGCGGCGCTGAAGGCCGCGTTGAAGCCGAACACGCGCATGATCTGGGCCGAGACGCCGACCAACCCGATGCTGAAGCTCGTCGATCTCGCCAAGGTTGGCGCTTTCGCGAAGAAGCATGGCCTGCTCCTCGTCGTCGACAACACGTTCTGCTCGCCAATGCTGCAGCGCCCCCTCGAGTACGGCGCGCATCTCGTGCTGCACTCGGCGACGAAATACCTCAACGGCCATTCCGATATGGTCGGCGGAATCGTCGTCGCTGGCGACGATTCCGAGCTCGCCGAACAGATGGCCTTCTTGCACAATTCGGTTGGCGCGATCGCCGGGCCGTTTGATTCGTTTCTCGCGCTGCGCGGCTTGAAGACGCTGCACCTGCGCATGCGTGCCCACTGCGAGAGCGCAATGGAGCTGGCGACGTGGCTGGAGAAGCATCCGGCGGTTGAACGCGTGATTTATCCAGGTCTGAAGTCGCACCCTCAGCTTGCGCTCGCGAAGCGCCAGATGGATGGCTTCGGCGGCATCGTCTCAGTCGAGCTCAAAGGCGGTCTTCGTAAGGCACGCAAAGTACTTGAGCGCTGCCACTTGTTTGCCCTAGCCGAGTCGCTTGGCGGCGTCGAAAGCCTGATCGAGCACCCGGCGATCATGACGCACGCATCGATTCCGCCGGCGAATCGGAAACGCCTCGGCATCAGCGATTCGCTGATTCGACTATCGGTGGGAGTGGAGGACATTGCCGATCTACGCGCGGAACTAAGCGAAGCACTCGCCTGAAGTGAGTCTCTTAAGAGTGACAGGCGCGGTCATACGTAGCAATGCTGGGAGAGTGACTTTCGCTGGTTGATTGCCACATGATAAATCCGATCGCGTGCCACTGTGCTTGCGGAGACTAGGAGACGTTCGCGAGACGCGCATTGGGCGGATTCCGGCGCTCAGGTGCGTAACTCAGCGAGATCCCTATACCCCTCCAGCGCCTGCGGATTCGCCAACGCATCCGTATTCTTCACCGCCAGCCCATGAATCGTGTCACGCACCGCGATCTCCGTGATCTTGCCGGAGATCGTGCGCGGGATATCGGCGACCTGCAGGATCTTTGCTGGTACATGGCGCGGTGTGGTGTTCGCGCGGATCTGCTTGACGATACGCTCGCGCAAACCGTCATCGAGCGCAACGCCATCGCGCAGGCGCACGAACAGGATCACGCGTTCGTCGTCCTGCCAGTGCTGGCCGACCGCGACGGACTCGAGCACCTCGGGCACTTGCTCGACCTGACGGTAGATTTCCGCCGTACCGATGCGAACGCCGCCGGGATTGAGGGTGGCATCGGAGCGGCCGTAGATCACGATGCCGTCGTGCTCGGTCAGCAGCGCGTGATCGCCATGGCACCAGACGTTCGGCACGTGCGAGAAATAGGCATCGCGGTATTTTTGGCCATCCGTATCGTTCCAGAAGAACACCGGCATCGATGGGAACGGAGCGCTGCAGGCAAGTTCGCCCTTCTCGCCGCGCACCGGCTTGCCGGCATCGTTCAGCACTTCGACCTTCAGGCCGAGTCCACGGCACTGCAGTTCGCCGCGATACACGGGCAACAGCGGATTGCCGAGTGCGAAGCACGAGATGATGTCGGTGCCGCCGGAAATCGAGGCGAGCAGGACACGTTCCTTGATGTCGCGGTAGACGTAGTCGTAGCTTTCCGGCGCCAGCGGCGAGCCGGTCGACAGGATTGTCTTCAGCGGCAGCAGCTTGTGCGTCGAGCGCGGTTTCACGCCGGCCTTCTCGATCGCCGAAATCCATTTCGCGCTGGTGCCGAACACGCTGATGCCGACCTCGTCCGCGAGGTTCCACAGCGCGTTGCCGTCCGGATGCGTAGGCGAGCCGTCGTAGACGACCAGGGTGGCACCGACGGCAAGGCCGGAGACATACCAGTTCCACATCATCCAGCCGCAGGTGGTGTAGTAGAAAAAACGATCCTCGCGCTTGAGGTCGGTGTGCAGCACGAGTTCCTTGAGGTGCTGGATCAGGGTGCCCCCAGCGCCGTGCACGATGCATTTCGGCACCCCGGTGGTGCCGGAGGAGTACATGACGTAGAGCGGATGATCGAATGGCAGTGCCTCGAACTGCAGCGGATGATCCTCGCTGCCGACGAAGTCAGGCCATGCGATGGCGTTGCGCAAGCCGTCGAGCTTCAGCGCATCGCCGCTGTACGGAATCACCACGACGTGTTCGACGCTCGGCAATTCGCCGATCACGACGCGGATTTTCTCGAGACAATCGAAACGCTTGCCGCCGTAGCCGTACATGTCGGCGGTAAACAGCACCTTCGGTGCGATCTGGCCGAAGCGGTCGACCACCCCGCGGATGCCGAAATCCGGTGAACACGACGACCACATTGCACCGAGTGACGTGGTCGCCAGCATCGCAATGATCGTTTCGGGCAGGTTCGGCAGAAAGCCGGCGACGCGGTCACCGATGCCGACGCCCGCCTGCTTCAGCGCGTGGGCGAGGCGACCGACTTCCACGTGCAGCTGCGCATAGGTCAACTCGCGCGCGTGGCCCCACTCGTTGCGGAAGACGATTGCGGTGCGGTCGTCCTTGTAGCGCAGCAGGTTCTGCGCGAAGTTGAGGCGAACGTTCGGGAACCAGCGCGCGCCGGGCATCTTGTCGCGCTCGACGAGCACCGGCTCGTGCTCGCCGTGCGCGCGGATGCCGCAGAACTCCCACACCAGCGGCCAGAACTTCTCCGGATGCCGGATCGAGAACTCGTACAGCGGAGCGTACCGACGGATGTCCTCGTTGCCGGTGCTCTCGCGCACGAAACGCATGAAGCGGTTGATGTTCGCGCGCTCGATGCGTTCCGCGCCGGGTTCCCAGATCGGTTTGCTCATAGTGGTCGATTGAATGCGCTCAGCGGATGATGGCGCCATCCCTTCGAACACGGCGCCGATGATGCGAAGAAGCCTATCCGGGCTGCGCCGGCGGACCGCGGAAGCAAACTCCGCGCCGCCTCGCAAGCACCTGCCGTCGTGTCCGGCATGTGTCGATTATCGCGGAAGCCACGGTGCCCCGCCAGCGATTCGGGGCCAAGTGCGGGCGTCTGCAAAAGAAAACGCCGGCACGAGGCCGGCGTTTTCGTCGCGCGTGGTAGCTGCCGCTCAACCGATCAGCAGATCCTTCTCTTTCTTGCCTG
>JBDTYM010000117.1:0-10039 GCA_040005635.1 Dokdonella sp. | reverse complement strand
CATCGCGAAGCGATGTTCAAGAACATGGCTGCGTCGCTGTTCAAGCACGAGCTGATCCGCACCACGCTGCCGAAGGCAAAGGAGCTGCGTCGCGTCGCCGAGCCGCTGATCACGCTCGCCAAGACCGATGGCGTGGCCAATCGCCGCCTCGCCTTCGCGCGTCTGCGCGACAAGCAGGCGGTCGGCAAGCTGTTCGTTGAACTGGGCCCGCGTTACCGCGAGCGCAAAGGCGGCTATCTGCGTCTCCTGAAGTGCGGCTTCCGCGTCGGCGACAATGCGCCTATGGCCTATGTCGAACTCGTCGATCGCCCGCGCAAGGACGCCGAAGCGGCAGCGGAATAACGCATCGCCGCGTAACTCGATTCAGCGTAAAGCCCCGGCTCGACCGGGGCTTTTGCGTTGTGGGCCGGCAACTTTTCGACGGATGTCGCGGTCTTGCTACGGGCGGTGTGCCGCCGGCAGGCTTGTATGCCTTTCATCGAGCGACGATCATCGCAGCCCTTTCGCCCGCGCATCCGACGGTAGCCCAGATGAACCCGAATCCCTTTGCCTGGCCGTTCCGCACGCAGTTCCTGATTGGCGGCTTGTTTTGTGCAGCCTTGCTCGCGTATGCGATCTACGAACAGTTCGCGATGGGCATCGAGCCTTGTCCAAAATGCATCTTTCAGCGCGTCGCGTTCATCGCGATGGGCGTGCTCTTCCTGGCCGGTGCCGCGCACGGTCCGAAGGCGAGCGGTCGCCGCATCTATGCGGTCCTGGTCGCGATCGCCGCCGCTGTCGGTGCGGTCATCGCCGTACGGCATCTGTGGGTGCAGCTCGCGCCGCATGATGAACTGATGGAAGGCTGCGGCCCGGGCCTCAATTACCTGCTCGAATCGTTCCCGATTGCCGAAGCCATCAAGAAGGCCTTCATGGCCAGCGGCGACTGCGGCGAAATCAACTGGACCTTCCTCGGTATCACCATGCCAGGCTGGACACTGATCTGGTTCGTTCTGCTCGGTGTCGGTGCGCTCTGGGCGGGTTTCCGCAGGCGCGTACGCGCGGGCGGCCTGGCGGCGTTCTGACGCAGGCGCGCCGGCATGCGATAGGCGGCGCGTCGCCCCTGTGGCATGATCGTTTTCCGCACCGCAACATCCGTGATGGTCATGAGGTCGATCGAGCGCAGCATCAGTCCCGTCCGCGAAGCTATCGGTTGGACGCCTTCGTCCTGGCTGCAGAGGCCGCACACGCAACAACCGACGTATGCCGACAAGGGCGAACTCGACCGCGCGCTGGCGCAACTGCACGAACTGCCACCGCTGGTCACCTCGTGGGAAATCCTCGCCTTGAAACGCCTGCTCGCCGACGCTGCCGAAGGCAAGCGCTTCGTGATGCAGGGCGGTGACTGCGCCGAGAGTTTCGACGACTGCAGTTCTCCGCTGATTTCGAACCGGCTGAAGGTCATGCTGCAAATGAGCCTGGTGCTCGTGCATGGCCTCAAGCTGCCGATCGTGCGTGTCGGCCGGTTCGCCGGCCAGTACGCGAAGCCGCGTTCGGCCGATACCGAGACGCGCGATGGCGTGACCTTGCCGTGCTACCGCGGTGACCTCGTCAACGGTTCCGCGTTCAGCGCCGAAGCGCGCCGTGCCGATCCGCAGCGCCTGTTGCGCGGTCACGCGCATTCGGCGATGACGATGAACTTCGTGCGCGCGCTGATCGACGGCGGCTTCGCCGATCTGCATCATCCCGAATACTGGGATCTCGCCTGGGTCGAGCATTCGCCGCTGCAGAGCGAGTATCGGCAGATGGTCGAGTCGATCGGCAACTCGCTGCGCTTCATGGAGACGCTCGCCGGCGAATCGATCGGCAGCTACCAGCGCGTCGATTTCTATACTTCGCACGAAGCACTCGTACTGCACTACGAGCAGGCATTGACACGTCAAGTGCCGCGACATTGGGGCTGGTTCAACCTGTCGACGCACTTTCCGTGGATCGGCATGCGTACGGCGGCACTGGATGGCGCGCATGTCGAGTACTTTCGCGGCCTGCGCAATCCGATCGCCATCAAGATCGGACCGTCGGTCACGCCCGATCAGCTGCTGCGCCTGGTGGATGCGCTCGATCCTGACCAGGACCCAGGTCGCCTCACGCTGATCCATCGCATGGGCGCGACGAAGATCGAAAGCGCACTGCCGCCGCTGCTGGCCGCCGTGAAGTCGGCGGGTCGCAAACCCCTGTGGATCTGCGACCCGATGCACGGCAACACCGAAACACTCGGTAATGGTGTGAAGACGCGACGCTTCGAGAACATCCGCGGCGAGCTCGATCATGCATTCGACGTGCACGCGGCCGCCGGTACGCGTTTGGGTGGCGTGCATCTGGAGCTCACCGGAGAGAACGTTACCGAATGCCTTGGCGGAGCGCGCGACCTCACCGAGTCCGATCTGGCGAGAGCTTACAAGTCGCAGGTCGATCCACGCCTCAACTACGAACAGTCGCTCGAGATCGCGATGCTGATCGTGCGCAAGCGCGGCGGCGTTCTCATCGCTGACTAGTTTTCGCTGCAGTCGCAAAGAGTCCGAGATTCTGTCTGGCCCATTCCGCGGCAACTTGGACCTGGGAAGGATCTGCCGAGGCACCGCATGTGCGCGTGTGACTCTCGACATGGGGGTACTTCCGGCACGCGGCAGTCGCCGCTGCGGGGCGCATTTTCCTTCGCAATGCCGGTCGCGCAGACGCGCAGTCGGCAGCCGTTTTCTGTACTCGGTTCTGCAGCCATTCGTCGAGGGCGATCATGCGACGACTCATCCTGGCCGCGTCTTGCGGCATTCCCGCACTGCTGTGCAACGGTGCCGAAGTCGCTTCCGGCCGCTGGCAGGGCGCGATCGAGATTCCCGGCAACACACTTGAAGTGATCATCGACCTGGACCAGGAAAAATCAGGAGCCTGGTCCGGTTCCATGATCGCCGCCGGTCTGAATCTCAAGGGCGCGCCGCTCGCGCAGATCGCGATCGAGGATTCGTCGGTGCAATTCGCGCTGCAGCGTGGCTTCGGCCGCACGCCGGACGACAGCGCGAGATTCAGTGCGCATGTCGACGCCGGCGACGCGATGACCGGAGAGTTCCAACAGGCGGGACACACGGCGACGTTCGCGTTGCGCAAAACCGGGCCTGCGCAGGTCGAGCTGCCGCCGCGCAGCACGGCGGTCGCCAAGGACATCGAGGGCCAGTGGATTGGCGACTACGAATTCGGCGGATATTCGCGCCACGTAACGATCACGCTGGCCAATCATGCCGACGCGCCGGCGACTGCCGAATTCGTCGTCGTCGGCAAGCGCACGACGAATCTTCCGGTGGATCTGATCACTCAGAGCGAGGGTATCCTGCGCATCGAGTCCACTGAGATCGGCATCAATTTCGAAGGCCGATTCCGCAAGGAGAGCGCAGACATCAAGGGGATCTTCGAGCAAGGTCCGGACGAACTGCCGCTCACCTTGCGCCGCCCGGGTTGAGAGCCATGAAGACATCGATGCTCGTGATGACCGTATTGACCGCATTCGCTTTCAATCCCTGCGAAGCGCAGTCCATGTTTCGCGGCGATGTTGCGCACACGGGCGCCTATGCAGGCAGGGCGCCGCGTGAGTTTCATCGTGTCGCGTGGAAATTCCCGACTGGCAGTCGCGTTGCTTCGTCGCCGGTCTGGAGCGATGGCATCCTCTACTTCGGCAGCGACGACGGCAATGTCTATGCCGTCGACGCCACAAGCGGTCACCAGCGCTGGAAACATGCCACCGGCGGCCCGGTAGCGGCGACCGCTGCCGTCGTCGCAGGCACGGTCTACATCGGCAGTTATGATGGCAAGTTCTACGCCTTGAATGCTCGTACCGGTGCGACGAAATGGAAGTTCGCGACGGCCGGCGAGCGCCGCTTCGAGGCGAAGGGTCTGCACGGCATGCAGCCGGCGACGCAGACGATCGCCGATCCCGAAGATGTCTTCCTGTCGAGCCCAGTCGTCGCACAGGGCGTGGTGTATTTCGGCAGCGGCGATGGAAATCTGTACGCGCTCGATGCCGCCTCCGGTGAGTTGCGCTGGAAGTTTCAGACCGGCGACGTCGTGCATGCGTCGCCGGCCCTGGCAAACGGCGTGCTCTATTTCGGTAGCTGGGATAGTTATCTTTATGCGGTGGACGCGATCAGCGGCAAGGAGAAGTGGCGTTACCACGCTGGCGAGGATCCCCTCATCCACAACCAGGTCGGATTCCAGTCCTCGCCTGCGGTGGTCGACGGCGTGGTCTACACCGGTTGCCGCGATTCCAATCTGTACGCCATCGATGCGGCAAGCGGCAAGGAAAAATGGCGCTTCAGCACGGGGCTGAGTTGGGTCGTCAGTTCGCCCGCGGTGACCCAGGGCAAGGTGTTCTTCGCCACCTCGGATTCGAGCCTCTATCACGTGCTCGACGCGGCAACCGGGAAGCCCGTGCTGCAGCAACAGGGCAAGGCGTTCGTGTTTTCGTCGCCCACGGTGGTCGGCGATGTGGTGCTGTTCGGCGTGCTCAATGGAACCCTGGAAGCGCGTGATCTCGTCACCGGCGACCTGCTGTGGGACTTCCAGACCGACGCCTCGAAACGGAACACGGGCTGGGTGCTGACGTCGGAGCGCAAATTCAACAACCCACTGCTGTTCCGCTCGAACTGGCGCGAGGCGCCGCTGGTCGCCACGGATCGGCAAGACTCCGTCGGCTCGATCTATTCATCGCCGTTGGTGATGAATGGCGTGGTCTATTTCGGCAGCGCCGACGGCAACGTCTACGCCCTCGATTGAGGCGCCGACGCCGCGGTGCGGGTCATCGGTCAAGCCAGCTCACGCAGGCGGCTCCCGGCAGCGAATAGCAGCACCTGCGCGGCGTTCGGCCACTCAATCGCGCTGTGCTGCGGCGTGGCGGGATAGGTCGAGACCGGGCAGAATGCGATGCCATGAAAACCCGCACGTCTTTCGGCCAGAGAACGCTCGCCCGCGAGCACTTCACTTCGGGCGATATCTTCCGCACCGAGCGCGAACGGATATTTTTTCGTTCATGGCTGCTGGTCGGGCATGTTTCAGAACTCACCGAGCCCGGCAGCTACTTCCTGTTCGAGATCGATCGGGAAAGCGTGATCGTGCTGCGCGATGGCGCGGGCGAGGTCCGAGCGTTCCACAATCATTGCCGGCATCGCGGCAGTCGCTTGTGTCAGGAGGCGGCTGGCACGCTCGGCTCGGCAATCCAGTGTCCGTATCACGCGTGGACGTATGGTCTCGACGGCGCCTTGCGCGCGGTGCCGGCAATGGCCGACGTCGCCGCCTTCGATGTAGCCGACTTTCCGCTGCATCCTGCCGCGCTGGAAATCTGGCAGGGTTTCCTGTTCTTGAATCTCGCGCGCCAGCCGCTGCCGTTTGCCGAGGCGCTGCCGGCGCTCGTCGGCAAGTTCGCGCACCGCCAGGCCGCCGAGCTGCGTTCGGTGCATCAGGCGGTGTACGAGGTCGATGCGAACTGGAAGCTCATTTTCCACAACTTCAGCGAGTGCTATCACTGCCCGACCGTGCATCCGCTGTTGAACAAGCTGACGCCGTTCCGCAATTCCGAAAATGATCTCGATGAAGGCCCCGTGCTTGGCGGCCCGATGTGGATGAGCAATCCGGAAGGCAGCATGACGATCGGGGGCGCACGTTGTGCGCAGCCGTTCGTGGCGTTGTCGGCGGAAGAACGCGCGCGCGTCTATTACTACACCGTGTTTCCGAGCGCGTTCATTTCGTTTCATCCCGACTATGTGCTGGTGCATCGTGCACAGGCGCTCGCGATCGACCGCACGCGGATCCTCTGCGACTGGTACTTCCACCCCGATGCGATCGCCGCGCCAGGCTTCGATCCCGAACCTGCGATCGCGTTCTGGGATCTGACCAACCGGCAGGATTGGAACCTGTGCGAGAACGCATACCTTGGCGTCACGTCGCTGGCATGGCAGCCTGGACCTTATTCGGAGCTGGAAAGCCAGCTGGCCGCATTCGACCGCCAGTATCTGCGCGTGATGGGGCCTGACGACTCCGCGGTCAAACTGCGACGCTAGCTTGGACCTGCGCGGGAGACCGCGCGGCCTCGCCCCTCAGCACCAGCCGCGCGCGATCACATCAGCGCGCCGGGTGTCGTCAGCTTGTCGAGGAACTGCCGATAAGCTGCAATATCCGGCGCCAGCGGATGCTCGGGATAAGCGCGTGCGAGCTGGTCGAGCAGGGCGCGTGCTTCGTTATCCTTGCCCTTGCGCTCGGCCAGCAGCTTCGCCGCGAGCAGGTAGTTATGCGCGATGTCCGGATGCTTCGGATAGCGTTTGTGGAAGCCGGAGACGAGCTGCAGCGCGAGATCGGTCGAGCTAGCATCGGCCGCCGTGACGGCGAGACGGGTGACCTGATCGGCCTCGGCAGGTTGGAAATCGGCATCGAGGCCAAGGCATTCGCGCGCGACTTCGATCGCGCGGCGATCCTTGCCCTGTGCGAGCAGGGTGCCGATCCATTCGCGCCCATGACGCAGCTGTTCATCGCGACGGTCGGTCAGCGCGAGCAACTTGCGGTATTGCGCGTGCATGGCGTCGGAGCCGCCACGCGCTCGGATCGAGTCGCCGAGGTGGTCGGTGGCTTCCTGCGGATGACCATCGCGCAGGAGTTCGGCGGCTTCATCGAGCAAACCCTGATCCGGATCGTCGGCAGCGTTGCGCAGCGCTGCGAGCGGTGGCATGGGCGTGTAGCCCACGTCGTCGTGATACTGGTAGATCAGATAACCCATCAGGTGAAACGTCGCGACGATCGCGTAGTTGGAGATGAAAGCGGTGATGAGCGTTGCCAGAATGCCCGGCAGCACCGACGCGACCATCGACTGCGCATACGCCTGGCTGATGAAGATGACCAGGCACAGCAGAACGACGGCGAGATAGGGCCAGCCGAAGCGCGTGCACACCGCGAACCATTGGCCGGGATTGAGTGCGCCGAGCAGGCTTTCGTCCATCGCCAGCGACATCGTTGCGGCCGGATAGGCGAAACCGAGCAGCAGCAGCACCACGACGCCGGCGAATGGCCCGAGCAGCGCGAAGAAGAAAAGGCTGACGACGATGAAGACGAGCTGCAGCAGAATCTGCTGGCGCCCGAGCTCGTCGCCGACATCGAAACCGATTTCGGGGGGTTCGAGCCGTCCGTTGGCGGAAGCACGGAGACACTCGAAGGCATATTTGTACAAGGCGACCCAGACAATCAGGCCGATGAAAAGACCGAGCGGCAGGTAGCTCGCCACCAGTTGCGCCAGCGCCAGCGCCGCGATCGTCGTCAGTGCGGCGGGATGCGCCGGATACAGGCAGATTTCGCGCAGCCGCTCCCAGAACGGCACGATCGTTTCTTCGTTCGTCGTCATCGAGGGTCCGCGGCGCGCATTCGTGTGGTCAGCGCTTCAACGAACCCAGCACGCCGCGCAGAAGCGCGCGGCCGAGCTGGCTGCCCGCATTGCGCACGACCGACTTCGCCATCGTTTCGACCATGCCCTGGCGGCGCTTGGTGCCGAACAGCATGTCCTTCGCGCTGTCGACCCAGCCGCCACCGGCTTCGCCTTCACCTTTTGCGGCCGGCTTGGCATCGTCCTGTGCCGGAGCGGCCTGCGTGCGCGCGTTGAGTTTCTCGAATGCGGATTCGCGATCGACCAAGGCATCGTACTTGCCGCCGATCGGAGAGCGCGCACGCACCGCCGCGCGCTCGCTATCGGTGACCGTGCCGATGCGGCATCCGGGCGAGGCGATCAACGCACGCTCGACCGGCAGTGGCACGCCCCCTTCCTGCAGCGTCGACACGAGCGCCTCGCCGACGCCGAGCTGGGTAATCACGTCGGCAACCTTGATTTTCGGATTTGGCGCGAACGTTTCCGCTGCCGCCTTGACCGCCTTCTGGTCGCGCGGCGTGAATGCGCGCAATGCATGCTGGATGCGGTTGCCCATCTGGCCGAGGATCACGTCCGGTACGTCGTCCGGATTCTGCGAGCAGAAATACACGCCGACGCCCTTCGAGCGGATCAGGCGCACGACTTGCTCGACACGCTGGCGCAATGCCGCTGGCGCGTCGTCGAACAGCAGGTGCGCTTCGTCGAAGAAGAACACCAGCTTGGGCTGATCGAGATCGCCAACCTCCGGCAGCGTTTCGAACAGCTCGGACAGCATCCACAACAGGAAGGTCGTATACAGCTCCGGCTTCAGGATCAACTGATCGGCTGCGAGGATGTTGACGATGCCGCGGCCGGACAGGTCCTGGCGCATGAAGTCATTGAGGTCGAGTGCGGGTTCGCCGAAGAACTGGTCGGCACCGGCCTGTTCAAGCGAAAGCAAGGAGCGCTGGATCGCGGCGATCGATGTCGGCGAAATCAGACCGTAGCGCCGCGAGAGGTCCTTTGCGTTTTCGCTCGCATACACCAGCAGTGCACGCAGATCCTTGAGATCGAGCAGCAACAGGCCTTCGTCGTCGGCGGCCTTGAACGCGACCTCGAGCACGCCGGACTGCGTATCGTTGAGTTCGAGCAGGCGGCCGAGCAGATTCGGTCCCATTTCGGACACGGTGGTGCGTACGGGATGGCCGGCCTTGCCGTAGATGTCCCAGTAGACCACCGGGTTGGCCGTGGCACTCCACGCGATGCCAAGCTTGTCGATGCGCGCCTTCAGCTTGTCGTTCATCACACCAGCCTGCGACAGGCCGGCGAGATCACCCTTGACGTCGGCGAGGAAGACGGGCACGCCGAGCTTGGAGAAGCCTTCGGCCAGCAGCATCAGCGAGACCGACTTGCCGGTGCCTGTGGCGCCGGCGACCATGCCGTGGCGATTGGCGTACTTCGGCAACAGAAACACCTCCTTGTCGCCCTTGCCGATCAGGATGTCGCTCACGTGATCCTTCCCCAGAGTCGAAACAACAACGATTGTAGCGACGTTCGTTGCGCGAACGGTTGCCGCTGCACGCGCACGCAGGTAACGTGCCCGCGCCTTCCAGCGAGTCCTCTCCATCCGATGCACGTCATTTCACGTCTTGCCGTCACCGCTGTTGCAACCCTGATCGCCGCCTGCGCCGGCGCGCCATCGCGCACGCCTGCAGCGCCCGCGCCGAAGATCGACGATACGGCCGCGAATGCGCTGTACGAGCGCCTGGATCAGGATGGCAAACGCTACGCCGCCGGGCTCGATCTTGCGCGCGCCGGCAAGACCACGCAGGCGCAAAGCGAGATCAGGGCTGCGCTCGACGACTTGCGCTCTGCGGCAACCGCCTGCGCCACCGTGCCGGGTTGCGACCAGCAGCGTTTCGTCGCCGGTTTCGACGCGCTGCTGCGGCAGGGCATCGGCAACCGCTCGGATCAGGCCGTCGAGGGGGATACGGGCGGTGACACGCCGGAAGCCAGCGTCGAGGCCGGAGAGAATTCGCCGGTGGTGAGTTCCTTGCCACAGCTCGGCCGTTCGATCACGTTGCTGAAGGGACGCGAGCTCAGCGACATCATCGCGCTGAATGGTCCGGTCAAGGCGGCGCTGGAGGAATGGCTGACGCAGTACCGGCCGAACCTGATGGACGCGTATGAGAACTACGAGTACATGCGCTATCTGATGTGGCCGGAGTACGAGAAGGCCGGCCTGCCGGAAGCGTTGCTGTTCGGTATGCTCGCCAAGGAGTCCGGCGGCAAGGTGCATGCGGTGTCGCGTTCGGGCGCGTCCGGCCCCCTGCAATTCATGTATGCGACCGGCCTGCGCTTCGGCCTCGGCACGGTCGATGGCTTCGACCAGCGCTTCGATCCCAAGCTGGCAGCGCGCGCGAATGCGTCCTATCTGAACGAGCAGCTGGCGATCTTCAACAACAATCTCGAACTGGTGATCGGCGCCTACAACGGTGGCGAAGGCGCGATGCAGCGCCGCGCCGGCAAGGGCGGCTCGATCAGTTTCTGGGACCCGCAGGTCTACTACGGCGTATCGCAGGAAACGCGCGAGTACGTGCCGATGGTGCTTGCCGCGGCGTGGCTGTTCATGCA
>JBDTYM010000116.1:0-10046 GCA_040005635.1 Dokdonella sp. | reverse complement strand
CGCCTGATCGAAATGCAGAGCGAGGACTATCTCGCGCGCGAACATCGCGCGTAGGCGCGTTGCGCCGATTGTGCTCGGGCAGGGCACAATGGGATCGACTGACGTTCGATCGACGGCGCGCGGGAACACATGCGGACGCGGCCGGCAGCGCATCGTCTTGTCGTATACATGGCGTGGCTGTCTGCTGCGTCGGCAGGCGGATCGGCGCGATTGTTCACGCAAATGACGCGACCGTGACGTTTGGTTCATGCCATCGTACGCAACGGCCGCTACGCTCGCGCGGCTATACTGGGTTCAGAGGAAGCGCTGCATGACCGGCGATACGGGTCACACGCGTCACCGCACTGGGGCTGGAGCTTTGCCAAAAACTTCATATGTATTGACGCGCAGGTCCGCGCCAGCATTTCTCCTGTTGCTCGCTGCCTGCGCCGTCGGGCCCGATTTCCGTGCGCCACCGGCGCCTGTGAGCGCAGGCTATCGCGCAGATGCATTGCCAAAGGCGACGACGGCAACGCAGTCGCCGACCGGCGACGCGCAACGGTTTCTCGAAGGTGCCGACGTGCCGGCGCGCTGGTGGACGACGTTCGCCAGCGCCGAACTCGACCGCCGCGTCGAACGCGCGTTGGCGCACAGCCCGACCATTGCTTCGGCGCAAGCCTCCTTGCGCCAGGCGCAGGAAAACGTGAATGCCGCGCGCGGTTCGCTGTTCCCGGGCGTCGATGCCAAGCTTGGCGCAACGCGCGGCAACGCGAACGGCTTCGGCTCGGTCGGCAGCGACGCCGGATCGGCCGCATCGACGTTCAGCGTGTACAACGCCAGCATCGACGTCGGCTACACGCTGGATCTGTTCGGCGGCGTGCGCCGCGGCATCGAGGCGCAGTCGGCCGCGGTCGATTTCCAGCAGTTCCAGTTGCAGGGCACCTATCTCAGTCTCGCCGCGAACGTGACGACCGCGAGTTTTCGCGAAGCGTCGCTGCGCGGCCAGATCGCGACGATCGAGGAGGTCGTGCGCGTCTACATGGAACAGCTCGGAATGGCCGAACGCCAGCACGAGATCGGTTCGAAATCACTGGCCGACGTACTGGCGATCCGTACCCAGGTGGCGACGGCGCGTGCACAGTTGCCGGCGCTGCGTCAGCAATTGGCGCAGACGCAGACGCAGCTGGCGGTCTATCTCGGCCACTTTCCGTCCGAGCTGGAACTGGCCGAGATCGGGCTGGATGCATTGACGTTGCCGCAAGACGTCCCGGTCAGCCTGCCGTCCGCTCTGGTGCAACAGCGTCCCGATATCCGTGCGGCGGAGGCGCAGTTGCATCAGGCGACGGCCGCCGTCGGCATCGCTACGGCGAACCGCTTGCCGCAGATCACGCTGAGCGCGAGTCTCGGCTCGCAGGCATTGCAGGCGGACGATCTATTTGGCGGCGGCAGCAAGGCCTGGAGCCTCGGCGCGAATCTGTTGCAGCCTCTGTTTCACGGCGGCACGTTGCGCGCGCAGCAGCGTGCCGCCGAAGCCGCCCTCGACAAGGCCGCGGCGGATTATCAAACCAGCGTGCTCGGCGCGTTCCAGAACGTCGCCGACGCCCTGCGCGCCCTTGAACTCGACGCCGACAACCTGCAGGCGCAGGCCGAAGCCGAACATTCCGCGCAAAGCAGCCTCGATCTCGTGCGCACGCAGTACAACGGTGGTTCGACCAGCTACCTGCAGGTGCTCGATGCGACACGCCAGTATCAGCAGACGCGCATCGGCCTGATCCAGGCGCGCGCCGCGCGATTGGCCGACACCGCTGCGCTGTATGCCGCGCTCGGCGGTGGCTGGCAAACGGATACCGCGGCGATCGTTGCCGACACCCAACCCCCTACCGAACCGCGTTAGGAGAACATTCGAATGCAGACGCGCGTCGAGAAGAAACCGAAGACATGGAAGCGCATGCTGATCATGATCGGCCTCGTGCTGCTGCTGATCGGCATCATCGCCGGCATCAAGGTGATGCTGGTCATGAAAATGATCGCCGGCATGAAGCCGCCACCGCCGGCGGTGGTCAGCACCGCGAAGACCGGGTATCAGGAATGGCAGCCGTCGTTCGGCGCCGTCGGCACCTTGCGCGCGGTACGTGGCGCCGATCTCGCGTTCGATCTCACGGGACTCGTCACCGAAGTCAACGTCAAATCCGGCGACGAGGTGAAGCAGGGCCAGGTGCTGGTGCAACTGCGCGACAGTGAAGATGTGGCGCAGCTGCATCAGCTCGAAGCCGCCGCGGCGCTTGCCGACGTCACGTTTGGCCGCGCCAAGCAGCAGCTCGCGGCGCAGGCGATCAGCAAGGCCGACTTCGACAGCGCCAGTGCCGACCTCAAGGCGAAGCAGGCCGCGGTGCAGCAGCAGCAGGTGAATGTCACGCGCAAGCAGCTGCGAGCGCCGTTTGCCGGTCGTGTCGGTATCGTCACGGTGAACCCGGGCACCTACATCAGCGCCGGCATGGTGCTGGTGAGCGTGCAGCAGCTCGATCCGGTATTCGTCGATTTCCACCTGCCGCAGCGCAATCTCGGCGAGCTGCGCGTCGGCCAAGCCGTCGTGCTCAGCCTGGATGCGTTCGCCGGCAAGCCGTTCGAAGGACGCATCAGCGCGATCAGTCCGAAGATCGATGCCGACACGCGCAATGTGCAGATCGAGGCGAGCGTGCCGAATCCGGAGCGCGTGCTGACGCCGGGCATGTTCGCCAATGTGCGCGTCGATATCGGCGAAAAGCAGCGCCAGCTGACGCTGCCGCAGACTGCGGTCGTCTACAACCCGTATGGCGAGACTGTCTACCTGGTGAAGAAGAAGAGCGAGGTCGACAAGGCGCAGGCCGAGGCGGCGGCGAAAAATGCCGACGGCAAGACGCCGCCGGCGGCGAAAGACGCGGCCAAGGACAAAGCCGCCGGCAACGCGTTGCCACCCGACACACTGGTCGTGCAGCAGGCGTTCGTGACGACGGCAGGTACGCGTGGCGATCAGGTCGCGATCGCCAAGGGGCTCGAAGAGGGAGTCGAAGTCGTCACCAGCGGTCAGATCAAGCTGAAGAATGGCGCGCCGATCACGATCGACAACAGCGTGCAGCCGGCTAACAGCGCGAATCCGACGCCGCAGGAAAAGTAGAGAGAAGAGGGTCAAGAGAAAAGAGTAAAGGGGCAAACACAAACAGCGGCGTACACCGCCGCGCTTTTCCGCTTCACTCTTTCCCATTCACAGCAAGCGCAGCGAGCGACTCCCGGGCCGCGCAGCAGCCGACTCCCGGAGAGCGGAGCGAAGCATGAATTTCACCGACATCTTCATCAAGAAGCCCGTCCTCGCGATCGTCGTCAGCGCGCTGATCCTGGTGCTCGGCCTGCGCGCGCTGAGCGATCTTTCAGTGCGCCAGTACCCGAAGACCGAGAACGCCGTAGTGACAGTGACGACGGCGTACTACGGCGCCGACGCGCAGACGATTGCCGGCTTCATCACGCAGCCGCTCGAGCAGGCGATATCGCAAGCGCAGGGCATCGACTATCTGTCGTCGGCCTCGGTCAGCGGCGTGTCGACGATCACAGCGACCTTGCGCCTCAACTACGACGCGAACCGCGCGCTCACCCAGATCCAGACCCAGGTGACCTCGGTGCGCAACCAGTTGCCGCCGCAGGCACAGCAGCCGGTACTGAATGTCGCGGTCGGCGAATCGCTCGATGCGATGTACATGGGTTTTCGCAGCGACGTGCTGCCGGCGAACAGCATCACCGACTATCTCGCGCGCGTGGTCAAACCCAAGCTGGACTCGATTCGTGGCGTGCAGACCGCGGAGATTCTCGGCGGCCGCCAGTTCGCGTTGCGCGCCTGGCTCGATCCGGCGCGGCTCGCCGCGCACGGCGTCACCGCGACGGATGTCTACAATGCGCTCGGCTCGAACAACTATCTCGCCGCGGTTGGCACGACCAAGGGCCAGATGGTCAGCGTCGATCTCACGGCCGCGACCGATCTGCATTCGGTGGAGGAATTCAAGCAGCTCGCGGTGAAGCAGAAGGACGGCGCGATCGTGCGCCTGCAGGACGTCGCCAACGTCGTGCTCGGCGCCGAGGACTACGACGCCAACGTCGCATTCAGCGGCAAGCTGGCTGTGTTCGTCGGCATCAAGGTGGCGCCCGAGGCGAACGTGCTCGATGTCGCCCAGCGCGTGCGTGATGCCATGCCGGACATCCAGTCGCAATTTCCGAGTGGCCTGCAGGGCGAGATCGTCTGGGACGGCACCAGCTTCATCACCTCGTCGATTCACGAAGTGGTGAAGACGCTGATCGAAGCGCTGATCATCGTCACCGTCGTGATCTTCCTGTTCCTCGGCAGTCTGCGCGCAGTGATCATTCCGGTGATCGCGATGCCGCTGTCGTTGATCGGCACGTTCTTCGTGATGCTGGCATTCGGCTATTCGATGAATCTGCTGACCTTGCTCGCGCTCGTGCTGGCGATCGGTCTGGTCGTGGACGATGCGATCATCGTGGTCGAAAACGTCGACCGGCATATGAAGGAGGAGGGCAAGTCACCGTTCGAGGCTGCCCTGCTCGCCGCGCGTGAACTCGGCGGGCCGATTCTCGCGATGACGGTCGTACTCGTCGCGGTGTACGTGCCGATCGGTTTCCAGAAAGGCCTGACCGGCGCGCTGTTCACCGAATTCGCCTTCACGCTCGCCGGTGCCGTCACGGTGTCGGCGGTCGTCGCGCTGACCTTGTCGCCGATGATGTGCGCGCGCTTCTTCACCGCCGATCAGGAAAGCGGCCGTTTCGTACAGACGATCGATCGCGTGTTCGAGCGCGTGCGCAACGGCTACGAGCGCGTGCTGCGTGGCGCGCTGTCGTCATGGAGCGTGATCGTCGTGATGGGCGCGCTGCTGTTCGGCGCGACCGCGTTGCTCGGCATGACGGCGCAGTCGGAACTGGCGCCCGAGGAGGATCAGGGCTTTCTGTTCTACCAGCTCAAGGCTGCACCGAACTCGACCGCGCAGCAGATGGTCGGCTACTCGCAGCAGATGTTCGAGCTCGGCAAGAAGCTGCCCGAGTACGAAATGCTGTTCCAGATCACCACGCCCGGCACCGGCTTCGGCGGCATGCTGTTCAAGCCGTGGGAAGTGCGCGCGAAGACCGCGAAGGTGCTGCAGCAGGAATTGCAGGCAATGTGGTCGACGATTGCCGGCGGTCAGATTTTCGTGTTCGCGCTGCCCGCATTGCCGGGCGCGCAGGGCGCGCCGATCCAGGTCGTCGTCAACACGACCGAACCGTTCCAGAATCTCAACGAAGTCGTGCAGGCGGTGTTGAAGAAGGCGCAGGACAGCGGCAAGTTCTGGTTCATCGATGCCGACCTCAAGATCGACAAGCCGCAGTCGACGGTGGTGATGGACCGCGACCTGATTTCAACGCTGGGCCTGACCCAGCAGGACGTCGGCAGCGCGCTCGGCGCCGCGCTCGGCGGCGGCTACGTCAACTACTTCTCGATCGCCGGCCGCTCCTACAAGGTGATCCCGCAGGTACAACAGGTCGATCGCCTGAATCCGGACCAGGTGCTCGACTACTACGTGCGCGCGCCGAACGGTTCGGTGATTCCGGCTTCGACCCTGGCCAAGCTCAAGAACGAAACCGTGCCGCAGTCGATCAACCGCTTCCAGCAGCTTAATTCGGCGACGATCTCCGGCGCCAGCGGCATGTCCCAGGGCGAGGCGCTGCAATTCCTGCGCGACGCCCTGGCCGAGGTCGCGCCAGCTGGCTATTCGGTGGACTTCGCCGGCCAGTCGCGGCAGTTCGTGCAGGAGTCCGGTGGCTTCGGCACGACCTTGCTGTTCGCGGTCATCATCGTGTTTCTCGCCCTCGCCGCGCAGTTCAATTCCCTGCGCGATCCGATCGTGATTCTGGTGTCGGTGCCGATGGCGCTGTTCGGCGCGCTGATTTTCGTCAACCTGATCTCGAGCCTCAACATCTACACCCAGGTCGGTCTCGTCACCCTGATGGGGCTGGTCTCCAAGCACGGCATCCTGATCGTGCAGTTCGCGAACGAGTCGCAGCGCGCCGGCATGAGCAAGCGCGAGGCAATCGAACACGCGGCCGGCGTGCGCCTGCGTCCGATCCTGATGACGACTGCGGCGATGGTGCTCGGCGTCATTCCGCTGGTGATCGCCTCCGGCGCCGGTGCAGCCGGCCGTTTCGCGATGGGCCTGGTGATCTCGACGGGCCTGTCGATCGGCACACTGTTCACCTTGTTCGTGGTGCCGGCGTTCTACATGCTGCTGGCCGCCGATCATCATGTCGAAGGCACGGCAAGGCGCGACGAGACTCTGGGCGACCCACTCCCGCAACACTAAGCCGCGCCCTCTTCCCCAACGTCTTTTCGTCGGGGGAGAGGACCGGGCAGAGGGGTTCCGCCAATTCGACGCCGCCGGGCGCATCCAACCATCGCCACGGCGTGTGGAGACGCGGGCCGCGCTGGACGCCTTTACAATATTCCGAATGACCACCCCGCACGACTCCCTACTCGGCCGCAGCACCGCCTATCCAAGCCGCTACGACGCGAGCCTGCTGTTCCCGATTCCACGCGCGCCGAATCGCGCCGAACTCGACATCGGGGCCGAGCTGCCGTTCCACGGCGTCGATATCTGGAACGCCTACGAATTGTCCTGGCTCGATCCACGCGGCAAGCCGATCGTTGCGCTGGCCGAGTTCCGCGTGCCGGCGGCGTCGCCGAACCTCATCGAGTCGAAGTCGTTCAAGCTGTATCTCAACAGCTACAACCAGCAACGCATCGAGGACATCGATGTCTTGCGTGCGCAACTCGCGCGCGATTTGTCGAAGGCGGCTGGCGCTGCAGTAGCGGTCACGTTGACGCCGGCAGAACGGTTCGCGCAGGCCGTGCTGGAAGAACTCGACGGCGAATCGATCGATGACCTGGCTGTGACGATCGACGACTACGGCCCACCGAACGCGGCACACCTGCGCATCGCCGATGCCGGCGTCATCGAGGAAAGCCTGGTATCGAACCTGCTGAAATCAAATTGTCCGGTGACCGGCCAGCCGGACTGGGCCAGCGTGCAGATCCGCTATGCGGGGCCGCGCATCGATCGCGCTGGCCTGCTGCGCTATCTGATTTCATTCCGCCAGCATGCCGGATTCCACGAGCAATGCGTCGAGCGCATCTTCGTCGACCTGATGCAGCGCTGTGCACCGGCGCGGCTCGAGGTGTATGCGCGCTACACGCGGCGCGGCGGGCTCGACATCAATCCATGGCGCAGCCGTCATCCTGGCAGCGCGCCGAATCCGCGCGGCGCGCGCCAGTAGACGCACTGCAGACAGGTGGCGCAATCCTGCGTTGTAATTGGGCAGGCCCTACAACAAGACGCCGCCATGTGCGCGTCGCGATGCGATTTGTAACGCTTTGCAGCGAGGCTGCGCTAAGTCGCGGTTAAGCGTGGACGGGTGTAATGTGCGCGTTCGTAACGGAGGAGACCGGACGATGGGGAACGACCCGAACAAACCGAATTTCTCGAACGTGCAAAGCGGCGTCGAGACCACCGCGCCACCGGCGCCGAAGGCGGATTTCAGCAATGTGAAAGCCGGCGCAGAATCGACGGCGCCGATCGTCGAGCCCGCCGCACCGCAGACATACACGGTCGCGAAAGGCGACAGCCTGTCGAAGATCGCGAAGAAGGTCTACGGCAATGCGAATCGCTGGCGCGACATCTTCGACGCGAATCGCGACCAGCTCGAAAATCCCGATCTGATCCAGCCGGGTCAGATCCTCAAGCTTCCCGCGGACGCGGGTTCCAAAGCCTAACTGGAGGTTACGACGATGAAGATCCAACGCAGCCAGCAAGTTTCTCTGATCGTCGCGCTGGCCGGAGCACTCGCGCTGAGCGCTTGCGGCAAGAAGGAAGAGCCCGCGCCGCCACCGGTTGCAACGCCTGCTCCAGCGCCAGCGCCCGTCGCGCCGCCGGCAGCACCCGCGCCGGCTCCGGTCGCGGTGGCTTCGGTCGACCTTGGCAGTGCGGTCGACGCGACCAGTCAGAAAGTCACCAGCCCGACCACCGCGTTCGCCACGAAAGACACGATCTATGCGTCCGTGTCGACGACCGGTACGGCCGCCAGCGCCAAGCTGACCGCGAAGTGGACCTATCAGGACGGCCAGACCGTCAACGAGTCGAGTCAGACGATCGTGCCGAGTGGACCGGCGGTGACTGCATTCCACATCAGCAAGCCCGATGGTTGGCCGGCCGGCAACTACAAGGTTGAGATTTCGCTCGACGACAAGTCGGCCTCGACCAAGGACTTCAGCGTCAAGTAAGGTCAGGATGACCTGATCCCGTGCAGGCCATGGATGGCCGGTAACGCGGGATCCGGCTAGAGAAAGGGCGCGGAGCAATCCGCGCCCTTTTTATTTCGAGCGTCAGAAGGTCGCCTCGTACTCCTCCGTCGCGAATCCGAGTGTCACCGCGCCGGTGCCGACATTGATCATGCCGGTCATGCTCATCGGGCTTTCGAAGACCTCGACCCGGTACTCGTGGCAGACCGTTTTCAACGCCGCGTAGCCGGGCAGGGCGGCAAGTTCGGCCAGATCGCCGCCGTAGCTCACGCACAGCGTCGGCGTCAGCAACCCTGCGCGCACGCGCGTGGCGACATGGTCGAACAGCGTCTGAGCGCCTTGCTCAAAGCCGCGCACCTTGCCGACCGCTCCGGTGCTGCCGCGATAACCGCGCAGCAGCGGCTTGATGTCGAGTGCGGTGCCGAGCGCGGCGCTGAGCCAGCCGACGCTGCGGTCGCCCTTCTTCTGCGCACGCGCGCGCAGGTAATAGAGGTCGCGCGGCAGCATGTAGCCGTAGGTGTTGCGCGCAATCAATTCGAGACGCTCGCGGATGCGCCCCGGACTTTCCCCCGCCGCGCGCAGGCGCACCGCCTCGACCACAGTGACGCCTTCGGCGGCAAACAGGTTTTCGGTATCGATCACGCGCAGCAGGAATGGGCCCGGCACGTTCGCTTCGCGCCGGATCGGGCGGTAGTCCTTGAGGATCGCGAAACTGGCCTGGCTCGCGCGTGCGTAGGTCGGGCTGCGCGTCGAGGTGATCGTCAGGCAAAACACGCAGTCGTAGTCGAGCACGAGGCGGCCGAGGAACAGCTCCCGGATCTGCTCGACGCTGTACGGCTCGGTTTCTGCGGCATGTCCGCGGGCGCCGAGGTTTTCGGCGAGATAGCGCCGCCGCGTGGCGGCATCGCGATCGTCGACGAGCACTTCGTCGTCGAGGCGCAGGGTGAACGGCAACACGGTGACGTGCTGCTGCTCGAGAAACCCGGCCGGCAGATCGCAGGCCGCGTCGACGACGATGCCGATACGCATGGAGCTCACTCTGGATGGAAGGGCGCGGCGGCTTCCGTGGCGCGACTCGCCGCCGTGTCGGAGTTCACTTTTCCACAAACTAGCATGCGACGCGCAGGTGTGGATGCCGCGCCGCAGCGAAATGACCGGCGCCGCGCCGCCGCTTCATAGATCGACGCGAACGCGCGACAATAGGCGACTGCTCTGCCGCGAGCCGGGCGACCGCTCGCGCGGCCCCGCAACCCCCTGGAGAAATCAATGACGGAATCCGTACTTACGCCACCGCCGGGCGGCGCCAAGATCACCATCGCGAACGGCGTGCTCGCCGTGCCGCACAACCCGATCGTCCCGTTCATCGAGGGCGACGGCACCGACCCGGATATCTGGCGCGCCAGCGTGCGCGTGCTCGACGCCGCGGTCGCCAAGTCCTACGGCGGCCAGCGCAAGATCCACTGGATGGAAGTGCTCGCCGGCGAGAAGGCGTTCAACCAGACCGGCAACTGGCTGCCCGACGCCACCGTCACCGCCTGCCGCGACTACCTGGTCTCGATCAAGGGTCCGCTGACGACCCCGGTCGGAGGCGGCATCCGCTCGCTCAACGTGGCGCTGCGCCAGATGCTCGACCTGTACGCCTGCGTGCGTCCGGTGCGCTGGTTCAAGGGCGTGCCCTCGCCGGTGAAGGATCCGTCCAAGGTCG
>JBDTYM010000115.1:0-10050 GCA_040005635.1 Dokdonella sp. | reverse complement strand
CCAGGTGAACAAGGCGCGGCTGATCGAGAAGATCGCCGAGCTGGTCAAGGAAAAGCGCATCGAGGGCATCACCGAACTGCGCGACGAGTCCGACAAGGACGGCCTGCGCGTCGTCATCGAAGTGCGCCGTGACACCTCGGCCGACGTGCTGCTGAACAACCTGTTCCAGCAAACCCAGCTGCAGGTCACCTTCGGCATCAACATGGTCGCGCTGCTCGACGGCCAGCCGCGCACGCTTTCGTTGCGCGAAATCCTCGACGCCTTCATCCGCCATCGCCGCGAAGTGGTCACGCGGCGCACCATCTTCGACCTGCGCAAGGCACGCGATCGCGCACACATCGTCGAAGGCCTCACCGTGGCATTGGCGAACGTCGACGCGATGATCGAACTGATCAAGACCTCGCCATCGCCGGACGAGGCGAAGCAGCGCATGCTCGCGCGCCACTGGGAACCCGGCATGGTGCGTGCCCTGCTCGCGGCCGCCGGCGCGGACTCGTCGAAGCCGGAGAACCTGGCGCCCAATGTCGGCCTTGCCGACGGCGGTTACCAGTTGTCCGAGGTGCAGGCGCAGCAGATCCTGGAGATGCGTCTGGCGCGTCTGACCGGGCTCGAGCAGGAAAAGCTCACTGACGAGTACAAGCAACTGCTCGGCACGATCGCCGGCCTGATTGAGATCCTCGAAAACCCGGACGTGCTGCTGAAGATCATCCGCGACGAGTTCGTCGCGCTGAAGGAGCAGTACGGCGACGAGCGGCGCACATCGATCCAGGCGAGCCAGGAAGATCTCGACATCCTCGACCTGATCGAGCCGGAAGACGTGGTCGTCACGCTCTCGCACGCCGGCTACGCCAAGCGCCAGCCGGTCAGCCTGTATCGTGCGCAGCGTCGCGGCGGCAAGGGGCGTTCTGCAACCGCGATGAAGGAAGAGGATTTCGTCGAGCGGCTGTGGATCGCCAACACGCACGACATCCTGCTGGTCTTCACCAGTGTCGGCCGCGTGTTCTGGCTGAAGGTGTACAAGTTGCCGGACGCAGGTCCGAACGCGCGCGGCAAGCCGATCGTCAACCTGCTGCCGCTGGAGCCCAACGAGAAAGTGCAGGCGGTGCAACCGGTGCGCGAGTTCACCGAGGACCGCTACGTGTTCTTCGCCACGCGCAACGGCACCGTGAAGAAAACACCGCTGACCGAGTTCGCCTTCCAGCTGCAGCGCGGCAAGATCGCGATCGGCCTCGACGAGGGCGATGCACTGGTCGACGTGCAGATCACCGACGGCGCGCGCGATATCCTGCTGTTCGCCTCGAACGGCAAGGCCGTGCGCTTCGACGAAACCTCGGTGCGTTCGATGGGACGCACGGCCACGGGTGTGCGCGGCATGCGCCTGGCGGAAGGCGAACAGGTCGTCAGCCTTATCGTCGGCGCCGGCGATGACGACATCCTCACCGCGACCGAACGCGGCTACGGCAAGCGCACGCCGCTGGTTGACTATCCGCGCAAGGGGCGCGGCACGCAGGGGGTCATCGCGATCCAGTGCTCGGATCGCAACGGCGGGCTGATTGGCGCCGTGCAGCTCGGCGAAAGCCACGAGCTGATGCTGATTTCGAACCAGGGCACCCTGGTGCGCACTCGCGCCAGCGAAATCGCCCGCGTCGGCCGCAATACGCAAGGCGTCACCTTGATTCGCCTGCCGGCCGATGAGGCGCTGGTCGGCGTCGTCAAGGTCGATGCGTTCGGTGACGACGAAGCCGGCGATACCGCAGCGAGCGAAATCGACCTGACATCGACAGAGCCGCTGCCGCCGGTTGAGTGATGATGTTCTCGGGCGTCCCTTCCCCCGCCTACGGGGGAAGGCGTCCGAAGAGCGAAGTGCACGCGCGGCCGACTGCGACTTATTGCGGGAGCGCGGAAGTCAGCCTTGCGCTACCCCTCGCGGTTCCGCGTATCGCTTCGTGATCTCGCTGGCTGCGGCTTCGTAGGCGTCGTGTTTGAGCTGTTCGACCTGGCTCTGGTCCGACGATTCGCGGCTGCGGCGCGCGCTGGTGGCAGCCGTCTCCAGAGGTTGCGGGGCCAGCATTTCCCATTGGCCCGAGCGTGTATCGAGGACCGCGATCTTCAAGCGGATGCGCATGCGCTGTTGTTCATCGCGCACGGCGCTACCGGCGAAGGGAATCCATGACACGGCTTTCGTGCCCAGCTTATCAACCGCGGTTTCGAGCACGCCCCAGTACACGATGATGACGGGATACCCGCCCTTGGCGGCGGCCAGGCGCAGGTTCATCGAATAGTCGCGGTGATTGTCGGTGCTGGCGCGCACGGGTTCCTGTGGAATGCCCGAGAACGCGGCGATTTCGTAGTACCTGCCGAGCGCGGTAGTCATCGTGGCGTCCGGAATCATCGCGCCGGACTGGATCAGCATGACTGCTGTCCCGGTGCGCAGTGCCGGACGCGCATGCACGCGGAACTCGCGCTCGATTTCATCGGCGCCTACGCTGGCCATCGGGTCGATACCGAGGAGATCAAATTCACTGAGTTCGCCGCGATAGAGCGGATTCTGTGCGGTTCGCCCAGCCCAGAATGACGGTTTCACGTAGCCGGAATTGGATATCGAGCGCGTCGCGCAGCCGGCAATCAGCACGGTCGCCGACAGTGCGAGCGCAATCGCGAACGACGGCAATTTTCTTGCGAGCGGCATGATGGGCTCCCCAGGAACGGCACCCACCCGGGTGCGGTCTCAGAGTCGCGCCGCCGTGTGGCGTCGATGTGGCACGCCGCGGCCGTTTCGGCGATGTTCTCGCCTCGTCAGCCGCTCCGCGTCAAATTTCCGCCAGCATCGCCTCTGCGCTGGATACCTTGAACTCGCCCGGTGCCTCGATGTTGAGCTTCTTCACGACGCCATCTTCCGCGTACAGCGCAAAGCGCTTGCCGCGCAGGCCCATGCCGAAACGTGTCGCATCCATCTCGAGCCCGAGTGCCTGCGTAAACGCGCCGTTGCCGTCGGCCAGCATCAGGAGTCCGTCCGGGACATGCTGCGTCTTCGCCCAGGCGTCCATCACGAACGCGTCGTTGACCGCAATGCAGGCAACCTCGACGCCGCGTCCGCGGAACTCGGCGTAGTGCTCTACGTAGCCGGGCAGATGCTTGGCCGAGCAGGTCGGCGTGAACGCGCCGGGTACCGAAAACAGCACGACATGCTTGCCGCCGAAGATCTCGTCGGTCGTCAGCGTCTGCACGCCGTCCTTCAGCGTGTTGAGCGTGGCGGCAGGGATGCGCTCGCCGATCTGGATGGTCATCGCGGAGTCCTCACGGGGGTGAACGCCGATCATACGGCGCCTTGTGCTTTACGGCACGACCCTTGAAAGCCGCAGGCACGCCACAATTTTTCCGTCATCGCAGCGATCAGCGCTGTACACCATTGCGGAGAGAAATCATGTTGGTCACCCACTATTCCCCCTGGCTGGTTCGCGGCAATGTGCAGGCGAAGCAGGCGCTGGACCGCTTCTTCACCGGCGTCGACACCGAGTCGAATGCCTGGACGCCGCACGTCGATGTGCGCGAAGAAGCGTCGCGCTTCGTGATCCTGGCCGATCTGCCGGGTATCGATCCTGCTGCGATCGAAATCCAGATGGACAAGAACGTGCTTTTGTTGAAGGGCGAGCGCAAGTCGGAAACGCAGGAGGACGGCGCGAAGTTCACCCGTGTCGAGCGCACTCAGGGCAACTTCGAGCGCCGCTTCACGCTCCCCGAGAGTGTCAATGCGGAAGGCATCAGCGCGGCCGGCAAGAACGGCGTGCTGGAGATTTCGATCCCGAAGAAGCCGCAATCAGCTCCACGCCGGATCGCGATCAACAGCTGATGTCCAGCTGACGGCCTGCCGCTGGCGCCTTATGGTGGCGCGGCGGCTTTGGTACGCTGACCGGTGCGGCAGCGTGCCGGTCGAAAGACGAAGGCCCGCGGTCGCGAAACCGCGGGCCGTTTCGTTTGCAACGATCCGAAAAGTGGCGGCGCCATCGCCGCGCAAGCGAATATCCATCGACGCTACCGCATGAGTTTGCGGTAGCGCGGGAATGGCGACTCGCGCAATGTTCAATCCGAAGGTGTGGGAGACCGATGGAGTTCAAGGACTACTACGACACGCTGGGCGTGAAGGCCGAAGCGACCGACGCGGAAATCAAGTCGGCGTATCGGCGTCTCGCGCGCAAATATCATCCGGATGTCAGCAAAGAAACCGGCGCCGAGGACAAGTTCAAGGCGATCAACGAGGCCTACGAGGCGTTGCGCGAACCGTCGCGGCGCAAGGCCTACGATGAACTGCGGGCTGGCGGTTACCGCGATGGCGACCAGTTTCGCGGGCCGCCGCCGAACTGGCGACGCGAGTCCGATTCTGGTGGCAGCGGAGGAGCCGGAGCAGACGCCGATTTCAGTGACTTCTTTGAATCGCTGTTCGGCGCTCGTGGCGCCGCGGGCCGTGCCGGGCCGCGGCGCGGACGCGACTTGCATGCGCAGATCACGGTCGACATCGGTACGGCGTATCAAGGCGGGCGCGAACGCATCAGCTTGCGCGACGGCAATGGTGAACGCACGCTCGACGTGAAGATTCCAGCCGGCATCGCGCCGGGCCAGCAGATCCGGCTGGGCGGGCAGGGCTATCCCGGCACGTCCGGCGGCAAGGCCGGCGACCTGATTCTCGAAGTCGGCCTGCGCGACGATGCGCGTTTCACGCTCGATGGTCGCGACGTGCTGATCACCCTGCCGCTGACGCCGTGGGAAGCCGCACTCGGAGCGAGCGTGACGGTGCCGACTCTCGGCGGCAATGTCGAGCTGCGCATCCCGGCGGGTTCCGACGGTGGTCGCAAGATGCGTCTGCGCGGACGCGGCTGGCCGGGTGCGACGCCCGGAGATCAGATCGTCACGCTGGAAGTGCGCGTGCCTAAGGCCGAAACGCCGGAGCAGCGCGAACTCTACGAACAGATGGCAACGACGTTCGACTTCGATCCGCGCGCCTGAGGCGCGCGGTCCACCGTCCTGTGCGCTCGAGTTCGATCAGGCGATGTGATCACGCGGCGGGCAGATAGTCCTTCAGCACGCGGGTGAGCTCGGCTTCGTCGATCGGCTTGGTTACATAGGCCTTGGCACCTTGACGCATGCCCCAGACGCGATCGGTGTCCTGGTCCTTGGTGGTGACCAGGATGATCGGGATATGGCTGGTCTTCGGGTCCTTCGCAATCGTGCGCGTCGCCTGGAAACCATTGAGGTTCGGCATCACGACGTCCATCAGGATCAGGTCCGGCAATTCACGCTTGGCCGTCTCGACACCGGCGGCACCGTCTTCCGCGGTGATCACCTGGTGGCCGAGCTTCTCGACCGTGCGTTTCATTCCAACCAACTGCGACGGTGAGTCGTCGACGATCAATACTCTCGACATGGCGTTCACACCCCTGGGCAAGCGCGCATTCTAGACATAGGTCCGCCGCGTCGCCAGAGAACTCGTTAACCGATTTTGACGACGGTGCGGCCGAGCGATGCGCCGGCGAGCATCGGCTCGAAAGCGCTGGACAGATCGTTCAGCGCGACTTCGCGGCTCGCGATCGTCGCGAGGTGCGCCGGCTTCCAGTCGCCAGCCAGATGGGCCCACACCTGCTCGCGGATCGCGCGCGCGGTGCCGGCGGAGGCGACACCGAGCACACTGAGGCCGCGGATGATGAACGGCATCACCGTTGTCGCGAGATCGATGCTGGCGGCATTGCCGCAAACCGCGATATTTCCGTACGGCTTGATCACCCGTGTCAGTCCGGCGAGCAGGTCGCCGCCGACGTTGTCGATCGCACCGGCCCAGTGCGCCGCCTCGAGCGGGCGCTGTCCCCAGTGCAGATTGGTACGTGCGACACACTGCTTGGCGCCGAGGCCGATCAGGTAGTCGAATTGCTCGACCTTGCCGGTGATCGCATGCGCTTCGAAGCCAGCGCGCGTCAGGATGTCGATCGCGAGCGAACCGACGCCTCCGGTGGCGCCGGTGACGACGACCGGTCCCAACGCCGGCGTCTGCCCGTTGCGCATCATCTGGAACAGCGCGAGCGCTGCGGTGAAGCCGGCGGTACCGAGCGCCATCGATTCGCGCAAGGTCAACCCGGTCGGCAACGCGATGGCCCAGCGCGATTCGAGGCGCGCGTACTCGGCGTAGCCGCCATCGCGCGTTTCCGACAGGCCGCAGCCGGTGCAGAGCACCTGGTCGCCCTCCTTGAAGGTCGGGTCCGTCGACGCGACGACGTAGCCGGCCACGTCGATCCCGCCGTTCAGCGGGTACTGGCGCAGGATCCTGCCCTTGCCGCTCCCGGCCAGCGCATCCTTGTAGTTGACCGACGAGTAGGCGACCTTGATGACGATCTCGCCGGGGGAGAGCTCATCGACACGCATCTCCTCGATGCCGGCGCGATGACCGCCGTCGGTGTCGTTGTGGATGCGGAAGGCGCGGAAGGAGTTGGGGTAGTTCATGCGGTGCTCGTCATTCCGGCGAAAGCCGGATTCCAGCTTTGGCTGTCAACGTTGTGGGAGAAGGTCCGGGTACAAATCACGCCAGTGATGATTTCGCGTTTTCGATCAACTGAATCTTCCACGCACGGTTGCATTCCCTGATGGCTTTCTCACGCAGACTCGCCGAGATCCGACGTCTGCCGCACTGAAGAGCGATCGGAGCGAGCACATCCTGCGATCAATTGATCTTGTGAATCGACCGCTTGTCGACTGACAACGCCGCCTCATGCACCGCTTCGCTCAAGGTCGGATGCGCATGCACGATGCGCGCGAGATCTTCGGCCGAGCCCTTGAACTCCATTGCGACGACGCACTCGGCGACGAGTTCGGACACTTCGGCACCGACCAGGTGCACGCCGAGGATGCGATCGGTTTCGGCGTGCGCGATCATCTTCACCAGACCTGCCGCTTCGTTCATCGCGACGGCACGGCCCACTGCGGCAAATGGGAAACTTCCGGTCTTGTACGGGATGCCTGCGTCCTTGACCTGTTTTTCAGTCAGGCCGACCCAGGCGATTTCCGGTTCCGTGTAGATGACCCAGGGAATGGTGTCGAGATTCACGTGGCCGGCTTTGCCGGCGATGATCTCGGCAACCATGATGCCTTCCTCGAAACCCTTGTGCGCGAGCATCGGGCCGCGCACGCAGTCGCCGACTGCCCACACGCCGTCGACACCGGCCCAGCAATGCTCGTCGACGAGCACGCGGCCGCGTTCGTCGAGCTTGACGCTGGTGCCATCGCCGAGCACGCCGTCGGTGTAGGCGCGGCGGCCGACCGCGACGAGGAGCTTGTCGACGACGAGCTTCTTCTCGCCGTCCTTGCCAGCGTAGGTCAGCGTGACTTCATTGTTCTTGATCTCGGCCTTCGACAGCTTCGCGCCAAGTTCGATCTTCAGACCCTGCTTGGTGAGTTCGCGCAGCGCGACCTTGGCGATGTCGGCATCGGCTGCGCCGAGAAAATCCGGCAGCGCTTCGATGATCGTGACGTCGCTGCCGAGGCGCTTCCAGACGCTGCCGAGTTCGAGGCCGATCACGCCGGCGCCGATGACGCCGAGCCGCTTCGGCACTGCCTCGAAATCGAGCGCACCGGCGTTGTCGACGATGGTCTTGCCGTCGAACTTCGCGAACGGCAGCTCGATCGGTGCCGAACCCGTCGCGATGACGACGTTCGTCGCGCTGATCGTCTGTTTGGTTCCATCGGCTGAGGTCACTTCGACCTGGCGATCCTTCAGCAGCTTGCCCTTGCCGTACAGCGGCGTGATCTTGTTGCCTTTGAACAGCAGGCCTACGCCTCCGGTGAACTGCTTGACGATCTTGTCCTTGCGACCGACCATCGTCTTGACGTCGATCGCAGCGTCCTTCGTCGTGATGCCGTGCACCTCGAAGCTGTGCTGCAGATTCCAGAACTGCTTCGAAGAATCCAGCAGGGCCTTCGAGGGGATGCAGCCGACATTAAGGCAGGTGCCGCCGAGCGCGGGCTTGCCGTCTTTGCCGATGAAATCGTCGATGCAGGCAACCTTGAGGCCGAGCTGCGCCGCGCGGATCGCGGCGTGATAACCGGCCGGGCCGGCACCGATGACGATGACGTCGTATTGATCTGCCATGACTTCTTTCTCTTGTCTTCCCTTCTCCCCGCGGGAGAAGGTGCCCGAGGGCGGATGAGGGAAGGGTGCTATGCGTCCGCGGATTGGTCCGATAGATGAGGCTGCTTTCCCTCACCCCAACCCCTCTCCCGATGGGAGACCGGTTCGAAGCATCACATGCCGAGCAGCATGCGCTGTGGATTCTCGAGCTGATTCTTGATATCGACCAGGAACAGCACGGCGTCCTTGCCGTCGATGATGCGGTGGTCGTAGCTGATCGCGACGTACATCATCGGCGCTGCGACGACCTGGCCGTTCTCGACGATCGCGCGCTCCTTGATCGTGTGCATGCCGAGGATCGCACTCTGTGGCGGATTCACGATCGGCGTCGAGAACAGCGAACCGAAGGTGCCGCCGTTGGTGATCGTGAAGGTGCCGCCGGCGAGGTCATCCAGGGTGAGGCCGCCTTCGCGCGCCTTCTTCGCGAACGCCGCGATCGCCTTCTCGATGTCGGCGAAGCCCATGCTTTGCGCATCGCGCAGCACCGGCGTCACCAGTCCCTTGTCGGTCGATACCGCGACCGAGATATCCTGGTAGCCGTGATAGATGATGTCGCTGCCGTCGACCGAGGCATTGACGATCGGATGACGCTTGAGTGCTTCGGCGGCGGCCTTGACGAAGAAGCTCATGAAACCGAGCTTGATGCCGTTCACCTTCTCGAATTGTTCGCCGAGTTCCTTGCGCATCAGCGACACTTTCGCGAGGTTGATCTCGTTGAACGAGGTCAGCATGGCGATCGAGTTCTTCGATTGCATCAGACGCTCGGCGATCTTCGAGCGCATGCGCGTCATCGTCACGCGTTCTTCCGGACGCGCGCCAGGCGCCGTCGGTTTCGCAGCCGCTGGCGCCGCTGCACCGACCGCTTTCGGCGCCGCGTCGTTGCGCATGAAATTGACCAGGTCTTCCTTGGTCACGCGGCCATCGCGGCCGCTGGCAGACACTTGCGCGGGATCTATCTTGTTCTCGGTCGCGACACGCTGGCCGGCCGGTGACAGCTGCTCGACGCCCTTGGCCGGAGCGGCGCTCGCGGCGGCCTTCGGCGCTTCGACCTTGGCGGGCTCCGCTTTCGCCGATTCGGTGGCCTTGGCCGGAGCTGCGGCGGCTGCCGCGCCTTCCTCGATCACCGCGAGCACTTGTTCGCTGGTCACGGTAGCGCCGGTGTCCTGCCTGATCTCCTTCAGCACGCCGTCGGCCGGTGCCGGTACTTCCAGCACCACCTTGTCGGTCTCGAGGTCGACGAGGTTCTCGTCGCGCTTGACCGCATCACCCGGCTTCTTGTGCCAGGTCGCGATGGTTGCATCGGAAACGGATTCGGGCAGTACGGGAACCTTGACTTCGATCGACATGATTTATCCCTGAAAGATTTATTCGGCAACGTTGTCCGGACCAGCGGGTGCGACCAGCGCCTGCTCGACCAGCGCGGCCTGCTCGGCCTGGTGGGTGCTGAGGTGTCCGCACGCGGGTGCAGGCGAACGTGACCGACCCGCGTAACCGAGCGACTGCTTCGGCCCGATCTGAGCCTGCAGGTGATGCTTGATCTGGTACCAGGCGCCCTGGTTCATCGGTTCTTCCTGACACCAGATGACTTCCTTCGCGGCCGTGTATTTCGCCAGTTCGGCGCTCACTTCGGCGCGTGGGAACGGGTACAGCTGCTCGACGCGCAGGATCGCGACGTCGCCGATGGCGCGCTTGGCGGCTTCCTCGACGAGGTCGTAGTAGACGCGACCCGAACACAGTACGACGCGGCGCACTTTCTTTGCATTCTTCGCCGAGGTGTCGGCGATCACGAGTTGGAAATGGCCGTCGGCGAGATCGTCGAGCGTCGACACCGCCAGCTTGTGGCGCAGCAGCGATTTCGGCGTCATCACGATCAGCGGCTTGCG
>JBDTYM010000114.1:0-10241 GCA_040005635.1 Dokdonella sp. | reverse complement strand
CGCCTCGCCGCGATCACCCAGGCGCTGCTGTTCGGCGCCTTCAGCGCCTTCTGGGTCTCGCTGACGCCGCTGCTCGAAAGTCCGGCCTTCCATCTCGACGCGCGCGTCGCCGGCGTGTTCGGCCTGATCGGCGCCGCCGACGCGCTGATGGCGCCGCTGGCCGGGCGCTGGTCGGATCGGCGCGGCCCGATGGCCGTGCTGGGTGCGGCGATCGCTGCGGTCGTCCTCTCGTTCGGCCTGTTCTACGTTTCCGCGAACAGCCTCAGCGGCCTCGTCGTCGGCACGCTGCTGATGGATCTCGGCATCCAGGCGGCGCTGATCGCCAACCAGGCACGCATCTTCGCGCTCGATCCGCACGCGCGCAGCCGCATCAATGCTTTCTTCATGACGGCCTACTTCCTCGGCGGCGCGCTCGGTGCCTGGTGCGCGAGCCATGCCTGGAGCGTCGGCGGCTGGCACGCGGCGATGGCGGTCGGTGGCCTGTTCGCGCTCGCGGCCGGTGCGGTCCGCCTGCTCGCCTCGTTGCGCGACACACGCAGGGTGCTGCCGCTGGCGGATTGAACGCAGCGCTGTCGTGCCGCCTGCTAGACTCGACCGGTCTTCTCCATTCACACGCGCATGTCGATCGATTTCCTGACCCAGCGCCTGTCGGTGCCGTCGCGCCAGCTCGGCGAACCTGGCCCCGACGCGGCGCAACTCGAACAATTGCTCAATGCGGCCATCCGCGTGCCGGATCATGGCCGGCTGACACCGTTTCGCCTGCTCGCGATCCGCGGCGAAGCGCGCGCCAAGCTTGGCGCGGTACTCGCGGAGCTGCATGCGCGAAAGGAATCTGATGTCCCGGCAGCGGTGTTGGCCAAGGATCGCGAACGCTTCAACGCTGCGCCACTCATCATTGGGGTGATCGCACGCCCGGAAGCTGGCCACAAGGTGCCCGAGCAGGAACAATTGATGTCGGCCGGCTGCGTCGCCTACAACCTGCTTCTCGCGGCACAGGCGCTCGGTTTCGGTGCGCAGTGGTTGACCGGCTGGGCGGCCTACGATCGCGATGTCGCCGGCGTGCTCGGCCTATCCGCGCAGGAACGACTGATCGCCTTCGTGCATATCGGCACGCCGCAGCATCCCGCGTCTGAGCACGCCCGCGTGGCGCTCGCCGACCTCTACTCGGAATGGCGCTGACACAGACCGCACATCTGGTCGACGGCAGCCTGTACGTCTGCCGCGCCTGGTTCGCGCAGGTGCCGGACGTGTACGACGCCGACGGCGCACCGGTGCATGCGGTGCACGGCTTCACACGCTTCCTGCTCGATCTGCTCGAACGCGCACGGCCGACGCATCTGGCCATCGCGTTCGACGAGTCGCTGACGACGTGCTTTCGCAACGAGATCTACGCCGACTACAAGGCCAACCGGCCGCCGGCGCCGGACGACTTGGTGCGCCAGTTCATCGGCTGCCGGCAGATCGCGCAGGCGCTCGGTGCGACCGTGCTGGCCGATACCCGCTACGAAGCCGACGACCTCATCGGCAGCGCGCTCGCCACGCTGCGCAACGCCGGTCTGCGCAGCGTGATCGTCTCGGCCGACAAGGACTTCGGTCAGTTGATCGGCGAACACGACGAGCAGTGGGATCCGCCACGCAACCTGCGCTGGGACGGCGCTGGCGTGAAGGCACGGCTTGGCGTCCTGCCGGCGCAGGTCGCCGACTACCTGGCGCTGACCGGCGATGCGACCGACAACATTCCCGGCGTACCCGGCATCGGCGCGAAGACCGCGGCGATTCTGCTGCATCACTTCGGCACGCTCGACGCGCTGCTCGAGCGCGCCGACGAGGTCGCCTTCCTGCGTACGCGCGGCGCGGCCGCCGCCTCGATGAAGCTGCGCGAACATGCGGCGCTGGCACGCCTATCGCGCGCACTGACCGGCATCGCGCTGGATGCGCCGGTACCGTCGGCAGAGGCCGACTATCGACGGCGCGCGTTTGGCGCCGATCTCGACGAGCTGCTCGAGCGCCTGCGCTTCGGACCGCTGACGCGTGCGCGCGTGCGTGAGCTGGCCAGCAACCGCCCTTCCCCATCGTTGCCGGTGATGGAGCGCGCAGGAAATCAATGTGAAACGAAGTAACTTTCCTGCCGCCCCGCTCCCTCACCCTCTACCCCGACAGAGTCGCGGTAGAGGGTGCTTGCCCACGTCAGCGGGGAGTGTCGGGTGATCGAGTCTCTCCTCCTCGCCGTCACCCGCATCTCGACCTTCGTCGGCGCGCGCGGACTCACCAACGCCACTGGATTTTTCTTCGAACGCGATGCGCGTCTGTACCTGGTCACGAACCGGCACGTCGTGTTCGACGAGCCGAGCGACCATCGACCCGATCGCATCGAGATCGAACTGCATACCGATCCTGACAATGTCGCCGCGACCGTGCAGTTCTCGATCCCGCTGTACGCCGAAGGCACATCGGTCTGGCGCGAAACCAGCGATGCGGCCGGTGTCGTCGATGTGGTCGCGCTCGAGCTGGTGCAGGCAGCGCTGCCGCAGACGTGGCTGCTGCAGCCGTTCACGCCGCAGCATCTGCTGGTCGACCTCGACGATGTCGAAGTCGGCGCGCGCGTCACCATCGTCGGTTTTCCGCTCGGCTTCCACGACATGTTCCATCACCTGCCGGTCGCACGGCAGGCCGTCATTGCTTCCTCGTTCGGCATCCGCTTCCAGGGCCACGGTTATTTCCTGACTGATGCGCGCATGCATCGCGGCACCAGCGGAGCGCCGGTGGTATTGCGCGTCGCCGACGGCGGCAGCGGCCGCGGCGAATTGCCGTGGATCCTGCTCGGCGTGCATGCCGCGCGACTCGACGTCGACAACCGCGACGCCGAACAGGACGAGCGGCTCGACCTCAATTGCGCCTGGTACGCCGATGCATTGCTGGGATTGACGGCGACGCCAGCCTGAGCCAGCCGCTCAAGTCCGCCATGTCTGCGTGAACACGCGCTGGAAATTCGCACCGAGCACCTTCTCGACGACGCCGTCGGAGTAGCCGCGCCTGGTCAGGGCGGCGGCGATGATCGCGCTGCGATCCGGGCGATTCAATCCGATCACGAATGGCGGCGGTCCCTCGCCGGGCGCGCCGACGCCGCTCGCCTTGCGCGCGGCGATGTCCTTGTTCCACGCTGCCATGCTTTCGCGCGACGTGTCGAACGGCATCAGCAACGCATCGCTGCCGATACCGACGTGATCCTCGCCGCAAACCTTCAATGCATGCGCCAAGTGCGCGAGATAATCGTCGAGCTTGGGTTGCGCCGGACTTTGCACGAGGAAGCTCAGCTCGTAGATGCCGACGACGCCGTCTTTCGCGGCGACGGCGCGCAGCACGGCATCGCTCTTGTTGCGCGGATGCGCGTGCACCGCATCGCAGCCGGCATGCGTGACGAGTACCGGCCTGCTCGAAACCGCGATCGCATCGAGCGTCGATTTTTCGTCGGCATGACTCAGATCAAGGCTGACGCCGAGCGCGTTCATGCGTGCGATCGCATCGCGACCGAGGGCGGTCAACCCGGGCGAAGGCTGCGTCGACAGCACGCCGGACGCGAACGGTGAGGTCTTGTTGTAACAGAGCTGCATCACGCGAATACCACGACCGCTGAATTCATCGATTCGCTCGAGCTTGCCGTCGAGCATGTTGACGCCTTCGAACGAATAGATGATGCCAAGCCGACCGCTTTTCTTGGCTACGTCGAAGTCGGCTGCGCTGCGGATCTGCATCAGCAGATTGGGATTCATCGAGATTGCACGATCGAAGGCGGCCATGTCCTCCGAGGTCGTCGCGAAATCGTCGCCGCTGCCACCGATCGTCGCCTTGATCGCCGTCAGGCCGGACGACTTGATTGCCTTCACGGTCGCCGCGTCCAGCGGTGCATCGGGATCGATCGGCGGGACAAGATTGCCATCGATCACGATCGCTGACCGATACAGGCGCGACGCGTCGGGATCGGACGTCGCCCACAGCCGCGACGACGGCAGCAGCGACGTCGCCAGCACGGCGGCTGAAGCCTTGAGCAGGCGGCGGCGGTTTTCGAAATGATGCATGGTCCAGCCTCGCTGCAAGTGGTCGCAAGCTGCGTGTTTCTGCACTCAACGTGCCAAGCGCAGGACTTCGGCAAGTTGGCGTCCCGCCACGATTCCGGGGCTTGTCGGCGCGCGTCGATGCGCAATTCGGCGTCCGATCGGACAGGCTGTGCGTCCGCGCGGACAGCGTGTGTGGCATCCGATGAGGGCTAGCCTGTGCTCGCGTTCTGCAGCGCACCTGCGGGCGTCACCGTCACCTTCACTTCGAGCTCATGCGCGCCACTGCCGAGGATCGCGCCACGCTGCGGCGAGACGTCGCCGAAGTCGCGGCCCCAGGCGATCGTGATGTGCTCGGTGTCCGGCCGCATCTTGTTGGTCGGATCGAAGTCGACCCAGCCAAGCGTCGGGCAGTACAGTGAAATCCAGGCGTGCGACGCATCCGCGCCGACCAGACGCAGCCGACCCGGCGGTGGTCGCGTCAGTAGATAGCCGCTGACGTAGCGCGCAGACAGGCCGAGCGAGCGCAGGCAGGCCAGCATCAGATGCGCATAGTCCTGGCAGACACCGCGCTTGTTCGCAAGCACGTCGAGAAGCGGCGTCGCGATATGCGTGGCGTCCGCATCGAAGGTGAACTCGCGATGGATCTTTTCCAGCAAGGCCTGCGCGGCGGCGAGCAACGGCCGGCCCGGTACGAAGCAATCGCGTGCGTAGTCGGCGAACGGGCTCTTGATGCGCACGAACGGCGACTCGAAGCGGTAACGGCTTGCATCCAGCGTCGCCGCATCGAGTACGCGCGCGGCGCGATAGCCGAATCCGTCGACGACGTCGCTCCAGCGCGGCGAAGAAAGCAGATCCAGCAGCGGCTGCGGCGAGACTTCGATGAGCATTTTCGAAGTGATCGCGAGTGCGCGATGCGGGCGATCGAATTCGAGCACGCTGACCGGATTGCCGAAGCTGTCGCTGCGGTCGAAGCGGCGCGCGGGGGTCGGTTCGATTTCGATCGCGTGATCGAGACACTGCTGGCGCGGATGCACGCGCGGCGTCAGATGCAGCAGCTGCTGCGAGCGCGACACCGAGTCCTCGTAGCGGTAGCGGGTGGCGTGGGTGACTTCATAGCGGATGCGAGGCGTGGCCGTATTCATCGATTCGCACCGTTCGACCGGCAGGCTCCGCCCGGTCTCGACGTGCTGGATGACTCACTCTTGCCGAGGAGCCTGCGGGAGAGCGAATCCGCAGGAGCGACTTTGATCGTCATGAATGCTTGCAGTGGGCCGCGCATCAGGTGGAAATCGTCGGCTGGCTGATGTCGTCGACGTGCGCGAAATGGCGCGCGGCAAGCCGATCGGATACTTCGCGCGCGGCAGCGGCGGTCGCGCTGAGCAGATCGGCGATGCCGGCCAGCGCGTCGCGACGACCGGCTTCACCGAGCAGCGAGTCTTCCAGTGCACCGAGATCGCAGGCAACCAGATTCTGGTCGACACGGACTAGCGTGGCCGCCTCGCCCTCATCGTCGGCGATCATCGCCAGCTCGCGCACCAGCTCGCGTACCTGGAACAGCACCGCATGTGGATTGGCGTCATCGAACAGCACGAGGTCGAGTGCCGGAATCAGTTGCGGCGCGGACAGGTAACGCATGCGGTAGGTGATGATGCTGTCGGCAAGTTCGAGCAGCCAGTCGAGCGTTGCCGTTTCGTCGCGCGCGCGCTCGCTTCCGGCAAGATCGCGCAAAACCACCGCGACGACATCGGCAAGGAACTGCAAGCGCTCCAGGCGGCGGCCGATCACCAGGAAACGCCAGCCCTCGTCATGCGTCATATCGTCCAGCGCGAAGCCCGACAGCGCTGATACCGACATCAGCAAACGATTGAGGAATTCCATCGCGTCGCCGACATCCGGCGACTGCTGCGCCAGCGCGGTCGCTTCACGCTGCAGTTCGACGATGCCGCGCCAGTTCTCCTGCGACAAACGTCCGCGTACCTGCGTCGCTGCCCAGAACAGGCGCTCCAGCGTATCGCGCAGACCGCCGCCGGCACTGCCGGTGACTGCGGCGAGCAGCGCGTTCTTCAAGGCGAGCTTGGGCGGCGTCAGTTCCAGCACACGGCAGACTTCGAGCGCGCTGGCCAGTGCCGGCGCACTGCTGCCGCCATCGATGTAGCGCGCCAGCAACACGCGCAGCAAACGCGTGATGTTGTCGCTGCGTTCGGAGTAGCGGCCGAGCCAGAACAGGTTCTCCACCAGGCGCGAGGGCAGGAACGCATCGCGGCGCACGACATCGCGCACGCCGAGCGCGCGCCGCTGTGCGTCAGCGGCATCGACGGCGGCATCGGCGAGCACCCAGGTGTCCTTGCTGCCGCCGCCACGCTGCATCGACACGACCAAGGCGCCCGACTTGGCCGCAACCCGGGTCAGGCCGCCCGGCATCACGCTGTAGCCGTGCTCGGTCGCAACCGCATAAACGCGTGTGCTGACTGCGCGCGGCGCCAGTTTGCCGGCCGCTGCACCGCGCTGCCAGACCGGCGCCTGCGAGATGTCGATGAGCTCCTGCGCGACATATGCCTGCGGTCGCGCGGCAATGCGCGCGCGCAGATCGGCACGACGGCTGCGGCTGAGCGTCGGCCCGAACACCGGATCGAAACGCTGCGACGGAAACGCCGGCTTGATCACCAGGCGATCGATATTTTCCAGCACCTCGGCGCAGGCCGGCGCTTCGCCGCACCACCAGGTCGCGACCGTCGGCAGCAACAGCGGTTCGCCAAGCAGGCGCTCGCTGACGCGCGGCAGAAAACCGAGCAGGCCGGGCGACTCGATCACGCCACTGCCGAGCGCGTTGGCGATCAGCACGCGACCGGCGCGCGCAACCTCGAGCAGGCCCGCCACGCCGAGCGCGGAATCACCGCGCAGTTCCAGCGGGTCGCAGAAATCCGCATCGATGCGGCGCAGGATCGCGTGCACGCGCTGCAGACCACCGAGGGTCTTCAGGAACAGCGTGGTGCCACGCACGGTCAGGTCCTGGCCTTCGACCAGCGGCACGCCGAGCGCACGCGCGAGATACACGTGCTCGAAATACGTTTCGTTGTAGCGTCCGGGTGTCAGCAGCACGGCCAGCGGCGCAGCGCCTTCGCTCGGGGCGAGCCGCTGCAGGATCGCCTGCAAGCTGCGGAAGAAGCCGTCGAGCGACTGCACCTTGAGGTCGCGAAAAGTCTCGGCAAACGCGCGCGAGACGATCTGCCGGTTTTCGAGCGCATAGCCGGCGCCGGAAGGCGCCTGCGCACGGTCGGCGATCACCCACCAGTGTCCGTCCGGCGCGCGTGCGAGATCAGCCGCGTAGACGTGCAGGAAGCGTCCTCCCGGCGGCTGCATGCGTTCACATGGCCACAGGAAATCGTTGTGGCCGTAGACCAGATCGCTCGGCAGCAGCCCTTCACGCAACAGTTCCTGCGCGCCGTAGAGATCGGCGAGCACGGCGTCTAGCAGGGATGCCCGCTGAGCCACACCGGCGGCGACGGATTGCCATTCGTCCGCCGCGATCAGGTGCGGCAGCAGGTCGAGATCCCACGGGCGCTCGGCACCCTTCGCATCGTCGTAGATGTTGTAGGTGACCCCGTTCTCGCGAATCTGGCGGGCGACGAAATGCTGGCGCTGGCGCATTTGCGCAGCACCCGTCCGTTCGAGATCGCCGAGCAGCGCGCGCCAGTGCGGTCGGATCGTGCCGGCGCCATCGAAAGCTTCGTGATAGCGGCGCGGATCGGCGTCGTAGTCCGCGAACAGCGGCGAAGCGGGCTGCATCCTGTTCTCGAGCTCCGCCGTCATTGCCTGCGCAGATCCAGCGTGAACGGAAATTCGGGATTGTCCTGGCTTGGCATCGGATCGAGCGACCCCGGCGTGTGCCCGCTGCGGAAGAAGCGCGCGAGCCGGCGGCTCTCGGCTTCGAATGCGTTGACCGGGAATGTGGCGTAGTTGCGTCCACCTGGATGCGCGACGTGGTATTCGCAACCGGCGATCGCGCGACCCGACCACAGATCGACCAGATCGAACGTCAACGGTGCGTGCACGCCGATCATCGGATGCAGGGCCGAGGCCGGCTGCCAAGCGCGGTAGCGCACGCCGGCGACGTATTCGCCGGCCGTGCCGGTACTGCGCAACGGCACGCGACGTCCATTGCAGGCGAGCGCGTAGCGATCCGGCGAAAGGCCGCCAAGCTTGACCTGCAGGCGCTCCAGCGAGGAATCGACATAGCGCACCGCGCCGCCCGCACTGCCCTCCTCGCCCATCACATGCCAGGGTTCCAACGCATGACGCAATTCCAGCTCGATGCCGGCGATGGCGAGATCGCCGAGTTTCGGGAAGCGGAATTCCAGGTGCGGCGCGAACCAGGCCGGATCGAGCGCGTAGCCGACCGCGCAGGTTTCGGCAATCACGTCGGCAAAATCCTGTGCGACGAAATGCGGCAGCAGGAAGCGATCGTGCAGTTCGCTGCCCCAACGCGGCAGGCGCACTGGCGCATAGGGTTCACGCCAGAAGCGCGCGACCAGCGCGCGCAGCAGCAGCTGCTGCACCAGGCTCATGCGCGCATGCGGCGGCATCTCGAACGCACGCAGCTCGACCAGGCCGAGACGGCCGGTCGGGCCATCGGGCGAGAACAGCTTGTCGATGCAGAACTCGGTGCGGTGCGTATTGCCGGTGACGTCGATCAGCAGGTTGCGCAGCAGACGATCGACCAGCCATGGCGCGGCTTCTTCGCCGCTGCGCGGGAACTGCTGGAACGCGAGCTCGAGTTCGTACAACGAATCGTTGCGCGCTTCGTCGACGCGTGGCGCCTGCGACGTCGGTCCGATGAAGAGGCCGGAGAACAGATACGACAATGACGGATGCGCAAGCCAGTATGAAAGCAGACTGCGCAGCAGATCCGGCCGGCGCAGGAACGGGGAATCGTTCGGCGTCGCCCCACCGAGTACGAAATGATTGCCGCCGCCGGTGCCGACGTGACGGCCGTCGACCATGAATTTCTCGGCCGACAGGCGCGCCGCGTGCGCGGTTTCGTACAGATGCGTGGTGCGCTCGACGAGTTCATCCCAGCGCGCCGCCGGATGGATATTGACTTCGATCACGCCAGGATCCGGCGTTACGCGAAACACCGACAAGCGTGCATCGCGTGGCGGCTCGTAGCCTTCGAGCAGCACCGGCGTCGCCAGTGCGGACGCCGTCGCCTCGATCGCGGCGACCAGCTCCAGATAGTCCTCGGCGCGTTCCAGCGGCGGCATGAACAGATACAGCGTGCCGGCGCGTGCCTGAGCACAGAGCGCGGTGCGTATGATCGCGGGCGCCGATGCTCCCTTCTTCAACGGGAGTTTCTGCACGGGCGCCGCAACGGCGCGGTGCACGGGCGGTTCGAACAATGGCAAAGGCGGCAGCGATTGCGACGGATCGCGCTCGTGCAGCACTGCCTGCTCGGCCGGCGCGGCCCATGGCAGCGAATCCAGCGGCAGCCGGTAGCCGATTGGCGAATCGCCGGGCACCAGCAGGCACGCACCGCCGCGCAGCGGCCATGCGCTGCTGCGCCAGTTGTCGTCTTTGCGCGCGAGCGGAAGCACATGGCCGACCGCGTCGCCGAGCGCTTGGGCGAACACGCGCTGCAGGCGCTCACGTTCGAGCGGATCGCGCAGCCGCGAATCGGCCGCATCGACGTTCGCCGGCAGCCGCTGCTCGCGCCAGAGGTAGTAGCCGGCATCCTCGTACACCGCAAACGCACGTTCGGCGTCGACGCCCAGGCGCGCCGCCAGCGCGCGCAGGAAGCGGCCGGCCTGTTCCGCATCGGCGCCGTTGTCGCGTTGCTCGTCGGCGATCAGCGCATTGTCGCGCCAGCACGCTTCGCCGTCGTTGCGCCAGTGGCAGTTCAACGACCAGCGCGGCAGTTGCTCGCCTGGATACCATTTGCCCTGGCCGAAATGCACGAGGCCATGCGGCGCATATTTCGCCTTCAACGCAGCGAAGACATCGACCGCACGCTGCCGCTTGGTCGGACCGAGTGCCGCGGTATTCCACTCGGCCCCCTCCGGATCGTCGACCGCGACGAAGGTCGGCTCGCCGCCCATCGTCAGGCGCACGTCGAGGTGTTCGAGGTCGGCATCGACCGCGCGGCCGAGCGCAACGATCGCAGACCATTGCTCGTCGCGATAAGGCTTGGTC
>JBDTYM010000113.1:0-10514 GCA_040005635.1 Dokdonella sp. | reverse complement strand
GTGTTCGGCATGACGCTGGCGAGCCAGCCGTTCTGGTGGCTGGTCGCGGCGTATGCCGGCGAAGTCGCTGGTGTTCCGTCCACGCATCAGATCCTGCTCGCTGCCGGCGTCGCACTGTTCGCCGGCACGATTGCGACGATCCTGTTCTTCCAGGCGACCGCGATGGTGCAGAACGATCCGGCCGCGCTCGGCGCGGTCGAGGCAATGCAGGCCGCCGAGCTGCTGTTCTCCAGCCTGCTCGGCATGCTCTTCCTCGGCGAGCCCGCGCCACGCGGCTACGCGGCGATCGGGGCAGTGCTCGTCGTACTAGGCATCGCCGGCCTCGGCCTGCTGGTCGGTCGCGACTCTGCCGGCGATCCGCGTGCGACGCAGGCACTGCGCACAGATCGCGGCGCCTGAGTCGTCGCGCTCAGATGCGCACCAGCGCGCGTCGCTGCTGGCGCAGCAGACTGGTCACCAGCACCGTCGCCAGCAGCAGCGTGGTGACGCCGAAGATCGTTGCGCCGAGATAGGCACCGCCGACGCCGTCGGCGATTGCCGACGCCGCGTTTTCACTGGTCGGCTCGAAGCTGGCGGCAAACATGCCGACGTAGTGCATGCCGCAGACGGCGACGCCCATCACCAGTGCGCTGCCAAACATCTGCGCGGCACCGCGCATGTTGAAGGCGAGCCACAACGCGGCCGCCGAGGCGACCACCGCGATGACGACGGAGGCGCAGACGATGCCGAAATCGTAGTGAATCGTCGCTGCCATGCGCATGGCGGCCATGCCGGTGTAGTGCATGCCGGCAACGCCGAGGCCCATGCAGGCGCCGCCGAGTCCGATCTTCGACAGCGTGAACACGCCGCTGCCGGCGATCGCGAGGCCAGCCATGCAGGAGGCCATGCCGAAGAGTGCCGACAACGCAGTCAGCGCCACGTCGTAGCTGACCTGCAAATCCATCTGGCAGGCCAGCATCGCGATGAAATGCATCGCCCAGATCGCGCCGCCCATCGCCGCGCCTGCCGCAATCACCGCGTGTGTACGGTCGCGCGCGCTGGTCGCGGCCGGAATGCCAATGGCGAGCTGCAGCGCGGTGTACGAGCCGAGCACGGCGACCAGATAGGACAGCGCCGCCAGCAGCGGGTCGTGGATGCATTGGATCGAATGGTCGTGCATGGCGAAAATCCTCCTTGGCGGTCGTGAAGGCGAGGGCTGATCAGGCGGCGAACGTAAACAGGCAGACGTCGCCGCCGCTGTTGCGGCAGCTCGTTTCGAGAATGCGCGGACGACCCAGATGACCGGGTTCGTTGAGCAGGCCTTCGAGGCAGCCGCGCAGGAAATGGCAGCTGCTGTTGCGATGCAGGCCGTTGCCGGTGAACGGGCTGTTGCGCACGCGCAGGCCGTCGTCGCCGAGTTCGGTTCCGCGCAGCAGGTGACGCATCGCCGGGAACGCGATGTGCTTGACCGAATCGGCCAGGCTGAGGCGCGCACCGAGTGCGTAGTCGCGCTTGTAGATCCAGGCGCCGATGCGTGTGCCGGCATAGCGCGAAGTCGCCTCGCGCAACGCCTGCGGCAGCGCGTGTTCGAAGGCGAGCACACGATTGAAGATGTCCGGGTATTCGCGCGCGAGCGAGGCGAGCAGGGGTTCAACGCGACTGAGATCGGGCGCGGCGGTGGCTGCCGGCGCCTCGGCGACAGGTTCCACCGGCGCGCGTACGCGCGCGGGCTCGGGCGCGGCCAGCGGTGGGCTTGCTGCGCCATCCACTGCAGCCGCTTCGAAACTTTGCACCAGCGGATGGCTGCCGAGTCGATCCTCCAGATGCAGCAGGTTTTGTTCCGGCCCGCGCACGAGCATCGTCAGCACGACGCCTTCGTTGCCGCGTGCCATGCGCTGGCGCTGCAAGGTGAAGCCGCTGGCGATGATCAGTCGGCCGAGCTCGAGCAGCAGTCCTTCGCGGCGATCGGAGACGATGCGGAATTCGATATCGGCCATGCAGTCCTCGTGCGCGAATTCACGAAGCCACGGCAGGCCGCGGCGTGTGCGCAGGCCGGCGGTATGGCCGTCAGCGCCCGCCATCGCGGTCGAATACGACGCGCAATGCGGACGAAGACAGGGGTTTCCACTCGGCGATCTGCGCGTCGATTGCATAGTTATGTTCGTGAAGAAAATGCATGCGCGCGACGCATTTTTGATGACGCCGACGGCGACGTAACGAATTTGCGACGCCGATCTCACTCCGCCGCAGGCCGCAGATCGAAGTGCCCATGCACGGTGCGCGGCGACCCGACGATGCTGCGACCGCACATCGACTGCTAAGCTGCGGCCTCGATCAGGAGCAGTCCATGCAGGAACGTCGCGACGCCGATTTCGGACCGAATGACCAGGGCCTGCGCGACGACGTGCGCCGGCTTGGCCGTCTGGTCGGCGAATTGCTGGTCGAGCAGCACGGCGAGGCGTTCTACCAACGGGTCGAGTCGGCGCGCGCGGCGGCCATCCTGCGCCGGCAGAACGAGTCCAGCATCGACGTGCTGGCGCAGGAGCTGGCCGGACTCGACGCGGCCACGGCCGATGCGGTCAGCCGCGCATTCTCGACCTACTTCCAGGTCGTCAACATTGCCGAACGCGTGCAACGCATCCGCCGCCGGCGCGATTACCAGATCGCCGGAGCCGCGGCGCAACCGGATGGCCTGCACGACGTACTGCTGCGCCTGCGCGCGGCCGGCGTCGACGCGGCGGAATTGTTGTCGACGCTGCCGCGCATCGACGTCGAACCGGTGTTCACCGCGCATCCGACCGAAGCCTCGCGGCGCGCCTTGCTCGAAAAGGAGCAGGAGATGGTGCGCACGCTGATCGCCGACTTCACCGGCCCGCGCACCGATGGCGAGCGCGCTGTCGACTGGGCGCGTCTGCGCATGGCGCTGACCAGCGGCTGGCAGACCGCCGACATCTCGCATGTGCGGCCGTCGGTGCAGGACGAACTCGATCACGTCGATTTCTATCTGTCCGACCCGCTGTATCGTGTATTGCCGGTGTTTTACGAGGTGCTCGAAGAGGCAATGGTCGCGGTCTACGGCACCTGCCCGGCGTTGCCGCGCGTGGTGCGTTTCGCTTCCTGGGTCGGCGGCGACATGGACGGCAATCCGAATGTCGGTGCCGAGACGATCACTGCCGCACTGCGCACGCAGCGGCATCTGGTACTCGGCCGCTACCGGCGCGAATGCAGCGAACTCGCGCGCCTGCTCACGCAGACGCTCGATCGCGTCGGCGTCGAACGCAGCGTGCTGGCACGCCTGTCCGACTACCGCGCGCTGTTGCCGGAGGCGGCTGCCAAGATTCGCCCGCGCCACGCCAACATGCCGTATCGCTGCCTGCTGCAACTGATCGGCGCGCGCCTTGCCGCAACCGCGCACGACGCCCAGCAAGCTTATCGCGAGCCGGCTGAGTTCATCGCCGACATCGACCTCATCGGGACCAGTCTGCGCGCGCATGCGGGCGCTCAGGCCGGCTGGTTTGCCTTGCGCCGGCTGCAGCGACGCGTCGCGACCTTCGGCTTCCACCTCGCACGCCTGGATACGCGACAGGATTCGCGCGTGCACGCGGCGGCGCTGGCCGAGGCGCTCGGCGCATTGCCGGACGATGTCGATGCCCGCGCGGCGTTGTTCGCACCGTACGCAAACGCCGAACAGGCGCTGCCCGCGGCGACGGACTCCGCGACCTTGACCAAGACGACCGCGGTGTTTGCCGCGCTTGCCGATGCGCGCCGGCGCTATGGCGATGCAGCGCTCGGCGTCTACATCATCAGCATGGCCGGCAGTGTCGCCGATGTGCTGGCGGTGCTGGCGCTCGCGCGTGCCGGCAAGCTGGTCGAGAGCATCGGCACGGTGCCGCTCGACGTCGCGCCGCTGTTCGAGACGATCGCCGACCTGCGCGCCGCGCCGCGCACGTTCCAGGCATTGCTCGACAACCCCGTGTACCGACGCCATCTGGCCGCACGCGGCGATCGCCAGACGATCATGCTCGGCTATTCCGACAGCGCCAAGGACGGCGGCATCCTCGCCGCGCGCTGGTCGCTGCAGCGCGCGCAGGTCGAACTGCTCGAGGTCGCGCGCGCCGCCGGCGTCGCGCTGACGTTCTTCCACGGCCGCGGCGGCAGCGTCAGCCGCGGCGGCGGCAAGACCTCGCGTGCGGTGATGGCCGCGCCGCGCGGCGCCGTCGACGGTCATCTGCGCGTGACCGAACAGGGCGAGGTGATCCACCAGAAGTACGGCATCCGCGCACTCGCGCTGCGCAGCCTCGAACAAAGTGTCGGCGCGGTGCTGCTGGCGACCTTGCGCCCGCGCGCACAGGAATCGCGCGAAGGGCGCTGGCGTGAGGCGATGCGCGCACTCGCCGACGACGGCGCCCGCGTGTATCGCGAACTCGTCGCCGAGACGCCCGGCTTCGTCGATTATTTCCGCAGCGCGACCCCGATCGACGTGATCGAGCGCATGACGCTCGGTTCGCGTCCGTCGCGGCGCGGCGGTGGCGGCGGCGTCGCCAGCCTGCGTGCAATCCCGTGGGTGTTCGCCTGGACGCAGTGCCGCGCCGGCTTCACCGGCTGGTACGGTGTTGGCAGCGCGCTCGATGCCGCCGCCGCGCGCGGCGACGAGGACACGCTGAAGGAGATGGCACGCGACTGGGCCTTCTTCCGTACCTTGATCGAGGATCTCGAAATGCTGCTCGCGAAAAGCGACCTCGGCATTGCCGAACGCTTTTCGCGGCTCGCCGGTCCCCTGCATGACGAGTTTTTCCCGCGCATCGCGCAGGAGTTCGAGCGCACGGTCGCCTGGGTCCTGCGTTTGCGCGGCAGCGACCGCCTGCTCGCCGACGACGCGCGGCTTGCGCAATCGATCCGCTTGCGCAATCCCTATGTCGATCCGATCAGCCTGATCCAGGCCGACCTGCTGCAACGCTGGCGCGATGCCGACTGTCCCGACGACGCAGTGTTTGCCGCACTGGTGTCGACCGTGCATGGAGTGGCGCAGGCGTTGCAGAACACCGGTTGAGCGCCGCGCGCTCGTACGCGGGAACGCACCGCGCAGCGACCTTCAGAGCAGTGAGGCCTGGCCGCCGTCGTAGCGCGGCGCGCCGTCCACCAGTCGCGCCGGTTCGCGAAACGCATGGGCGGCCAGCTTGCCGGCCGCGAGGATGTGCACGACCTGCCAGCCGTGCAGGACCAGATCGTCGGCCAGCAGCGAGCGATGGCATTGCCACCAGAGCAGCTCCGCGCACATCACGACACTGCGCCGAGCGGCCGCGCCTTGCATGAGAGCGTCAGCGGCGGCGCGGAACTCCGCTGTCGCCATGTAGTCGGCGTAGCCGCGAAAGCCTTGCGTGCGCCAGACTGCGTTCGGCGAATCCGCGCGCGGCCGGCGCCGTCCGCCGAGCGCCTCGACGTGCGTGTAGGCGACCCCGACCTGCGTCAACGCCGCGGCCAGCGCGTCGCGACCGTATTGCGGATGGCGCCGCGAACCGGGAAATCGGCGCACGTCGAACAGGTGCTCGATGCGTTGCTCGCGCAGGAGCGCGATGAATTCCTGCAATGGCCGCGTCGAGTGACCGATCGTCCACAGCATCGGGCGAAGAGTCGCCGAAGTTTCGGCCGGCGATGCAGTACCGCCGACATCGCGCCGGACGGAATGCTTCACCACAGATGCTTGCCATCGACGACGGCAACGGGCGCCGCGGCTGCATCAAAGTCGTCGAACAGGCGCGCATTGACTCCGACGCGCCGAGTCGCGCCATCCCAGCTACCGTCGTGACCGAACGCCGGGCTGTCGCTGTAGAGCGCGCAACCACACTGCCCGCAGAAATGATGCGCGACCAAGCGCGTGTTCCAGCGATAGATCGAGTCGCTGTCGCCGATGATCTCGACGTGGAACTGCGCGGGCGCGTAGTACGCGACCAAGGCGCCGCGGCGTGCGCAGAACGAGCAGGTGCAGCGCGTCAGTTCGGGCGGAATCGTGCCGTCGATCGAGAAGGAGAGGTTGCCGCAGTGACAGTGGCCGGTAAGCGTCATGGCTGTTCTCGCTGAGTGCGGATACCGGACCATTCTCGGTACGTCCGCATGAACGAAGTCCTCTCCGAAGGCGGGCGGAGCGCACTTCCTCGTGCGCAAAGAGCGACGTACGAAAGGACTATCCGCGCTGCGCAAGCGCTAGCCGTCGGGCGCTGGAAGAGGATAATCGCAGACGTGCGAAAGAGAACACCTCGGCAGCGATATGTTGGCGAGTATCGGCGGTTCGGGCGCTTTCGGCGACTCGCCATTGGGTGCGCCGGGTCAGGGAGACGCTGTCCCGCACGCTAAATCCCTGCCCCTCACCCCTGCCCTTTCCGTCGGCGAGAAGATATCGGTGGAGAGGGAGTCGAACACTTCGGAGCTGTCATGGCTAGCGCCGTTTCACCGCTGCAGATTGCAAGAGCCCTCACCGAACACTGGTCGCCGCGCATCATCGGCGAAGTCGACGATGCCTACATCAAAGTCGCCAAGGTGCATGGCACGTTCGGCTGGCATGCGCACGTCGACGAGGACGAATTGTTCTTCGTGCTCGAAGGACATCTGCGCATCGAGATCGAAGCGGGTGAGGCGGTTGAGCTCGCCGCGGGCGAGATGTTCATCGTGCCTAAGGGCGTGCGCCACAATCCGGTCGCCGCCAGGCCATGTCTGGTCCTGCTGATCGAGCGCAAGTCCACGCTGCACAGCGGCGACGTCATCAACGAGCACACGCGTTCGCTGGACGATCAGTTGCGCCCGGTTTGAACGCCCGCTCCACGCGCGCGTTTGCCTACGACTTGACGTAACGCTCGAATACCGCGCGAATTTCCGCAGCCGAAACGGTTTCGCCTTTCTCGGCGCGTTCGGCGAGCTTGAAGAACTCGTCGATGCGTGGTTCGCCGTTTGGCTCGGGGCTGGTCGTGAAGCTCGCGCGGGTGGACCCGTAACGCTCCCACTCAACGCGCACGCTTGCCCAGAACGGCGACGTTTTCTTCCAGTAGTCGCGGCCGGCCGAGAAATCGTAGTCGCTGATGCGCGTGTAGCTGTTGAGTCCCTGCTCGCGTGCCAGCGCATGCATCTTGCCGATTGAGTCGATGGTGAGCTTGGTGTTGTCCTGTTCGTGCACCCAGCCGGCAGGCGTCAGCGTGTGGCGATTGACGACGTCGAGCACCTGGTAGTCGCTGCGCTTGGTGTACTCGCGGCGCGGCAGCGGACGCAACGTGCGATCCGACTCCCACGAATCTTCGCCTTGCGCGTGGGTCCAATGCCCGAGCCCGCTGTAGCGCGGCGCGTCGTCGACTTCATAAACGGTCTGCGACCACGCCCTTTGCGCATCCGCCGCAGCGACCGCTTGCGTTTCGAAGCGGCCGAGCCCGCGAAAACGCAGCCGCTGCGCCGGCTGATACTGCCAGTCCTGCCGCCAGTGCTTGACGACGCTGTGATCCTGGCCGAGCACCAGGACGTGCTGCAGGGAAATATGCTCGCCGCTATCGGCGATCACCATCACCAGTTCGGTACCGCCGGAACGCTGCGCGGCATGCGGCGCGTAGCCTGGCGCGAGGGCTGCGGTCTCGTCGAACGCGAAGCGCACACGGAACTCACCGGCCATTGCGAGGATGCTCTTGCGGTCGCAATCGAAAATGGCCTGCGGCGTGGTCGGCACTTGCGCGCACGGCGGCGAGTAAGCGGCCGGTGCGGCTTCGGCTAGCGGCTTCGGCGCTTCCTTCGTCGGTTTGGCGGGGTACGCGCTGGCGCAACCGGCCAGGCTCAGCGTGGCGGTTAGCGCGAATGCCGGCAATGAACGCATCGAAAACTCCTTGACTCAAGCGGAATGCAGGGGCGAGACGAGCTCGGCACCTTCGGCGCGCGCAATCACGCGCGCGAGTTCGAGGCCGAGCAGGGAAATGCGCAACGGCGGCTGTGCATTGAGCGTGCGCAGCCAGGGCAGCTTTTTCAGATCGAATGTCAGCAGCCGCGCGCGCCAGCCGGCGCCGAGGCGTGCGAAGGCGCTGCGCAGGAATGCGCCATGCGGCTGCCACGGTTCGGCTTGCGCCGATGGCGGCGCGAGATGGCTCGCCGCCGTCATCTCGTCCCAGGCGAGATAGTCGGTATCGGGCAGCAGGAACAGCTTGCTCTGCGCGGCGCCGTCGCTGTCGCGGAAGCACAGCCATTCGCGCGGACCGTGCGGCGTGACCGCAGTATGCGCGGTGAGTTGGCGGCAATGATCCAGCGAGACCAGCGCCGGATGATCGAGCAGCAGCACGCCGCGTGCACCGATCGTCGCGCGCGTCGGCGCAGCGCGTCGATCGCGGCGGTCGAGCCAGAGCACGGCGCCGAGCTGGGGCAACGCTTCAGCGATACGCGCGAGATCGAATGGTGCGTTCGTCTTGGGCGCCGCTGGTGCCGCAGCAGGCTCGTCATGCCAGTTTTCGCCGCCTGTCGGCGCGGGATGCGGCAGTCGGTGATCGACGTCGTGGAAATCGCTCATGGCGCTGTGCACTCATGGTCTGCGGGCCGCTCTCTCCCGACGGCTACACCGCCGGGTAGGGTGTTTCTTGTCAGCGCGCTCGTCATCTTCAAAACGTGACGCGTGCGCCGACGCGGATCGCCCGCGGCGCTGCGCTGTAGCGGTCGATCGTCGCGCTTTGCGGCAGACCGCCGACGATGCCCCAGCTCCAATAGCGGCGGTTGGTCAGGTTGGTCAGCGCGCCGAACAGTTCGACGCGCGGATGCACCTGCCAGTGCGAATAGAAATCCAGCGTGGAATAGCCCGGCGCTGCGAACAGCACGGTCGGGTTGTCGTCGGTGGGCGCGGGCACGCGGTCCTTGCGTTCGACCAGGCTGCCGACGAGTTCGGCGCCCCACTGCTCGCGGTCGTAGGCGAGGCCGATCACTGCACGCGCCGGATCGACGCTGACGAGAGGCTGATGCGCGGTCTGGTCGTCACCGCGCGCCGTCGCGAGGCTGCCCTTGATCGTCCAGCCGTCGAGCGCGTCGGCGAGTGCGCCGAGATTCACGCCGTAGCGCGCCTCGGCGCCGTGAATCTTCACGCGGTTGAGGTTGATCGACTGGAACGTGATGAAGCCGGTTTCCGGATCCACCGCGACGACCGCCTGGGATTCGATGAAGTCGCGATAGCGGTTCTCGTAAGTCGATACGCTGAAGTAGCCGAGCCGTCCGCTCGCGCGCAAGCCGAGTTCGACGCCGTTGCTGGTCTCCGGCTCCAGATTGGGATTGGCGATCGCGGTGTAGCCGAACTGCAGGTTGGTGAAGCCGATGTTGACGTCGTTGTAGGGCGGTGCGCGGAACCCGTGCGAGTACTGCGCGAACGCGCTGAAGGTGTCGTCGAAGCGCCAGATCGCGCCGAACTTCGGCGACCAGCTCGTATGGGTGAGCCCGGTCGTGGCGACGCCGGGATTGTCGTCGATGAACATCGCGTCCGGCTTCGGTTCGAGTTTGTAGTAGTCCAGGCGCAACGCTGGAATCAGGCTGAGACGTCCATCGACCAGGCGCATCTCGTCTTCGCCGAACAAGGCCGCATTGGTCGTGTCGGTGATTGGAAAATCGCGAACCGGGAACACATCCGGCACAACCACGTTGGTGATCGCGCCGGTGGTCACGTCGCGCTGGTACCCGTTGCGCTCTTCTTCGGTGCGCGTGCGCGAGACATCGACGCCATAGGTGATGGCGTGATCGACGCCGGCGCCGGTGACGGCCTTGTGAGCCGCCGCCTCGGCGCCGAACACGCGCTGATCGAACTCGAAGCGGCGGAAGCGCTGCTTCGGATTGATCGGGCCGTCGGCGCCGATCGTCACGCGATCTTCGAACGTGTCCTGCTGGACTTCGCTGCGCTGCCCGTAGACCTTCCAGTCGAGGCGGTCGGCGATGGCGAGCTGCAGCGGCAGCTCCTGATCGAACGAGAGGCGCACTCGCTCGCGCGTGTCGTGGCCCTGGAGGCGGGTGGTCGCCGCACTCGTCAGCGGGTTGAACGCGACGCCGCTGAGCACGTCGGTGTCGACGTCGCCGTGGTCCGCGTCGAGGCTGACGCGGTCGATGCGGCCGGAGTCGGCGGTGTGCACGTACTTGGCGAGCACCGCATCGCTGCGCGTGTCCTGCGGATTCGGCCGCGTGCGTGAGGAACCGGCGCTGTCGTTTTCACCGAGATTGTTTTCCGCGCTGCCGTCACGATGCGTGGCAACCACTACCACGCCATCGTCCTTGCTGCCGCCCGCGTAGGTGCCGGTGACCGCGCTTTCGCGATCCGCGCTGTCATAGAGGAATTTGGCCGAGCCGAATTGGCCACCATCCTTGCCGACGAAGTCGGAGGGATCCTTGGTGATGTAGCTGACGACGCCGCCGAGCGCATCCGAGCCGTACAGTGACGAGGCGGCGCCGCGCACGATCTCGACGCGTTTCAAGGCATCGACATCGACGACGTCGCGGCCGGCGCTGGAGAAACTGCCGATCTCGAACGAATCCGGAATCGCGATGCCGTC
>JBDTYM010000112.1:0-10683 GCA_040005635.1 Dokdonella sp. | reverse complement strand
CGTCGACTGGAGCCTGGCCCTGCTGGTTGCCTGGCTGCTGACCGCGCTGATCCTGATGTCGTCGACGTTCCTGTTCCGCATCCTCGGCACGCGTGTGCTGACCGCGATGGAGCGGCTGATGGGCATGCTGCTGGTCGCATTGTCGGTGCAGATGTTCCTCGATGGGGTGGTCGCCTACATGCGGCTTGCCGCCACCCCGTGATCCGGTGCACGCTGCACGCACCACGAAGTTGTAACAATAGGGCGCTAGCGTGCCCAAGCCATCGCTGGGGGATGCGCCTTGATCAGTGTTGAACGCAGCTTCTACGAAAAATTTCCACGCCTTGCCGAAGGCAAGGCACGCGCGTTTGCGCAACCGGTCGTCGAGTTTCTTCGCCGCGTCGTCTGCGAGGAGCGCATCAATGCGATCCTCGACAAGGGCGCCGCGCTGACCGGATTCGAATTCGTCGAGCTTGTCCTCGACGAGCTCAAGATCAGCTACAGCGTCGCCAATACCGATCGCGAAAACATTCCGGTCGAAGGCCGCGTCGTCATCGTTGCCAATCACCCGCTCGGTGCGCTCGATGCGTTGGCCCTGATCCAGCTGGTCGGCTCGGTGCGACGCGATGTCAAGGTGCTCGCCAATGACGTGCTGATGCAGCTCGAGCCGCTGTCGCCGTTGTTCCTGCCGCTGCCGGTGTTCGGCAACGGCAATGCGCTCGCCGGCATGCGCGAGGCGTATCGCGCACTCGAGCGCGAGGAGGCGATCATCGTGTTCCCGTCAGGTGAGGTTTCGCGCATGCGCCCGCAAGGCGTGCGTGATCTCGAATGGTCATCGGGGTTCGCGCGGCTTGCCCTGAAGACTGCCGCACCCGTATTGCCGGTGCATATCGCCGCACACAACTCGCCGATGTTCTACGGCGTGTCGATGCTCGCCAAGCCGCTGGCTGCGCTGCTGCTCGCGCGCGAGATGTTCGGTGCTGCGAATGCGCGGATCGGCTTTCAGGTCGGCGAGATCGTCACAGCCGATACGTTGTCGCGTTCGACGCGCAAGCCGGAACAGATCGCCAAGCACATGCGCAGGCATGTCTATCGCCTCGCGCAGCGCCGGCCGACGGTGTTTCCTACATCGGCGGCGGTTGCGCACCCGGAATCGCCACTCGCCGTGCGGCGTGCGCTGCGCGATGCCGAAGTGCTCGGCCAAACCAACGACGGCAAGCAGATCCTGCTGCTGGATGCGCGCGCCGACTGTCCCGCGCTGCGCGAAATCGGTCGTCTGCGAGAACTTGCGTTCCGCCGCGTTGGTGAAGGCACCGGCGCGCGCCGCGATCTCGACGCCTACGATGCGTACTACCGCCATCTGGTGCTGTGGGACGAGCCGTCGCTGGCGATTGTGGGTGCCTATCGACTCGGCGAGACTGCGACAATCCTGAGCGAGCGCGGTCTCGACGGGCTGTATTCCGCCAGCTTGTTCGAGTATGCAAAAGACGCGCTGGCCTTCCTGCCCGAGACGGTCGAACTCGGACGCAGTTTCGTGCAGCCGGCCTACTGGGGATCGCGCAGCCTCGACTATCTCTGGCAGGGTATCGGCGCCTACCTGCGCGCACGGCCGCAGATCCGCTACCTGGTTGGCCCGGTCAGTCTGAGTGCGTCGATTCCGGCCGAAGCGCGTGAATGGATCGTGCACTACCATCGCCACTACTTCGGCGATAGCGACCAGTTGGCGCGTGCGCGCAATCCGTTCGTGATCTCCGCCGCCGTGTCTGAAGCGGCGCGCGCGGCGTGGAGCGGGCGCTCGATCGGCGAAGGGCTGTCCGTGCTGAAGCAGCAGCTCGTTGCGATGAATGCGCAGTTGCCCACCTTGTACCGGCAATATGCGGACTTGTGCGAGCCTGCCGGCGTGCGCTTTCTCGACTTCGGCGTGGACCCGGCATTCGGCGGTTGCGTCGATGGTCTCGTACGGCTGGATCTGGTGCATCTGCGCGCGGGCAAACGCGCTCGCTATGTCCAGCGCGAGTCGTAACGTCTGGTCGCCGCGGCGCCGAGCCCCGAATCAGTCACCAAAGGCTTCCTGCGATGTTCCGGCCACCCGCTGGCCAGACGCGGCGCCGCGCGCCTGAGTGTCTCACTTGGCGCTTACGCCTGACGGCAGCGGATGACTTGTAAGGCGCGCGTAAATCCCCTGTAAAGGTCGGGTCCATCGTTACCGTTTCGTCATTCCTGCTGCCCACACTGCGGTAACTACGTAGTTATTGCAGAGCAGCATCGTCTGCCTGCTGGGTTCCGCCGTTTCCTCCCAGTGCTCCTGCGCCTCGTCCGCTGATCAAGACGGCCGGGTGAGCAGCTTTGGCGGAAGCATTCATCGATGACGCAGAAGGGCAAAACTCATGAACCAGCAATTTCGCAGACGACTCCTGCCGTGCCTGATCGGCTCGTGTCTGGCGAGCTCCATTTCGTTTGCGCAGGACGCGTCCCCGCCGTCGAACCCACGCCTCGTCGATGCCGATGCCCCGCCCACCGAGGGCGGTTCCGCCGCGGCGGCGCCGGGCGACGCGACGAAGGCGGCTGCGCAGCGTCCGAATCCGTCCAGCACCTCGAACACGACGACGTCCAACGACACCCAGCGCGGGCAGGAATTGTCGGCCATCATCGTCAGCGGCAAGACGGAAGCGCTGGGCGGCGGGTTGATGTCGGTGCAGACGGCGCCGACGGCGGTATCGACGATGACGCGCGAGGCAATCACCAAGGCCGCGCCCGGTAGCAACTTCACTCAGCTCATCCAGACGATCCCGGGCGTGGACGCGTCCACCGACGACATCACCGGCCTCGCCAACGGCAACTACAGCCTGCGCGGCTACAACTCGTCGGAAATCGGCGTCACCGTCAACGGCGCACCGGTCAGCGATTCGGGCAGCTACAGCATCTACGCCACCGAATACGGCGATGGTGAGAACCTCGGTGACATCACCGTGCTGCAGGGGCGGCCCGATCTCGACCTGCCCAATTCGGGCGCCGCTGGTGGAAACATCGCGTGGTCGACGATTGATCCGACGCACGATTTCAACGTCTATGCGGCGCAGAGCCTCGGCAACAACGACTACAGCCGCAGCTTCATACGCGTCAACACTGGCGATATCGGGCCGGTGCGTTCGTGGCTGTCGTATTCGAAGAACGATGCCGATCTGTGGCGCGGTTTTGGCTCGCTCGACGTCGAGAAGGTCGATGGCAAGTCGATCTGGACGATTGACGAGCGCGACTCGATCAGTGCCTCGCTGCAGTACAACCACCAGCTCAACGACCAGTACTATGGCGTGAGCAAGGCGCAGGTCGCGCAGAACGGTTATTCCTTCAGCTATGTACCGTACAACCCGAACTCGACGTCCAACAGCAATGCCTGGATGCTGCACGGCAATCCGTTCGACAGTGCACTGCTGAGCCTGGATGGCGAATTCACCCTGACCGACTCGCTGCACCTGTCGGTGATTCCGTACATGTGGTACGGCAACGGTGGCGGCGGCGGTGGCGCCACGGCCACCGAAAGCACGCAGACCACGAACCAGTATCTCTACGCCAATCAGGACTTGAACGGCGACGGCGTCGTCACGGACGGCAAGAAGGTTTCCGTTTACAGCTTCAGTCAGTCGACCACGTGGCGCCCGGGCATCATTGCCAAGTTGAATCAGGATCTCGGCGCCAACGACAGCCTCGAATATGGCGTGTGGTACGAAAAGCCGCGCCAGGAGCAGAACCAGAACTTCAGCACGATCAACCAGCAGACCGGCTTCCCGGACAGTTTCTGGGCCGAAGGCCATTACCTCTACTATCCGAACGGCAAGCAGGAGTACGCCTACCTGCAGTACACGGACACCAAGGTCGAGAAGGCGTTCGTGACCAACACCTGGACACCGACCGACCACTGGACGCTGGAGACCGGTGTCGCCTACCTGCACGCGACGCGCAGCGGCTACGACTACCAGAAGCCGGATGCGTTCGTCGGCAACGCCAGCAGCACGCAGTCGTTCATTGCCGTCGATGCCTCGTGGAACAAGGTGCTGCCGACCGTCGCGCTGAAGTTCGCGCCGGACGAGCACAACCAGTTCTACCTCAGCGTCGGCGAGACGTTCCGCGTACCGACCAACTCGAGCATTGCGCTCAACGGCATCGCCAGCCAGGAAACCGTGCCGGAGACGGCGTGGACGACGGATCTTGGCTGGCGCTATTACGACGAGAAATTCGGTCTCAGCGCCGACATCTACAACAGCAACTTCCGCAACAAGCAGCTGAGCGGTTTCGACGAAACCGTCAACTCGACGATCTACACCAACCTGCCGAAGTCGAAGCTGCAGGGCTTCAACGGCGAGGCGAGTTACAGCCTGACGGATTCGTGGAAGACCTATCTGTCCTACACCTATACCAAGGCCGAGTCGCAAACGAACCTGTTCGGCGGCAGCGGCGACGGCACCTATTACACGGACGGCAAGCAGCTGCCGAACACGCCGCGCAACATGGTGCGTGGATATCTCGAGTACAACCAGGGTCCGCTGTGGGGTGCGCTGATCGCGCAATACACCAGCGCACAGTGGGCCGATTTCTCCAATACCGAAAAGGTCGGCGGCTACACGACGCTGAATCTCAATGCCGGCTACAAGTTCCCGGATTTCGCGATGATTCGCGAGCCCTTCCTCAAGATCAACGTGTTCAATCTCGCCGGCAAGCACGCGTTCACCAACGTCAACGGCGTGACGTTTCTCGCGTCGAACCCGGGCAACACCATCGTCGATCCCAACACGCAAAAACCATTGTTCGCATCAGCGCCGTATTACAGCCTGTTGCAGCCGCGCGCCTTCGTGCTGACCGTCGGAGGCACGTTCTTGTAGGTTCCGCCCATCGATTGTCCCGCCTCTCGTGGCTTTCGCGGGAGGTCCTGTGGCGACACGTGGGAAGGCGAGCACAGGTTCGAGACATCAGTAGGAGTCGAATCGCAAAGACCGGCTGCCTTGAGCGCTGCCGGAATAGTCCAAGACGATCGAGCCGATGGCGCCTTCCGCCTTCATTGGCGTGCGGCATCCCAAAGATGAAAGTAAGCCCGGGCTGGTATCCGCAGGATACCGGCCCTCGTCGTGTGCGCGCCGGCACGGCGAGCTGACGACGGTCCGACATCGTTCCGCTATGGGCATGCGGCCTCTCTCTTGATCGCGTCGACGCGGCGTCCGTCGTGTAGCCGGAGCAAAACGTCATGCGCTTCGGCCGCACATCGGCCTCCCGGCCTGGAGGCTTCCGACGTGGCGCGATCTTGCGAGGACAGAGTCCGTGCGGACTTGGTGCGATGCAACAAGTCTGGCCGGTATGTTATAAATCCGTCATTGGGGTTGGTTAAACTTTCATTCATAAGCGCGGGACTGACGTTGGGCATCCCGCGCGATGGCGAACCAAGCCACCTCGATGAAACCCGTGTTCATGAACCGGGCATCGAAGGATCGATGGGGTGCTTTTGAATTCCGTAGACAACCGTTGGGGACAATCGATGAACACGCCACTTCGTATGCGGCTGCTGCCGTGGATGATTGCTTCGTTGTTTGCGGCCTCGACCGCGTTCGCGCAGAACACCCGTCTTCCTTGACCGGCCGCATCGTCGATGGCAGCGGCAAACCCGTAGCCGGTGCAACGGTCGAAATCGTGCATGTGCCATCGGGTTCCTCGCGCACGGTTCTGACGGATGCCGAAGGGCGCTACGCCGCTCAAGGCCTGCGCGTCGGCGGCCCGTACGAGGTCAAGGCATCGGGCGACCAGGGCGAAAAAGTCGACCAGCCGGACGTGTACTTGAAGCTGGCCGAAGAAACCACGCTCAATCTCACGGCGGCACCGGCGGCGGTGGACACGACCGAGCTCACCGGCGTCACAGTCACCGCTGCGGCGCCAGGCGCCATTTTCCAGGCCGACAACAAGGGGCTCAGCACCAACGTCTCGCAACGCGAGCTCAAGCTGATCCCGAATCCCGGCCGTTCGATCCAGGACATCGCGCGACTCGATCCGAACATCAACCTGACCAACAAGGGCCGCGGCGAAATCTCCGCGCTTGGCCAGAACAGCCGCTACAACAACATCACCATCGATGGCGTGGCGACGAACGATTCGTTCGGCCTCGAAGCGAACGGCCTGCCGGCGCTGAACCAGCCGTTGTCGTTCGACGCGATCGAGGAATACAACATCTCGACGGCGAACTTCGACGTCACCAACAAGCGCGCGGTCGGCGCCAACATCAATATCGTCACCAAGTCGGGCACCAACGATTTCCACGGCGGCGCGTATTACGCCTACACCAACGCGGACGATCTCACCAGCGACGACCCGTCCAAGTTCGCCGGCTACACGGCCAAGAAAACCTACGGCGCGACGTTGGGCGGACCGATCATCAAGGACACGCTGTTCTTCTTCCTCAGCTACGAGGAGTCGAAGACGCTGGCACCGGCGCCGGACTTCGGCCCGCGCGGCTCGGGCAGCAGCAACCAGGTCAACATCACGCAGGACCAGCTCAACCAGATCATCGATATCGCCAACGGCTACGGCATGACACCGGGCAATCTCAATGCGAGCAGCGCGAACCAGGAAAACAAGCTTTATCTGGCCAAGCTCGACTGGAACATCGCCGACGGTCATCGCGCGAGCTTCCGCTACAACAAGACCAAGAGCGAGCAGCCGATCTTCGGCACACTCAATGTCAATCGCCTGAACCTGTCGAGTTACTGGTACACGCAGGATCGCGATCTCGAAAGCTACGTATTGAACCTGTACGACGACTGGAGCGACACGTTCTCGACCGAAGCGTCGTTCTCCTCATCGACCTACGATGCGATGCCGACGACCCTGGCGCAGCAGCCGCAGGTGCAGGTCAACCTCGGCCCGAATGCCTCGTCCACCTCGGTGTATCTTGGCGAGGAGCAGTTCCGCCACTACAACGTGCTCAATGTGAAGAGCTTCAGCGGGTTCTTCGCCGCCAACTGGTTCCTCGGCGACCACACGGTCAAGGCCGGTGCCGACTTCCAGCGCGACAAGTTCTACAACCTGTTCGGCAGCACCCAGTTCGGCGCCTACGTGTTCCCGAGCATTGCCGACTTCGCCGCCGGCAACTATTCGAGCTTCAGCCTCAACCGGCCGACCAACGGCGACATCAACAGCATCGCCGCCCGTTTCCGCCTCGACCAGTGGGGTTTCTTCGTGCAGGACACCTGGCAGGTCACGTCGCAGCTGTCGCTGCAGTATGGCCTGCGCTGGGACGTGCCGGAGATTCCCGGCTCACCCCCGTTCAACGCCTGCTTCGCATCAGCGCCCGGCACCAATGTCAGCACCGCGTGTCCGAAGGGCGGCTTCGGCTATTCGAACCAGGGCACCATCGACGGCAATGGCGTGCTCGAGCCGCGCGTGTCGTTCAACTACGAGTTCGACACCGAACGCAAGACCCAGCTGCGCGGTGGCATCGGCCTCGTCGAGGGCGTCACGCCCGGCGTGTGGCAGGGCAATCCGTTCACCAACAATGGGCTGACGCTGCAGACCTTCAGCATCTTCCCCCCGGCGGGACAATCGACGGTTCCCGGCGGCTTCAATCCGGATCCGCACACGCAGGCGCCGCCGAGTGGCGCGCGCGGCAACCCGCAGCAGCAGGTCGATTCGGTCGATCCGAACTTGAAGCTTCCGACCGCGCTCAAGGTCAGCCTCGCGTTCGACCGCGAACTGCCATGGTGGGGAGTCATCGGCACGGTCGAATACGCCCACATCGGCGTGCGCAACGCGATCAACTACAACGCGATCAACCTCGGTCCCGGCAACGGCGTGCTGCCTGACGGACGCATCAACTACTGGGCCAACACCAACCCAGGCAACTGGATCGGCAGCAATGGCACCCCGGTTGGCTCGAACAATCCGAATGGGTACGGCGGCATCCAGCGCGCTGGCAACAACGCATCGTTCAGCGCCAACTCGACGTACCTGACCAACACCAACAAAGGTGAGGCGAACTACCTGACCCTTTCGTTGCAGAAGGCGTATTCCGACAGCTGGTTCGGCACGACGTCGATAACCTACGGTCGCGCCACCGAAGTGAACCCGGGCACCTCCAGCCAGGCCTTCAGCAACTACACCAGCCGCGACTCGTTCAATCCGAACGAGGATGTCGCGCGCCGCTCGAACTACGACATCAAGCTGCGTTTCCTCAGCGCGCTGACCTGGCAGCACAAGTTCTTCGGCGACTACGTGACCAGCGTGTCCGGCGTCTACAACGTCTACACCGGCCAGCCCTACACGTGGACCTTCGCCAACGACGCCAACGGCGACGGCATCAGGGGCAACGATGTGTTCTTCGTGCCGAAGCCGGGCGATGTGCTGTTCACGCCGGGCACCTCGCAGGCGCAGATCGACCAGTTCTACAACTTCATCAAGAACAACGACTATCTGCACAGCCACCAGGGCGGCGTCGTCTCGCGCAATGGCGCCACCTCGTCCTGGGTCAACCAGCTCGACATGAGCTTCGTGCAGGAAGTGCCGGGATTGTTCGAGGGCAACAAGGGCACCCTCCGTTTCGATTTCTTCAATATCGGCAACATGCTCAACAAGAAGTGGGGACAGATCAGCAACCCGAACTTCCCCTACGCGCGCTCGCTGGCGAACTTCGCCGGCGTGGATCCTGCGACGGGCAAGTACATCTACAACCTCACCAATCCGACTTCGATCGCACCCTCCAAGCAGGATGATCAGGCGCAGTCGCGCTGGTCGGTACTGGTGACCGTGCGCTACACGTTCTGAAACCCGGCACGCCTGCAGAGCAAACGGCCGGCCCAGTGCCGGCCGTTTGCTTTTGCGCGACACACTTGACCGTCGCCGCGAGGACTGGCATTGCTAGTCGTCCATCGAATGCGATTCCGAGACGAGAATGACCACCGAACCTCTACCCAACACAGGTCGCGCCCGCTCCGACACGGTCAGCGCGCGCATCTCGCCGGCCGCATCCGGGCTCGACGTACTCTCGCGCCACGAAGTCGCGCGTCTGCGCGATGCGGGTGCCGGTGGACTGCATGAACTGCTGCGTCGCTGCGCGCTCGCGGTGCTGACGCAGGGCAGCGTCAGCGACGATGCGCGCGCGTTGCTCGAACGTTATCCGGATTTCGATGTGCAGATCCTGCAGCAGGATCGCGGCGTCAAGCTCGAGCTCGTCAACGCTCCCGCCGACGCCTTCGTCGACGGCCAGATCATCCGCGGCGTCAACGAGCTGCTGTTTGCGGTCGTGCGCGATATCGTCTACGTCGCCATGCAGATCGAGGCCGGCGGCTTCGATCTGACCGATTCGCCCGGCATCACCCATGCGGTGTTCGAGATCCTGCGCAACGCGCGCGTGCTGCGCCCTAACGTCGATCCGAACCTGGTCGTGTGCTGGGGCGGGCATTCGATCGGCCGCGAGGAATACCTGTACACGAAGAGGGTCGGCTACGACCTCGGCCTGCGTGCGTTCGACATCTGCACCGGCTGCGGCCCCGGCGCGATGAAGGGACCGATGAAGGGCGCCACGATCGCGCACGCGAAACAGCGTCGCCGCACGAATCGCTACATCGGCATCACCGAACCCGGCATCATCGCTGCGGAGTCGCCTAATCCGATCGTCAACAATCTCGTGATCATGCCGGACATCGAGAAGCGCCTCGAAGCGTTCGTCCGCATCGCGCACTCCATCATCGTGTTTCCTGGCGGCGTGGGTACCGCCGAGGAAATTCTCTATCTGCTCGGCATCCTGTTGCATCCGGACAATGCAAACCTGCCGTTCCCGCTGATCTTCACCGGGCCGCGCGAATCGGCCGCTTATTTCGAGCAGATCGATCGCTTCCTGCGCCTCGCGCTCGGCGACGATGTCGCGAAACGCTACAAGATCGTCGTCGACGATCCGGGCGAAGTCGCGCGCCAGGTGCGCAAGGGCATCGAGCGCGTGCGCCACTACCGGCTCGACAACAAGGATGCGTTCTTCTTCAATTGGGCATTGCACATCGAGCGCGATTTCCAGCTGCCGTTCCAGCCGACGCATGCAGCGATGGCGGCTCTGAACCTGCATCGCAACCAGCCGCCACACCGCCTCGCCGCCGACCTGCGCCGCGCGTTCTCCGGCATCGTCGCCGGCAACGTGAAGGAGGAGGGCATGCGCGCGATCGAGAAGTACGGCCCGTTCGAGATCAACGGCGACCGCGAAATCATGCAGGCGCTGGACCAACTGCTGGCGAGCTTCGTCGCGCAGCAGCGCATGAAGCTGCCCGGGGCGCGCTATGTGCCTTGCTATCGGATCTATGCGTCGTGATCGAGGAATAGGGAAAGGCCCCTTTCCCTCCAGAGAGGGGCTGGGGGTGAGGGAAAAACGCTACTGCTCTCCAAGCCCCTTGCCAACAGGGTAGGCCTCTGCCGCATCCACCTGCCGGCACCTTCTCCCGGAGGGAGAAGGATCTCTCTGGAAAGCTTCGGCGAACTTGCGGCGCCTATGCAATCGATGCCTGCGTTCACTCAACCCGGCGGCTTCGCCGCGACGGCCGTACGTACGGCCATCGTTTCACGCGCGGCGACCTGCACCTTCTGCCCGGCAGCCAGCCGCTCGGCGCCGCGCACGACGACGAGATCGCCGGCTTTCAGTTCGCCATCGACCCCGGTGAGTTCGCCATCGCTGGCGCCGGCCTTGAC
>JBDTYM010000111.1:0-11152 GCA_040005635.1 Dokdonella sp. | reverse complement strand
GACGAGGATGTTCCACGGCTGCGCCAGATCGCTGGCGAAACTCGGCTGCGGCAGCGTGCCGAAGTCGATGTCGGACTTGCCTTTTTTCTTCTTCAGGCCACCGCCGATGACCGAGACGAAACTCGGGCAGAAGCCCTTCACGCAGGAGAAATCCTTGTTGCAGTTGCTCTGATCAATCTCGCGCTTGCGCCCATACTCGGTGTCCTTCGGCAACACCGACACGCAGAACGATTTCTCACCGCAGTCGCCGCAACCCTCGCAGACGAGCGAGTTGATGAAGATGCGCTTCTTCGGGTCTTCCAGCTTGCCGCGCTTGCGCCGGCGGCGCTTCTCGGTCGCGCAGGTCTGGTCATAGATCAACACGCTGACGCCGACGATCTCGCGCATGCGCTTCTGCACCGCATCGAGTTCGTCGCGATGAATGAATTCGACGCCGCTCGGGAACAGTTCGGGACGATTCCACTTCGCAATGTCGTCGCTGACCACGATGATCGTCTGCACGCCTTCCGCGCGCATCTGCTGCGCGATATCCGGCACGGTCAAGGTGCCGTCGACCGGCTGGCCGCCGGTCATTGCGACCGCGTCGTTGTAGAGGATCTTGTAGGTGATGTTGACCTTCGCCGCGATCGCCTGGCGGATCGCCAGCGAACCGGAATGGAAATAAGTGCCGTCGCCGAGATTCTGGAACACGTGCTTGGTTTCGGTGAACGGAGCCTGCCCGCACCAGGTCGCGCCTTCGCCACCCATCTGCGTGAAGGTGTCGGTGCGGCGATCCATCCAGGTCACCATGTAGTGGCAGCCGATGCCGCCGAGTCCGCGCGAGCCCTCTGGAACCACGGTCGAAGTGTTGTGCGGGCAGCCAGAGCAGTAGTGCGCCGGACGCGGGAAATTCGCGCGCGGCAGTGTCAGCTCGTGTTCCTTGCCTTCGATCCAGGCGACGCGCGCGCGAATCGTCTCGTTGCTGAAGAAGCGGCCGAGGCGTTTGGCGATGACCAAGGCAATCATTGCCGGCGTCAGCTCGTTCGTCGAGGGCAGGATCCAGTTGCCCTCCTCGTCGTACTTGCCGACCACGGACGGACGCGTCTGACCGCTGCGGTCGGACGTCGGCCAGTTGTACATCGACTCCTTCATCTGCGATTCGATGAAGGAACGCTTTTCCTCGACGACGATGATGTCTTCGAGCCCGCGTGCGAAGTCGCGGATGCCGATCGGCTCGAGTGGCCAGGTCATGCCGACTTTGTAGACGCGGATGCCGATTTCGCGCGCATCGTTCTCGCTGATGCCGAGATACTCGAGCGCCTGCAGCACATCGAGATAACTCTTGCCGGTGGTGACGATGCCGAGCCGTGCGTTCGGCGAATCGATGACGACGCGGTCGATCTTGTTGGCGCGCGCAAAGGCGGTCGCCGCTTGCACGGCGTACTGGTGCAGACGCATTTCCTGGTTCAGCGGCGGATCCGGCCAGCGGATGTTGAGACCACCCGCCGGCAGCGCGAAATCTTCCGGCAGCACGATATCGAGCTGGTGCGGATTGACGTTGACGCTGGCGGACGATTCCACCGTTTCCGCAATGGTCTTGAAGCCGACCCAGCGCCCGGTGAAGCGCGACATCGCCCAGCCGAGCATGCCCATGTCGAGGATGTCCTGCACGCCGGCGGGATTCAGCACCGGCATCATCGCGGAGACGAACTCGAGTTCGGACCCGTGCGGCAGCGTCGACGAGCGGCAGGCATGATCATCGGCCGCGAGAGCGAGCACGCCGCCGAACTTCGACGTGCCGGCCGCATTGCCGTGCTTGAACACGTCGCCGCAGCGGTCAACGCCGGGACCCTTGCCGTACCACATCGAAAACACGCCGTCGTTCTTGGCACCGGGGAACAAGTTCGTCTGCTGCGTACCCCACACCATCGTCGCGCCGAGGTCTTCGTTCAGACCCGGCTGGAACTCGATGGCCGACGCCTTCAGATGCTTCTTCGCTTTCCACAATTCGAGATCGAAGCCGCCCAGTGGCGAGCCGCGATAGCCCGAGATGAAGCCGGCCGTGTTGAGGGCGGCCGCGCGATCGCGCATCTGCTGCATCAGCGGCAGCCGCACCAGCGCCTGCACGCCGGACAGATAGATGCGGCCTTCGGCGCGCGTGTACTTGTGTTCGAGCGTGTAGTCGCGGTCGATGGTGGGCGCGAGCGCGGAGGCGGGTACGGACATGGCGGCTACCGTTTACGGGGGCTTGGGCAAGAGCGGAATTGTAGCAGTTGCCCTGCTTCACACCTGGAATCTGCCGGACCGGGCGCCGCGGCGATGCCGCGCCTTCGCAGGGTGCTCAGGCGGGTGTTGACGTCGTCGGCTTGGCGCGGAACGGAAACATCTGCTGGTTGACGAAACCATCCGGCATGTAGTCGCCGACCACGCCGTACTTCGCCGGCAGCGGCTTGTGTGCCGGCACCTTCACCGCGGTGCCGAACACGTAGTCGAGGAACGCGTAGTGCGCCGCGTAGTTGCGGTCGATCGCTTCGTCGTCCGACGCGTGATGCCAGTGATGGAAGTCCGGCGTCACGATCAGGTACTTCAAAGGTCCCCACGGAACATGCACGTTGGCATGATTCAGCACCGCCTGGAAGCCCACGATGATGATGTAGGTGTTGATGACGGCTTCGCTGAAACCGAGTACGAACAAAGGCGCGAGCACCAGCACGCGCGTCGCGATGATCTCGAAGACGTGCTGGCGGGAGCCTGCGAGCCAGTCCATCGTCTTCGCGCTGTGGTGGACCGCGTGGAATTTCCACAGATACGGCACCTCGTGATACGCGCGATGCGTCCAGTACTGCGCAAGATCGGCGACGAGAATGCACAGCAACAGCTGCGGCACGAACCAGATACCTTTCACGGCCTGCTGGAAGTCGCTGTTGACCAGCCAGCTGAAGGCGTGATGGATGACGAAGTTCACGGTCAGCAGGATCAGTCCGACGAGGAAATGGTTGACCGCGAAATGCTTGAGGTCAGTCTGCCATTCGCGGCGGAACACCGACTGGCCCTTGTACAGCGGGAGCAGTTTCTCGATCACGACGAAGATCAGAGTGGATCCGAGCAGGTCGAGAATGAACCAGTCCAGACCGATGTACGGCGTGTGCTCCGGAAAGTCGCCGACCGGCACACGCGAGCCGCCGAGTGCGACCGCCGCGATCACCAGCGCGAACGCGAACAGATTGAGATTCCTGCGCACGCCGAGAATCAGATTCGCCAGAGCGAGGCCGCCGGCAATCAGCAAGGCGACGAACATCGCCTGGCGCAAGACGTCGACCGAATACTGGTGACGCAGCTCCGGCGTAGTCAGGTATTGCGGGAAGTGGAACGCGAGCACGCCGAGCAGGCAGAGAACGCCAAGCGTCAGTGCCAGGATCGTCGCGATCAGGCCCTTGCCGAAGCGCAGCTCGCCACTGCTTTCGAGCAGGCGCGCTGTATCGTCGACGGTAGATCGCACGACGGCCACATGCGCCTTGAACGCATCGCCGAGCGTGTAAGGCGTACGGCTGACCGATGGTTTGGACATGTGTTCCCCCGAACATGGCATGCAGCGCAGCCCGATCGCCCGCGGCAGAGGCATTGTAGTCGTGTGCCTTCGTGTTGCGGATCGATATTTGTGCGGCGCACAATATCTTGCATGAGTCGCGTGCCGGGTTCGCGCGGCGACCAGGATCGTCATGCGCATTGCTCTGTTCGCCCTCGCCGTCGCCGCGTTTGCGATCGGCACCACCGAATTCGTGATCATGGGTCTGCTGCCGCAGATCGCCCGCGATCTCGCCGTGACGATTCCGTCAGCCGGTCTGCTGGTGACCGGCTACGCGCTCGGTGTTGTCGTCGGCGGACCCCTGCTCGCGCTCGCTACCGCACGCCTGCCGCGCAAGACCGTATTGCTCGTGCTGATGGGCGTGTTCGTGCTCGGCAACCTGCTGTGCGCGTTGGCGCCAAGCTACGAGTTGCTGATGGGCGCGCGCGTGATCGCCGCACTCGCGCACGGCTCGTTCTTCGGCGCCGCCGCTGTCGTTGCATCGAGCCTGGCACCGCCGCACCAGCGTGCGCAGGCGATCGCGCTGATGTTCACAGGTCTTACCGTTGCGAACATCGTCGGCGTGCCGCTCGGCACCTTGCTCGGCCAGCATTTCGGCTGGCGTGCGACGTTCTGGGTAGTCAGCTTGCTCGGCGCTGCCGCGATCGTCGCGATTGCGCGCCTGGTGCCACCTCTGCGCGATCACGAGCCGCCGAGAATTGCACGGGAACTGCGCGTGCTGGGTAATCCGCAGGTATTGCTCGCGCTTGCAATGACCGTGTTTGGTTTCGGTGGCGTGTTCACCGTGTTCACCTACATCGTGCCGATCCTGACCGACGAGGCGCATCTGGGTGCGCACGCGATCAGTGCCGTGCTGATGCTGTTCGGCCTCGGTGCGACCATTGGTCTGCTCGGCGGCGGTCGTCTTGCCGATTGGCGACTGATGCCGGCGATTGTCGTCGCATTGGCCATGCTGGCTGCGTTCTTTCTATTGTTCGCAGCAACCTTGCACATACCCGCCTGCGCTGTTGCGGGCGTGTTCCTGATCGGCCTGATCGGTTTCGCTGCGGGTCCTGGTCTGCAGGCACGCTCGGTGCAGAGTGCTGCAGATGCGCCCTTGCTCGCATCCACGTTGAATCAGAGTGCATTCAATCTGGGCAACGCCGGCGGCGCATGGCTCGGTGCGACCTTGCTCACGCACGGCGCGCATTATCCGCAACTGGGCGTCGCGGCGGCAGCGGTGACGACAGTCGGGCTCGCGCTGACGTTGATCAGTGTCGGGCTGGAACGGCGCGTGTCTTCGCCACCGCTCGCCGCCGCGGAATATTGCGAACGCTGAGCGCGTCGGCGCCGTCACTCGCCACCAGCGCAGGAACGAGGAGCCAGTGCGCAACAGCGCAAGATCGCGCGTTCGCGCGTCCGTGCAGATCGAGCTCGCCGACCCTTGCGTGCGGCCGCATTGGCGGGCGTTGCGATCACTTCGCGACCCTTTGGTCGATGCGCGTCCCGCAGCGGACCACGTCGTTCGACGGCTCTTCTGCAATTCGCTCGATCGACCAGTACGCGCAAGACGACGCTAACCGTGCTCGCCCACATCACCGGCACCACCACGGAGACGCGCATCGACGCTGACGATTGACGAGGCAGCGAGCGGAATTCGCCGACAGCGCAGGGATGCGCTGCCGGCGAAACTTTCCGCATGCGGTACGCGGCGATTCGTCGCAGCTTGCCGTTACAACGTAGCGCACCGCGCGCGTCGAAATCAGCGACTTGCCGCGGACGCCCTTGAGCGCGTCCGTGCTGGCGTGACTATCGCCGCTTGAATCCATCGCGATTGCGCGCAGACTTGCTGGCAGGAAAAGCATGTGATGTTCATCCGTTCTGCCAGGGGATTTGCAACTCACAGCGGCATGCACGTGACGCCAAGTCGCCCCATCTGCGCCGCATCTCTTCTCTTCTTCCCTCCGAATCCTCCACTGGCTTTCGATGTCGCTGCCGTCACAGCGCATCGGGTTTGCGGTCGGCCTGCGGCCGCCATTGCGGGCATGCGCCCGCGTCATACAAGGAAATACCACCATGTCTGCGCTCCCGTTGGATACGACCACGATCCTGATCGCGGTCGGCGTCTTGCTGGGCGTTCTGCTGCTGTATTCGAGCATCGTCTACGTACCGAACAATCGCATCGGCATTCTGGAAAGACTGTGGGCCGCGAAGGGCTCGGTCACGCGCGGCCTCGTTGCGCTCGAGGGTGAGGCCGGCTACAGCCCGGACCTGCTGCGCGGTGGCTTTCATCGGTTGTTCCCGTTCCAGTATCGCGTGCACAAAGCCAACCTCGTGACCGTGCCGCAAGGCGAGATCGGCTATCTGTTCGCACGCGATGGTCGGCCGCTAGAGCCCGGCCAATCGCTGGCGGGGAACGCTGGCGCAGATGATTTCGAAGACGTCCGCGGTTTTCTCGCCAAAGGCGGCCAGAAAGGCCCGCAACGCAAGGTCCTGCGCGAAGGCCTGTATGCGATCAACACCGCGCAGTTCGTCGTGCTGACGCGCGCGAACACGTATGCTCTCGCGCTAGCCAATGCAGACACCGACACGATCGCAGCGATGCGCGAACAGATCGAGTCGCGCGATGGTTTTCATCCGGTGGTGATCGGCGAGAAGGGCGGCCATGCCAGTGTGGTGCTCGACCCCGGCGCGAAGGATCCGCGTACGAGCACCGACGTCGTCGGCGTCGTCACCGTGCACGATGGTCCAGGCCTGCCGGCGGGCGAGTTGATCGCGCCACCGGTCGGTCAGGATCGTCGCAACGCGGCGACTTACCACAACGGATTCCAGGACGCCGACCGCTTCCTCGCTGCGGGCGGCTCACGTGGGCGCCAGTATCAGGTAATAGTCGACGGCACCTACTACGTGAATCGCCTGTTCGCCAGCGTAGAGTTCGTCGAGAAGACGATCGTGCCGATGGGCATGGTCGGTGTCGTCGTGTCGTTCACCGGTGCACGTGGCGCGGATCGCTCCGGTACTGAGTACCAGCATGGCGAACTCGTCGGCGATGGCGAGCGCGGCGTGTGGGAAAACCCGCTGCTGCCCGGCAAGTACGCGTTCAACCGGTTCGCCGGTTCGATCATCAAGGTGCCGACGACAAACTTCATCCTCAAATGGGAGTCGGGCCAGTCGGGCTCGGACTTCGACCGCAACCTGAAGGAGATCTCTCTGATCACCAAGGACGCGTTCGAGCCGACATTGCCGCTCTCGGTCGTCGTGCACATCGACTACAAGAAGGCGGCCAAGGTGATCCAGCGCTTCGGCGACGTGCAGAAGCTGGTCGAGCAGACCCTCGACCCGATGGTCTCGGCGTACTTCAAGAACACCGCGCAGACCAAGACGCTGATCGAGCTGCTGCAGCAGCGCGCCGACATCCAGGGTCAGGCGCTGGCTGAAATGAAGGACAAGTTCGCCGCGTACAACCTCGAGCTGCAGGAGGTGCTGATCGGCACGCCCAAGTCGCCGGCCGGCAACGGTCAGATCGAGAACATCCTCGCGCAATTGCGTGATCGGCAGGTCGCGCGCGAACAGATCGAGACCTACGTCGAACAGGAGGCGGCTGCCGTGAAGGAACGCAGTCTGCGCGAAGCGACCGCGATTGCCGCACAGCAGAAGGGTCTGACCGAATCTCGCATCGCGATCGAGATCGCCGAGAACAAGGGTCTGGCCGACGTCAAGACGCAGACACGCCAGGGCGAGGCGGAGGCGGCGAAGATCCGCAACGTGGCGGTCGCCGACGCCGAGCGCATCCGCGCGATCGGTGGCGCCAACGCGAACCGTATCGAGGTCGAGGGCGAGGCCACCGCACGTGCCGCGCATCTCCAGGTCGACGCCTACGGCGGTCCGGAAATCCGTCTGGCGCAGGAAATCTCGGCCCAGATCACGCACGCGATTGCCGAGGCGAAGCTTGCCGTCGTGCCGGAAGTCGTGGTCGGCGGCGATGGTCGTAACACGAATGCCATCGAGGCGATCACCGGCATGATCCTGGCAGCCGGACGTGACTTGCGCAGACGCGCGGAGCCCGGCGCGACGCGTGCGCAGGGATGAAGCGAGCGCGTTCGATGTCTTCGCGCAGCGTCTGAAACGTCACCACGGAAAGAGCTCATCGGCTGCGTGGCCGCAGCCGATGAGCGGTCTGGCGCGCGCTTGCGCGCGACCGTTGACACAGCAGGCGCGACTCACGCTGTCGAGCCGCCGCGTTCAGACAGCGACGAGTCGCTGCAACACGGTATCGAGCGAGGTCGGACCCGTCCGATGTTCGGCCGCGCCCCCTTCGAAATCGATCCAGCCCTCGTTGAAGCCATCGACCATGCGGATGCGCGGCAGCGGATTGCGCATGCCCTGTGAGCGAAACAACGACTCCCAGGTGTCGCGCGGTACTGCATTCGTCCGCACCGGATGACCCAGGGCGGCAGCGAATGCCGCAGAGATGTCATTGGCGCTATAACGCCGCGGTCCTTCCAGCTCGACGATGCGTACGCCGTTCCACTGTTCGCGCAAGAGATCGGCGGCGGCACGCGCAATGTCGACGGTGGCCACCATCGGAATCGCGTGGTCGAGTGGCTGCAGGAAAGAAGGAATGACGCCGCTACGCGCAGGCTCCACATCCCACGCCGCGTTTTCCATGAACCAGCCGGCGCGCAGGAATGCCATTGGCGTCGATGACGTGCGTAGCGCCGTCTCCACGATCAGCATGTTGTTGAGCAGGTTCGGCTCCTGCACGTGCGCGCCGATGGTGGACAGCAGTACCACCCGGCCCGGCTGGGCCTGCTCGATTGCGTGCTTGAATGCCGCAGCGCTCGCGCGCGAATCGGGGAAATCGTGCTGCGGATCGAAATTGGGCGGATTCATCAGGAACACGCCGTCGGCGCCTTCGAAGGCCTTCGTCATGGCCGCGGCATCGTCGCTCGACGCGATCGCGATGTCGGCTCCGAGAGCCGACCACGGCGCCGCCTTTGCAGCGTCGCGCACGACGGCGCGGACGCGAACTCCGGCCGCTAGCAGAATCTTGGCGACACTGCCGCCTACCTTGCCGGTCACACCGGTTATTGCATACATGAAAATTTTCTCTCTCGTCTGTGGAAGCGATGATTCAAGGCGAAACGGAAACGTCCGCCTGGGTGTTAGGCAGGATAGTCACGCTGCTGCATTGAAAAAAGCGACAGTTACGCATACTATTAATGACAAATAATCACGAATAGTTGCGATGCCCTTCGATGGCCGTTTGCTCTCCGGTGTCAGCGTGCTTGCCGCCGTCGTCGAGAGCGGAAATTTCGCCCGCGCCGGCGAGGCCTTGTCGCTTTCGCCATCGGGAGTCAGCCGGGCGATAGCGCGGCTCGAAGCGCGTATCGGCATCCGGCTTCTGCATCGCACCACACGTGCGGTACGGCTGACCGACGAAGGTGCGCGCTTCTACGCCGAGGTCATGCCGCTGCTGTCCGGCATCGAGGAGGCGGCGACGCTGGCGGGAAGTTCTGCCGAGCGCGTGCGTGGTCGGCTGCGCGTCAATGTTGATCCCCCGTTCGCGCGCATGTTGCTGGCGCCGCGCCTGCCTGAGTTCACCGCACGCTATCCCGAATTGGAACTCGAACTGATCACGCGCGATGCCATTGGCGACGTCATCGGCGAGGGCATGGACATGGCGGTACTGTTCGGCGAGCCGCCCGATTCCTCGCTGGCGGCGCGGCTGCTGTTGACGACGCGCGTGCTGACCGTGGCATCGCCGGGCTATCTGGCGCGCTGCGGCCGACCCACGCATCCTGCCGAGCTGGAAAAGCACGACTGCATCCAGTTCCGCGATCCGCTGAGCGGCCGCCCATTTCAGTGGGAGTTCCATCGCGGCAGGAAGATCCTGCCGGTGAAGACGCGCGGGTCACTGCTGCTCAACGATTCCGCCACGATGGTCGCGGCCTGCCTCGCCGGTGCAGGCATCGCGCAGGTTTTGGCGCTGCGCATCCACGAGCTGATCGACAGCGGCCAATTGATCGAGTTGTTCGCCGACTGGCCGGGCGAGACGTTCCCGCTCTACGCGCTCTATCCGTCGCGTCGGCATTTGCCGGCCAAGGTACGCGCCTTCATTGATTTCTGTCTGCAGTCAGCGAGCTGATCAGGCCGATACGGCTGGGCTTCGGGCCAGCCGCTCCGCGTCGCAAGGATTTGCTCAGCCGACCGCAGCCAACGCGTCGGCCGTTGCGCGCGCCGCGACCGTGGCGAACGATTTCACGATCGCCGCCGCCGCTTCGCGTCCGTCATGCACCGCGCGCACGACGAGATCCGCGCCGCGCACGTTGTCGCCACCGGCAAACACGCGCGGATTCGTGGTTTGGAACGGCAGACGAGCGGAGCCGCCGACCTTGAAGCGCCCGCCGTCATCGAGCTCGATGCCGGCGCTGCTGCACCAATCCGGTGGACTTGGGCGGAAGCCGAACGCAACGATCACGACATCAGCCGGCAGCGTCTGTTCGCTGCCCGCCACCGGCTCCGGTCGCGCGCGACCCTTGCCGTCGGCAACCAGGCGCGTCTCGACAACACGCAGTCCGCTGACGCGATCCTCACCGAGCACGGCGAGCGGTTGGCGGTTGAACAGGAAGCGCACGCCCTCGTCGCGACTGTTCTGTACTTCGCGGCGCGAGCCGGGCATGTTCGCCTCGTCGCGCCGATATACGCAGGTGACCGAACCAGCGCCGAGGCGGATCGCCGTGCGGTTGCAGTCCATGCCGGTGTCGCCGCCGCCGAGCACGATGACTTTCTTGCCGCGCAGATCCAGACGCGGATCGGTGTTCGCGCCATCGCTCAAGAGGCGCCGCGCATTCGCGATTAGGAAGGGCAGCGCCGGCATCACGCCGGGCCGCCGATCGCCAGGCAGATCGGCGGCGACTTCGCGATACGCGCCGGTGCCGACGAAGACGGCGTCGTAGTGGTCGAGCAGTGAATCGAAGTCGAGATCGCGGCCGATCTCGATACCGAGGCGAAACTCGACGCCCATCTCCTCGAGCACGCGACGGCGCAACCTCACGGTGTCCTTGTCGAGCTTGAACGGCGGAATGCCAAAGGTCAGCAGTCCTCCTATCTCTTCATAACGATCGAATACGGTGGCCGACACGCCCGCGCGTACCAAGCGGTCCGCGGCGGAAAGTCCGGCCGGACCTGCGCCGACGATCGCGACGCGATGGCCGGTCGATTTCACGTTCGACAAATCCGGTCGCCAGCCCTGCTTGAACGCGAGGTCGACGATGTTCTTCTCGATCGCGCCGATCGTGACCGCGCCGAAGCCGTCGTTGAGCGTGCAATCGCCTTCGCACAGGCGATCCTGCGGGCACACGCGGCCGCAGATTTCCGGCAACGGGTTCGTCTCGTGCATCAGGGTGGCCGCCTCGAACACGCGACCTTCCTTCGCCAGCTTGAGCCAGTTCGGGATGTAATTGTGAACCGGGCACTTCCACTCGCAGTACGGATTGCCGCAATCGATGCAACGCTCGGCCTGTTCTTCGCCTTGACCTGCGTCGAAACCTCCGTAGATCTCGCCCCAGCCGAGCACGCGCACCGCAACCGGCACTTCGCGCGGCG
>JBDTYM010000110.1:0-11273 GCA_040005635.1 Dokdonella sp. | reverse complement strand
ATCTCGCCGCTGGTCGCGGTCACGGTGATTTTGCCGACGCCATAGCCATCGAGTGCGCTCAGCGGAAAGTTCAAGGTGGTCTTCACGTTGTCGGCGAGCTTGACCTTGCGTTCGCCTTGCTCGACCGCGAGCGGCTTGTCGGCGCTGACCTTGACCGCGAACTCGCGCTCGCTGCCGGAAAAGTTCTGCAAGTCGAGCGTGATCGCGCTCTTGTCGCCGGGCGCCAGCACACGTGGCGTGGAGATCTCGGCGACCAGCGGCGCGCGCACGATGGTTTCGGTATCGCTGCCACCGTATTGGTTCTCGCCGAACACCAGCGCCGTCACGCGCACCGTGCCGTTGAAGTCCGGTACCTTCAGCGCGACCTTGGCTTCTCCCTTGGCATCGAGCGCGACGACGCCTGAGAACAGGTCGACGGTCAGCACCTTCGCGGTCGGTCGCCGCGCCTGCGGCAACGCGGCCAATGCCATGTCGCCGCCGTAGCGCAATTTCGCGGTATTGCCGTCGAAGCTCTCGATCACGCGGCCGTACAGATCGTAGGCGTCGATGCCGAGCGCGCGCTGCGCGAAGAACCAGGCATTCGCGTCGGGCCGTGCAAAGCGCGTGATGTTGAGGATGCCGACATCGACCGCGGAGACCGTCACGTAGGCCTTCTTGCCGGCCAGGGCAGGGGCTTTCACGCTGACCGGCAGATCGGTTTCCGGTTTCATCTGCTTCGGTGCGTCGACCTGCACGTCGATCTTGCGATCGGCGCGGTCGATCGGCACGAACGCCTCGCCGACCGCTCGTGCGGGCGTGATCTTCTCGACCGCCGAGCCGCCGCGGAACACCAGCGCGGTCACGTAGACGTCGTGGCGCTCCCAGTCCTTGGTCACCGGGATTTCATAGGTCGCGCCGGGTTTGGCATCGATGTTGCGCGTGTAGAGCAGGTGATCCGATTCGACCAGCAGCAGGCCCGGTCCTGTCTGCGGTGGCGTCACCGTGACCTTCAACGTGTCGCCGGCACGATAGCTCGGCTTGTCCAGTGCCAGCTTGATCTTGTCCGGGCGCGCTTCCTTGCCGCGGTTGTCGTCATTCCAGCTCCAGCCAGCAAAGAACGGCAGACGCGTGGTGAGACCGCTCGCTGGATCGAGGATCTCGACGCGGTAATTGCCCCAGTCGACCGCGACGTCGAACTTCAGGGTCTTGCCGGCCTCGACATCGAGTTCGCGCGCTTCGGTGTTCTCGTAGCGATCGTTGTAGTCGAAGTGCCAGCCACTCTGGTTGTCGAACGTCCAACGATAGTCGCGGTACTCGCGCACCAGGGTCAGCTTGAGCTTCTGGCCAGCGACCAGATTGCCCTTGGCGTCGCTGCGGATCAGTTCGAAGCCGGCGCGCGCGCGTGCACCCGAACCGTCCTTGAGGTCGAACAGCGGGCGGATGCCGACCAGGGCGTCGGCTGGCCACACCGTCCGCTTCAGGCTGCGCGTGACGGTGCGGCCGCCGGATTCGTAGACGCTGCCGGAAACGATGGCGGCAATCGGCGCGCTCGGCTTGGCGGCGTCGGCGAGCTCGATGTCCTGTTCGAGCTTGCCGTGTTCGTCGAGCGCCGCGTCGATGACGTCCTTGGCTTCCTTCGGCAGTTCGATGGTTGGATCGCCGAAGTAGAAATCCTTGTGCGCGTCGACGGGATGCTGATCTGCCGCCAGCGTCAGACGTGCCGTGAAGCGGTTGCCGCTGGCCGGCGCGCCGTACAGGTAATCGCCCTCGACTTCGAGCTTGAGCGGCTCGCCCGGTTTGAGCACTTCTTGCTTGCTGGACAAATCCAGCTTGAGGCGTTCCGGCAGGAACTCCTCGATGCGGAAGGTGAGGCCCTGGGTGGCGTCCTTCGACTTCGGGTCGGTACGGAATTCGACCTGCCAGCGTCCGGTCGGCGCATCGACCGGAATCGTGCGCGACCACTCGAAGTAGTTGAGCTCCTGCGGATCGAGTTTCGCCTCCGCATACGGCCGTCCGTCCGGCTGCTTCAGGGTCAGGAACAACGGCTGCGGCTTGATCGCGTTGCCGTCGTAGTCGCGCAGCAGCGCAGACAGGCGGATCGTCTCGCCGGGCCGATAGAGGTCGCGGTCGGACCAGCCGAACACATCGAACCAGGCCTGCTTGCGACCGGCAACCGCGAAATCGGACAGGTCCAGTGCCGGCTGATTGAACGGTAGCAGCGAGACGTCCTTGCCCGATCGGGCGACCAGCACCTGGTCGGCCTTCAGCTCATAGGCGAGCTGTGCGTTGCCATCCGCATCGGTCTTGCCGGCGACGACGGATTCGCCCTTGGCGTCGAGAATCGACAGTTCGACCGCAACCAGCGGCTCGCCCGACTTCAATGATGCAGCGTGCACGAACAAGGCGTCCTTGTAGGCGCGTGTGTGCAGGCCGATGTCGCTGACGAAGAAGAAACTCGTCTCGTGCTCGTCGCTGAAGCTGCCGGCGCGCTTCATCACGGCGAAGTACAGGCCGGGCTGCGCGAGTTCGGCGATGTTCTGGATCGGCAGATAGTTCAGCGTGCGCTCGTTGTCCTTGCCGCTCAGTGTGAAGCGATTCGCATAGACCGAGTCGGCGATGTCCACGACCGGACGACCCTTGCGTCCATACCAGCCGTAGCGTGCCTCGAGTTCGTAGGAGCCACGCTTGCCGTTCTTCTGGTACGCGGCAAAGAAGTTCGAGACTTCCTTGTCGTGCACGCGCAGGAACTCGACGTCGACTTCCTTGACGTTGACGGAAACGACCGGCAGTCCGCGGGTCTCGCGCGCCGGAAGCACGCTGCCTTGCGAAGCAAAGCCGGCAGCCGGCTGCATCGGGCCGGTGTAGATCTCCTTGGTCGTCTCGCCGCCGAGGGTCTTGCCGTCGACCGCGGCAAGTTCGCCCTTGATGCGCACGCTGTAGTTCGTATCGCCCTGCACATAGGGGAAGCGCAGCGTCTTGCCATCTTCGTCGAGCGCCCAACTGCCTTGCACGGCGGCGCCTTTCGGGTCGGTCACCGCGATCAGCGTATCGAACGCCTGCGTGCCGACGACGGCTTGCGAGAATTCCAGCGTGACCGCAAGCTGGCCCTGGTACTGCTCCGGGTGCGCCGATGCCAGCGCGAAACCCTGCGCGGGCTCGGCCTTTTTCGCAGGCTCGGCCGCTACGGCTTTCTTGCCTTGCACGTCCGGTACGCCTTCGCGTTGGCGGTTGCAGGCAGACAGGGAGAGCGAAAGAAGCACGAACACGGCAACACCGACGTGCCGCAGGCGGGACACGGGCGAACGCAGATCCATTGTGAACTTCCCCGGGTGGATGGCGGCGGCAGTATACCCGCGCACTTGTGGCGCTCTGCGGGCGAAAGTGGCCGGTTTGTCGGCGCCGCGGGGCCGCACGCACGACGTCCGCAGGAGCGGTCCTGGCCGCCCCGATGCGCTGGCGCAACCGATCTAGCTGAGCAGCAGTTTTTCGGCGATCCGCGCCAGCGGCCGCTCCAGCGTATGCAGCAGGCGCGCCGGAAGATCGAGCGGCTTCAACAGCATCTTCACCAGCATGTCGGCCGGTATGTGACGGCGCAGCAGGTCGCGCGCGCGCGCGGTCACCCTGCGGCATTCCTCAATGTCGCCGGCGTGTTCCGGATAGCGCGCCTCGAAGACGTGGCGCAGGGCGATGTCGCTATCCTCGCTCTTCATCTCGCGCACGCGCCGCAACAAGACGCGAAACAGGCGATAGCGACTGGGCGATTGGCGCTCGCGGTAGAGCGTGAAGTGTCGGTAGAAGTGTTTGTAGTGGCGGACTTCGTCGCGCCGGATGTGATCGGTCAATTGCTTCAGCACCGGCTCGTCGGCAATCGCGTTGAGCGCGCGATACAGGCTCGCGGTGCCGGTTTCGACCACGCAGCGAGCGGCAAGCTCGAGGCCGCGGTCGGGTTCGAGCTCCGCGCTCGTGCATACGGTCGAATATTCGGCCCAGAACGACTTGAATGCGGCGTCCCAATCGAACTCGGGCCAGACGTGGTTGACGTAAGTGGCGAGTGCGCGACCGTGCTGCAGCTCCTCGCGTTCCCAATGGGTGCCAAGCCAGCCCTGCAACTCGGCGTCGCCGGCGAAATGGTCGACCAGATTGCGCGTGTACAGATCCGAACCGCTTTCAACGAAGGACGAGCTGCAAAGCAGGAAGAACAACTCCTCGCACGGCCGGATGCGTTCGATCTCGATGCGATCGAACGGCAGGCTTTCCAGCGTCCACGGCAACGGGTTCGGGTAGTTCACCGGCTATTCCTCTCAACGACTGCTACGGGGCGGGATCAGCTCCGCCAGAAGATGACCAATCTGCGACATAAATACTACCGTCGAGCCTGCCGAACTCTCCAGCCGGCCAGGGCATTGCCCTGGCAATGCCTGCCGCCACGCCTGGTGGCCTATCCGGACGCTTCATTCGTTGCGCCTCCGATTCCGGCTACGCTTGGCGGATGCTGAAGTTTCGCGCGCCATGACCACCGCCATCGTCTGGTTCCGGCGCGACCTGCGCCTGACGGACAATCCCGCGCTGCGCGCGGCGCTGCAGGCGCATCAGCGCGTACTGCCGGTCTACCTCCATGCACCCGACGAGGAGGCACCCTGGCAACCCGGAGCGGCGAGCCGCTGGTGGCTGCATCAGTCGCTGACCGCGCTCGATGCCACGTTGCGCAAGTGCGGCGCTCGATTGCATATCGCCGCAGGCGCAACGTTGCCGGCGCTGCGACGACTGATCGTGGCCACGCAGGCCGACGCGGTGTACTGGAACCGTCTGTACGAGCCGGCCGTGATCGCGCGCGACACGGTCATCAAGGAAGCGCTGCGCAACGACGGGTTGGATGTCCACAGCTTCAACGCAAACCTGTTGTTCGAGCCGTGGGAAATCGCGACCGCGCAGGACACGCCCTACAAGGTGTTCACTCCATTCTGGCGCACCGCGCGTGCGCGCCTGCAAGAGCGGCCGCCGTTGCCGCCGCCGCGCCGCATCGAGGGCATCGAACTGGCCGACGCGTTACCCCTCGATCGGCTCGGGCTGCAGCCGAAGATCGCGTGGGACAAGGGCTTCCACGCGGTCTGGCAGCCCGGCGAGGCGGGTGCTGCGCGCAAGCTGCGTGAATTCTGCACGGAAGCGATTGGCGACTACTCCGCCGCGCGCGATCTGCCGGACCGCGTCGGCACGTCGCAACTTTCTCCCCATCTGCATTTTGGCGAAATATCACCGATGCAGATCGCGTGGGCACTGCACCAGCAGGCGCACTCGGCGCGGCAGCAAGCGGGTGCACAGAAATTCATGAGCGAGATCGGCTGGCGCGAATTCTCGCATCATCTGCTCTACCACTTTCCGCAGACCGCGCAGAAGAACCTCAATCCGCGCTTCGATCATTTCGGCTGGGCTGTCGATGACGAGGTCCTGCTGCAACGGTGGCAGCGCGGTCGCACCGGCATTCCGATCGTCGATGCGGGCATGCGCCAATTGTGGGCGACCGGCTGGATGCACAACCGCGTACGCATGCTGGTCGCCTCGTTCCTGACCAAGAACCTGGGCCAGCACTGGCTGCATGGCGCACGCTGGTTCTGGGACACCCTGGTCGATGCCGATCTTGCGGCCAATACGCAGGGCTGGCAATGGACGGCCGGCTCCGGCGCCGACGCCGCGCCGTATTTCCGCATCTTCAATCCCGTCACGCAGGGCGAAAAGTTCGACGCGAACGGAGACTACGTGCGGCGCTGGGTACCTGAATTACGCTCGCTTGCCGCGGACGAGATCCAGCAGCCCTGGCGCGTCGCTGGCGGGCTGCAGCGATGTGGCTATCCACCGCCGATGGTCGATCTGGCCGTGTCGCGGGCGCGCGCATTGACGGCGTACCAAGCGACTGCGCAGCGCTAGCTCTTCGTTCGCGCCGACATCGATTGTCAACTTTCCGTCCCATCCGCACTGCGCCACAATGCGGCCGACTAGAATCTCGCGCTTGCACAGAATGGGAGGATAGGCGTATGCACCCACAGACCCTGCGAGGCGGCAGCTTCATACTGCTGGTGGCGCTCACACGCGTGTCGGCCGTCGAGGTACTGCAGGACGGCGGTTTCGAGCAGACGGACCCTGTCACCCTGCAGAATCCTTTCTGGGGATCGAGCTATCCGCTGAGCCCGCGTGGCACGGCGCTCTGCGATACCGGCAACGCAACCTCTTGCAGCGATGCCGTTCACGGCTCGCCGCATGCGGGGCGGGCTGGATCTTCTTTGGCGGGCAACCGGTCTCGGCCAATCCGAGCGGGACGGTGAGCCAGACGTTTCACGGCATCGCCCCCTGTACGTTGAGCGCTTGGAGCAATACCTATCTGGCGACAGGCGCATCGACGGCGACCGCATCGTTCAGCGCGGCGATCGATGGAACACAGGTGGCCACATTCGGATGCGGCGTAGCCCGCGCAGGCGGCGCGCAGCCGACCGACGCCTGCGGATGGATCCAGACGACGGCGGATGTTTCCCCCTACGGCGATGGGCTGCCGCACAGCCTGGACATTTCGTTCACCACGCAAGGCCTGCCGGATACGATCGTCAACTACGTCAACGTCGACGACGTGTCCATCGATTGCTCGAGCGTGCCGGTCACGCTGCAATCGTTCGAGGTCGACTGAGCGAGATCACGGCCGCGACTGCCGTCTGGCAAGTAGCTCGCCTGCCGCATGACGACCAGCCGCAGGCGCGCATGCGCTGGCCGTCGTCAGCGCTGTCGCAGCCAATCGATGCGATGGTCACCCGGATCCGGTCGTGCCAGCAGCTTCTGCGCTGCCGGCAGCCAGCTCCGCAGCCGCTCGTCGAATCGCCACGGTGGATTGACGAGTGCGACGCCGCACCCGTTCAGACGTAGCGGCGAATTGTCCTGCTGGATCAGCAGCTCCGCGACGAGCGCGTCGGCGTCGCCGCCGAGTGCGCGCAACCACCGATGGAACGGCAGCACCGTTTCGCGCAGCTTGATCGGATACCAGATCGCGTAGATTGCATTCGGCCAGCGCGTGAAGGCGTCGGCGAGCGCCTTCTCGATCGCGTCGAACTCGCCTGCTTGCGCTTCGAACGGCGGATCGATCAATACCAGTCCGCGCTTCTGCGGAGGCGGCAGCAGGGCCTTGAGCGCTGCGTAGCCGTCGCGGTGATGGATTGCCACGCGTGCATCGCCGCGCAAGGCGGACTTCAACGCAGCCGCTTCATCGGCCTGCAGCTCGCACAGAATCGCGCGATCCTGCTCGCGCAGCAGCGCCCGCGCGAGCAGCGGGGACCCCGGATAGCGCTGCAGATCGCCAGTGTCGCCAGTGCCGAAAGCGCGCACCTGGGAAACATAACGCTGCAGCGCGTCGGGCAGCACGCGCTCGTCGAGCAGCCGCTGCACGCCAGCCGCGGCCTCGCCCGTGCGCAGCGCTTCGTCGCCGCGCAGGTCGTAGATTCCGCGGCCGGCATGCGTATCGACATAGCAAAACGCGGCCGGCTTGGACTTCAGCGCATCCAGCAGGTCGAGCACTATCGTGTGTTTGAACACGTCGGCGAAATTGCCGGCGTGGAATGCATGGCGGTAGTTCATTCGACCTTGCGCGAAAGAAGGCGGCGTAGGGCAAGTCGCACTTGCGCAACGGCGTCCGATGCGTACCATTCTCGGACGTGATGCCGCTCTCCGCCAGCCTGCTGTCGCGCCTGCGCCGTTTTGCGCGGGGAGGGTTCGTGCGTGGAGTTGCCTGCGTGCTGACGTTGGCGTTGATCGCCAACGCCATCGTCGTGGCGGCCTTGCCCATCGTTCCGCTGAAGGAAATCCAGACGCCGTCGGCGGATTCCGGCGCGGCGCCTTGTCCGCACCACACCGAGGCGCAACCGGCCGCGTCGGTCGATCGACATCATCATGTCGACGATTGCCTGTGCTGCATCGGCAAGCTGTGCGCCTGCGGTCCTGTATGCACCGATGTGACCTTCGTTACCCTGCCGGCGAGCATGCCGCTGGTGCAGACCCCCATCGTGACTTCACCTCCGCCGGGCGCCTACGTGACCGTCGCAGGGCGCCTGCTGCGACCTCCGATCGGCTGATCGTCACAGCGATCCTTAGACCTTTCGTGGCAGGCGCTATGCCGGCAACGAAGGATGATGACGTGTGTTCGGCGCGTCGCCCTTCGGAGTTTTTCGGATGAACCCTTTTTCAGCGGACGCGTCGCGTGGATTGACGCGGCGACGCTTCGTGCAAGGTCTTGCCCTCGGCGGCCTCGCCACCGGATTCGGCTGGCGTGGTCGTTCCCTCGCGCAGTCACCGGTGCTCCGCGACGAGCTTGGCGGAACGCAATTCGATCTCGACATCGGTGCGCTGACGGTCAACTTCACCGGCGTACCGCGCAGCGCAACCGTCGTCAATGGACAGCTGCCGGCGCCGTTGCTGCGCTGGCGCCAGGGCGATACCGTCACCTTGCGCGTTCACAACTCGCTGCGCGAACGCACTTCGATCCACTGGCACGGCATCGTGCTGCCGGCCGACATGGACGGTGTGCCCGGCCTCAGCTACATGGGCATCGCGCCCGGCGAAAGCTATCTCTATCGTTTCATGCTGAACCAGGCGGGCACCTACTGGTATCACAGCCACTCGCGTTTTCAGGAACAGATCGGGCTGTACGGACCAATCATCATCGAGCCGCGTGACGGCGAGCGGTTTCGGACCGAGCGCGACTACGTCGTGCTGCTGTCCGACTGGACCGACACCGATCCCGAGCACATCTACGCGACGCTGAAGAAGCAAAGCAACTATTACAACTTCGCCAAGCCGACCACGCCGGATTTTCTGCGCGACACGAGTACCGTCGGCGTCCAGCGCGCACTCGCCGAGCGTCGCATGTGGAGCCGCATGCGCATGGATCCGAGCGACCTCGCCGACGTGTCCGGCCATGTCTACACCTACTTGATGAACGGGCACACGCCGGCGGCAAACTGGCGTGGATTGTTCGCCCGGGGCGACAAAGTGCGGCTGCGTTTCATCAATGGTGCGTCGATGAGCTTTTTTGATGTGCGCATCCCCGGGCTGAAGCTGCGCGTCGTCGCCCATGACGGCCAGGACATCGATCCTGTCAGTGTCGACGAATTCCGCATCGGCACCGCCGAAACCTGCGATGTGATCGTGGAACCCGATGCGGATCACGCCTACGCGATCTTTGCACAGTCGATGGATCGCTCCGGCTATGCCTGCGGCACGCTGACGCCACGCGCCGGCCTCGTCGCCGAGGTGCCTTCAGTCGACGCACGCGTCCTGCTGACGATGGGCGACATGATGGGATCGATGGACCACGCACCGGCGCCTACCATGGACCACGCTTCGATGAGCGGGATGGATCACTCCGCGATGGCGGCCATGGATCACACGAAGCCAGACCGTGCCGGCGCGATCACGCATGCGCCGGCCGAGTTCGGCCCCGGCGTCGACATGCGGGTCGACACGCCACGCACGAATCTCGACGATCCTGGCGTCGGTCTGCGCGACAACGGCCGCCGCGTGCTGACCTATGCCGACCTGCACAGCATCGCAGCGCCGATCAGCGTGGACACGCAGCGCACGATCGAACTGCATCTGACCGGGCACATGGAGCGCTACATCTGGTCGTTCAACGGTCAGAAATTTTCCGACGCCGAGCCACTGCAGCTGCGCCATGGCGAGCGCGTCCGCTTCGTGCTGGTCAACGATACGATGATGACGCACCCGATCCATCTGCACGGCATGTGGAGTGAACTGGAGGCAGCGGACGGCACGTTTCAGGTGCGCAAGCACACGATCGTCGTGCAGCCGGCGCAGAAGATCAGCTATCGCGTCAGTGCCGACGCGCTCGGGCGCTGGGCCTACCACTGCCATCTGCTCTACCACATGGAAGCGGGCATGTTCCGCGAGGTGGTGGTCGCATGATTCGGCGGCTATTTGAACGTAGCCGCGTCGATGTCTTCGCGTGCTGTCTGCTCGCGCTTGTCGCCGCGCCGCGCGCGCAGGCGCAATTGCACGCGGCGCTCGAGCAGGAGGACGAGCCGCGCACGGAACAGCTCGATCCACCGCAGCCTGCCGACGCACCGCAGCACATGCCGGCGATGGATCACGCGGCGATGCATGCTGGCCACGCGCCGACCCAGGTACCCGTGTCGGTATCGGATCACATTGCGCCGCCGCCGCCGCAACACGCGATGGGCGTCATGTCTGCGAGCGATATGGTCGATGCGATGGGCATGGATGACGACGCCAGTTTCGGCATGTTCACGCTCGATCGTTTCGAGCGCGTCAAGAGCGATGACGGCTATGCCACCGCCTGGAGCGCCGAAGGCTGGCTCGGGCGCGATTTCGACAAGCTCTGGTTCAAGAGCGAAGGCAGCCATGCGCAAGGTGCCGTTGCGCATGCCGATGCACAGCTATTGTGGAGTCATGCGCTGGCTTCGTACTGGGATACGCAGCTCGGACTTCGCCACGACTTCGGACAGGGGCCGCAGCGGAGCTGGATCGCTTTGGGCACGCAAGGACTCGCGCCCTACTGGTTCGAGCTCGCGGCGACGGCATACATCGGCCAGCAGGGCCGCACCGCGTTGCGCATCGAGAGCAGCTACGACGTGCGGCTGACGCAGCGCCTGATCGTGCAGCCGCGTTTCGAGTTGAATGCGTACGGCAAGGCCGATCCCGCGCTCGACATCGGTGCCGGCCTCTCGGACGCCGAGTTCGGCCTGCGAGTACGCTACGAAATACACCGCGAATTCGCGCCCTATGTCGGCATCGAGTGGGGGCGCCGCTTCGGTGCGAGTGCCGACCTCGCGCGGGCCGGCGGCGAGCGCGTATTCGATACGCAGGTCGTCGCTGGCCTGCGCCTCTGGTTTTGATGGGAGTTCATATGAAAGCGTTGTCGAAACTGATCGTGCTGCTGCTTGCGTTGTCGCTGATCGCCGCCGGCTCGGCATGGTCGGGTGTATACGACTTCGCCGCCGACACGCCACACTGGCCGCTCACGGAGCAAGCGCTGAAAATGGCGCGTACGCGTTCGATCGCCACGCATGCCCTCGGCATCGTCGTGCCTGATCTCGACGATGCCGCTCTGATCCGTTCCGCTGCCGGCAACTACGACGCAATGTGTTCCGGCTGTCACCTGAAACCGGGCAAGGCCGACAGCGAGTTGCATCGCGGGCTCTACCCGCAGCCGCCGAATCTCGCGCAAACAGCGCTCGACGATCCCGCACAGGCGTTCTGGGTCATCAAGCATGGCATCAAGATGA
>JBDTYM010000109.1:0-11582 GCA_040005635.1 Dokdonella sp. | reverse complement strand
CCCTCGCGCATGGCCGGCATCACCGGCAACGGCGAGGACAGCATCTGGCTCGGCAATCACATTCACGATATCCAGGGCAGCACGAACGAGGCGCACGGCATCTATATCGACGGTGACGGCTCCTACGACGTCGGCTACAACGACATCCACGACATCCACAGCGGCAAAGGCGTGCAGCTGTATGCGAACGGCGGCAATGGCTCGGACACGATCAACCACGTGAGCATCCATCACAACCGCATCCGCCGCGTGACGCAATTCGGCATCAATATCGCGGACGGCTCCGAAGGCGATATCGCCATCTACGACAATCTCGTCACTGATGCCGCTGTCGCCGGCCTGCGCTTCAACACGAATACGCTGCATGCCTGCCGCGTCTACAACAACACGTTCTACAACAACAATACGCTGGACGGAGAAATCTACGGCGTACTGATGAACGACTGGAACTTCCCCTCCGACGCGCTCGATATCCGCAACAACCTGTTCTGGGCGCGCAATGGCACGGCGTACGCGGGCGGCTCGGTGGGTTTCGACGATGCCGACGGCATCGTCACGCGCAACCTTTGGTTCGGCGGCAGCGGCAGCTACGACTTCGATACGAGCCCGCTGAGCGCTGACCCGTTGCTGGTCGATCCCGGCACGGATTTCCATATCGCGAGTAGCGCCAGCCCGGCCGTCGACAGCGGCTCCGCAGCGGCGCTTCCCCTGGTCGCCGATGACTTCGATGCCGACCATCCGCGCCCGCAAGGTCCGGCGATCGATATCGGCGCGTACGAGCTTCGCCAATAACCGCGGGCGCGTGACGCGCACGCGCGGCTGACGTCGCCGACCCGACGCGCTGCATTGCCGGCAATTGCGCGCCCCACTCGTCGTCGCACCCACACGTCGCAATGCCTGCCGGCACGATGCGGCCGCAGGCACGTACTTCGCTACGTCAGAACCTCGCACTTCCACTGCTGTTCGGCCAGTCAACGCCGCTAACAAGTCTTCGCTCACGCCCCATTACGGTCAGCCGAAGACAACGACACCAAATTTCACATCCACTTCACGCAAGCGATTGGCGCATTTTTGAAGGACTTTGAGCGAGCCCGAACGATCTTGGCACACCTCGTGCTGAATAGCCCCGCAGGTCCCGCAACGACGCGATGTGGCCACCGACCGCCATTCCTACGGAGTACTCGATCATGCAACTTCGCTACAAGCTCTTGGCCGCCGCACTGTTCTGCACGCCGTTCGTGGCGCAGGCCGAATCTACCTTCACCACGGGCACTACGTCGCCGATCACCGCGACCGCGCATGTGGACTTCACCATCACCGTACCGAAGATCCTGTTCCTGCAGGTCGGCACCGGTACGCTGTTCGCGACCAACCCGGCGATCAACCTGATCACCTTCACCGTTCCTGCGGCGAATATCGGCAACGGTACTGCGGTCGCCGCGACGGCCGGCTCGGGCGATCTCGGCAACGGCACTGTGACGGCCAAGGTCATCGGCAACAACGGCAACGTCACCTTTACGTCAACCACGCTGGGCGCGTTGAACGACGGCGGCACCAATACGATTTCCTACAGCCAGATCGCCACGGCCGTCGCGACGAATACGTCGGCGACCGCGTTGCCGGCTCCGACTCTGGCTGACGGCGCCACCACCACGCTGACCTTGACGCCAGCCAGCGGCCGCGTCGTCAACCAAGACGCGAAGTGGACCTACAGCTATCTGAACCAGAACGTCGTTGCGCAAGGCACCTATGGCGGCGTCAACGTCAACAACGGTCGCGTCACCTACACCGCTTCGATGCCTTAATTCACGGGCTCGGCAACGCATTGGAAATACCATGATGGCGATGTGCGCATCGCCTTCATGATTCGAAACAGCTAGACAGGCGTCAGTCGTCGCAAGGTGCGTGATCGTGTATACGAAATTCCTGACCTCGCGCCGTTGCCGCCTCGCCATCGTGCTGCTCGCCGTCGGCGTGGCCAGCGAGGCTGTGGCGTTTACCGTCAGCATTCTTCCCGGAACGCGCGCCCTGTATCTGTCGGTCGGCAATGGCAGTTACAGCGGAATCTACACGTCCGGCGGAACTCCGCTGAACAACTCGACCATCAATGTCGTTTCGGTCACGGTGCCGGCAGCAGCGGTCGGCAACGGCGTCGCGCAGGCAATGACCAGCAACAGCACGCAAGCGACGAGCTACTACGACGGCTTCGCCTTCTGCACACCGCCGGCGCAAGTCTATGTGGGCGGTTTCTACCGTCAGCCCGGACTCACCGGTTCTGCCAGCCTGACCGCGACCGCGCCCACTTCGCTGACCAACGCCACCGGCAACACGATCCCCTTCAGTCAGATTCGATGGACCAGCAGCGGTGCCGGCGATACCGGTACCGAGATCATTCCTGGCGGAACATTCACCGGTGGAAGTCAGGTATTGGCAACGTTCGGCAACAACAGCTGGAATGAAAGCTGTCACACCTTTTCCTACTCGAACACCGCGATTCCCAGCGCGGGCACCTATACTGGGCGCGTGCTCTACACCTTGAGCGCGCCATGAAATTCCCATCGCGGCTTTCGGTTTGCGCAATCGCTGCCCTCCTCGCAGCGGCGCACCCGACGTTGCTCCGCGCCGCGACCTATCCGGTCGACGATCGCGCCAGCACTCCGTACGAAAGCATCGGAAAGATGCAGTGGGACGCCGTCGCACCGCATCGCGGCGCCAACGCGGCGTCCACCTTGAGCGGTCACATCATGGTCCAGACGCGGCTCGATGTACGCGCCTGGAAGCATCGGATGGGACGCATCTACCTCACCCTGCAGAACCTGCCACTCGGCCCGCTTTCGACGAGTTGGACGACCCGCGGTCGCTTGCTGCCCGGCACGGTCCGCGCCGGAGAGAGAACGCTCGTCTATTCCGGCCCGATCGATACCGATGTGCTCGAGGACGAGCTCCTGCTCACGATACAGGCGGACGGTCGGCGACTGGTGCGCACCGAACAACTGAATTTTTCCTTCGAAATCGACGTGAACTGACATGACTCGCAGTCTCCATCCCCTGAGCTGGTTCGCAAGCTGCACCCTGATCGCGGTCGCAAGTACGCTCGTCGCGCCATCGGCCTCGGCGCAGGGCTTTTCCGCCGTCGTATCGCCGCCGCGTTTCGAGAGCACGGCGAAAGCAGGCACGACGTACCGCGACGTGATCGAGATCTCGAATGTCTCGACACAACCGAGTCCGCTGACGGTGAAGACGGCCGACTGGCATCTCGACGCGAGCGACGCAGCGGTATTCACCGACGACCTCGCGACAGACAGCTGTCGCCCGTGGGTCGCGATCGAGCGCAAGGAATTGACGCTGGGTGCCAACGGGAAATATCGCTTTCGCTTCGAAGTCACGGTGCCGCCCGCAACAGCGGATCGGGAATGCCGTTTTGCCTTGATGTTCGAAGGCGCCTCGCAGCAGGTTGACGCGCAAGGTCTCAAGCTCCCGGTTTCCGGACGCATCGGCGTCGTCGTCTATCTCGCTGTCGGCAATGTCGCGTCCGATTTGCAGCTGAAGGGATACGGCAGCCAGAGCGTGAATGAGAGAAAACTGCCGTCCCTGCGTATCGCCAACCGCGGCACCGCGCATGGCCGTCTCGACGGATTCGTCGAAGGCACCGATGCGGACGGCGGCACATGGACCCTGGTGCCCTCGACACTGCCGATCCTGCCGGGTGAAGAACGCGACGTCGCGTTGTCGTTCGATGAAGGCAACAACGGCAAGAAGAAAAGCGAGCCGCACTATCCGTTGAAGCTGCACGGCACGGTCTACGACGGACATCGCGAGATCGTCGTCGATACTTCGTTCTCACCGTAAAAGCGCATGCGCGTCGGGGCGGGAGTCGCAGCCACACTGATCCTCTCGCTCGGCGGTGCCGTCGCGATGGGCGCGGAGACCGTGTCTGTGGCTGCCGCGCCGGCGTATCAGGACCGAGTGATCTCGGCCAGCGACCTCGCGGCGCTGCCGGACGATCAGGAAAGCACGGATATCGATCCGTCCGGTTTGCCGCGCGGATGGCGCGTCGAAACCGGCGTCGCCGACACGCACTATGGCGATCGCGATGGTCATGAAGCCGGACTGGCGGTCAGCGGATTTCGCGACACGCTGTCATGGGGTTCCTGGTCGATCGATGCCTTGCTTCACTCGGGCAATTCCAGCGATGGCGGCAACGGCAGCAGTTTCACCGTGTGGCAACGCCAGATGCCGTTTGCCGACGGCTGGAGCGCCGACAACGGGCTTGGCGTCGTCAATGCGCCGCTGCTGCCCCTGATGCGCAATAGCTATCGCTTCACGCTGCCGACGAGCGTGATGGCCGGCATCGAGACGGACTGGCGACAGCAGGGCGGCCCGCAGATCCAAGGCGCGTTCGGCGAACCCGGTTTCTATCAGGGCAGTCACTGGGCCGACTTTCAAGCTACCGGCGGGCAACTCGCGCAAGTGGGCGTGCAGCTGCCGTGGTCTTCGAGCATGAGCAGTTCGCTCGCAGCCATCGGCGAGCACGATGTCGCGCCCTGGTGGCTCGCTTCCGACCAGGCCGCGACAGGCGGCCCGGCGGCGCGGATCGATGCGCAGTCACTGTATGCGGCGACCGCGTGGCGGGGCGACAGCACACAGCTGCAAGCGAACCTGCTCGCCGGATCGATCAGCGGAGGATCGACGCGCACTGGCCTGTGGCTCGACGCGCAAACCGTGAGCGAACGCTACCAGCAACACTACGGCGTGTTTCGCCTCGAACCCGACCTGTCATGGGGCGCGTTGCCATTTACCAATGACATCGAAGGGGGCTACTACCGCGTCGATTTTCAGCGCGCACAATGGCTGTGGAGCGCCGGACTCGATGAAGTGCGTTCGATTTCCGGAACCGGCGTGGACGGCAGCTACTTGAATGGCGCAGTGCGTTATCAGACGCGGCCCTGGCTGGCCGTTGGTGGCGATCTGACCTTGAAACCGGGGTCCGACAGCGCCTACAGCGGCGACGTGTTTCTGGACTGGAGGACGCGCTGGGGCAGCTCGAGGTTGCAGTTTCAGCAGGCGCAGGACAATCAGGATCGGCAAAGCCGGCAAGTCACCTGGGATCAGTCGCTGCCCACGCGAGAAAACGTCCACCTCAGCGTGTCCGCTGCGTTCGCCACGGTCGACAGCACCTTCGGCGGCACCACACGCAGCGCGAGCCTGGCAACGTATGGCAGCTACCAGCTCGGCGACCGCTGGTCGCTCGATGGCAATGTGCGCTGGACGCGCGGCGACGGACCGGAAGGTCAGCATGGTTTCGACGGCAGCCTCGGCTTGAACTGGCGCTTCGCCCGGGCGTGGTCGTTGTCCGCCAACTACTACGAAAGCCATGCCGCGCAGCGATCGCCATTCGTTATCGATCCGATCTCGCAGGCAGCACCGTTCGTCAGCTTGCCGACGACCTGGGCCTACAGCCTGCTCTTGCGTTACGAATTCCGCGCCGGTTCGCCGCCAGCGGTGCCCGGCGGCAGTGCCGGCGGCGTCGGCGCGCTGGCTGGATCGGTATTTCTCGACGCCAACGGCGACGGCCGCCGCGATGCCGGAGAAGCAGGCGCCGCCAATCTCACCGTGGTGCTGGACGGACGCTACAGCGTGCGCACCGACGCATCGGGCCACTTCGATTTCGCGCAGATCGCGGCCGGTGAGCATCGGCTGAAAATCCTTCCGGACAACCTGCCCTTGCCATGGCAGCTCGACGAAAAGTCAGCCAGCGTCGTGGTGATGGTGAAACCACGCAGCGACGTGCAAGTTGATATTGCAGCGAGACGCTCGCTGTAAACTAAGCATCACCGCATTGGAAGTAGACGAGATTGCTCTCGTCCGGACCATGCACCTGACCCAGGCTGATCGTGCCGCTCCTGCGCAGGTGCGATTCGTCGCGATGAACCAGCAGCTCGTCGTCGTCGCCGATCTTCAGCCATGAGCCATTGGTCGAGCGGTCGGCCAGCATGAAGTAGCCGCGCTTCCACTCGATCAGCGCGTGATTGCGCGAGACCCACTCGGTCTCGACGACGAGACTGCTGGTCGGATCGCGGCCGATCGAAAACGGCGTCGCCTCGTCGATCTCGAAGACCTGACTCTTGAAGCGCAACAGCAGGCGCGCACCGAGCACCTCTGCGCCTCCCTGCACGATGCGCTGAACGGTGGTGACGTTCGCGATGTCCTCCTGCCAGAGCACATCGACGATCTCGATCGGCGCGACCTTGCCGAGCACGCGCGCGGTGCCGAGCGAGCGTACGCGCAGGCCGGTCGCGTTGGTGATGCCGTCGACCGTACTCGCGGTCGCGACGATCTGGTCGCGCCGCGCAAGGCTCTTGTCGGCCATGCGCGCCGCCGTGTTGACGGCATCGCCGAAAACATCGTTGTCCTCCACCAGCGCATCGCCGTGATGCAGGCCGATGCGGATCGCCAGATTGTCGCGTACGAAATCCGGATCGCTCTTGACGCGACGTTGCATATCGGTTGCCGCGAGCAGCCCGTGCAGGGGCCCCGGAAACGTGCACATGATCTCGTCGCCGATTGTCTTGACGACGCGTCCGCCATGATGCGCTGTGACCTCCGCCAATGCGATCAGCACGCCGCCGACCATTCGCCGCGCGGCTTCATCGCCATGCGTCTCGAACAGCCGCGTGCTACCGGAGACATCGGCAAACAGAATCGTGAGGGCGCGGCGCTCGGTCATCGCGCAGGATCATAGGCAAATCGGTGCGCTTGCACAAAAGGCAGCGGCCTATCGCGACACGAATCGCATAACTGCGCGCCCGTGGCGCCGTTCGGCGACGATCTTGTTACGTCGGTGTTAGCGCGAGGCAACCAGAGAACGGCCATTCAGCCAGCGCGGCCTACGGTTGCGTGACGAGGCTGGCATGGTGCTCAGCGCGCGGGAGCATTCACAATGAATAAGCGAATCGAACAATCGATGGCGGTATGGCTCCTCGCGTTGGCCGTCGGCCTCGGCAGCACGAATGCGCTGGCCGCTCCTGCCGCAGCCAGCGGCAAAAACGAACATGGCCTGCCGACGGTCAGCAACCCCTACCTCGGCAAGCCAGACGCGATCGCGCAGGGCAAGGATCTGTACTCGTCGAAAGCCTGCAGCGGATGCCATGGCGCCGGCGGCGGCGGCGGCATGGGCCCGCCCGTGATCAACTCGATCTGGATCTATGGCGACGACGACACCACGCTGTTCAACCTGATCAAGCTCGGCAGCACGGAACTGCGTGCGAAAGGCTACACGCGCACTGGCACCGAAGCCGTCGTCGGCGACATGCCCGGTTTCGGCAGCAACCTCAGCGACGATGAGATCCTCAAGATACTCGCCTTCATCCACTCGAAGGCAGCAAGCGCGTCGCCGTAGCTCGACGCGTCACGCCTGCTGCAGCTGCGCGGCAGCAGCGACGATATCGGCTTCGCCGGGCAGCACCAGCAACGCCGCTCCGGCCAGCGGCGTGTAGGTATCGACGCCGACGACGCGGCGCAGTGGCGTGCTTCCCTGGCCTGCTTCGACGAGCGCGGTGATGATGCCTTCGCCAACGCCAGCGGAGTGGCGGCCTTCGTCGACGACGATGATCCGCTTTGCAGCGCGTGCCTGCCCTGCGATGAAGCCCTCATTCAGCGGCACCAGCCAGCGCAAGTCGACCACGCGTGACTTCCAGCCAAACTTCGCTTCGATCTCGCGTGCTGCGCGCAGACTCATCGGCACGCCGTTGCCGTAGGTGAAGATCACCAGATCATCTTCGCCCTCACCATAAACGCGTCCTTCGCCGAGCGTCATCGCCTGATCCAGCGGCGGATAGGCGGTCAACCAGCCCCCATCGCCGGCTTCGTACAGGTCCTTGGTCATGTACAGCGCAATCGGCTCGAGGAAGATTGCGACGCGACCGTCGACCTTGGCCAAGGCGGCGAGCGTGCGCAACATGGTGGCGGCGTCGTCGCCGCGGCTCGCGCAGCCGACGACGATGCCGGGGATGTCGCGCAACGCGGCAATCGAATTGTCATTGTGAAAATGGCCGCCGAACCCGCGCTGGTAGCCGAGTCCGGCGATGCGCACCAGCATCGGATTCTTGTACTGGTTGTTCGAGAAGAACTGCAGCGAGGCGGCCTCGCCGCGAATCTGATCGCAGGCGTTGTGAAAGTAGGCGAGGTACTGGATTTCCGGCACGGGCAGCAGACCCATGTTCGCGTAGCCTTGCGCGAGTCCGAGGATCATCGTCTCGTCGAGCAGCGTGTTGAACACGCGCGCACTCTTGAACGCCTTGTGCAGGCCCTTCGTCACCGTGTAGACGCCGCCCTTCTGAGCGACATCCTCGCCGAACAGCAGTGCCTCGGGATACTTGCAGAACAGGTCATGCAGCGCATTGTTGATCTGGATCGCGAGATGCCGCGGCGGCAGCGTCTCCGGCAGCTTGTCGGCACCGAACACCGAGGCGCGCTTGACCTCGTAATCGGCGCGCCGCGCTTCGGCATCGACCGCTGCCGGCGTATACGGCGCCAGCGGCGCGATCACGTCGGCGAGCTTGTCGAGTTTGGGCCGGCGGTCGGCTTCCTCGGCGGCAGCGAAGCACTGCTTGCGGATGTCTTCGTACTGCGCGAGTAGCGCGTCCTTCGTGTACAAGCCCGACTGCAGCGCGATCGCCGCCGAGCGCAGCAGGGGATCGCCGGCCTCGACCGCCACCAGTTCCTCGACACTGCGCCATTCGATCTCGAAGTCGGTGCCGGCGTGACCCATGATGCGTGTCGTGCGCAGATGCAGGAAGACCGGTCGGCGCGTCGTGCGACAGTGATGCACTGCACGTGCGACTTGCTCGTAGCCCGCCGCGAGATCGAGGCCGTCGGCGTAGAAATAATCGAGGCCGTTGCGCTGGCGGAATGCGTTCGCGATCCAGCCACCCGGCGTCTTCACCGAAATACCGATGCCGTTGTCCTCGCACACGAACAGCACGGGTGCGGGCAGCTTCTGGTAGGCGGTCCATTGCGCGGTGTTGAAGGCGGTCTGTGCGGTGGCATGATTCGACGAGGCGTCGCCGAATGAGCAGATCGCGATCGAATCGTCCGGCACCGGCAAGGCATGACCAATGCGCTTGGCCTGCTCGATGGCGACCGCGGTGCCCAGCGCCTTCGGCAGGTGCGAGGCTATCGTCGAGGTCTGCGGCAACACCCACAACGGCTTCGATCCCCACACCTTGTGGCGACCGCCGGAGGCCGGGTCGTCCTTGCTCGCCGCGAAGCTCAGCGCCGAATCCATGATCGGATCGAGCTTTTTACCATCAGTGCCGGTGAGTTTGCGGAAACGCTCGGCCATGAAGGCGCCGCTGCGGTAGTGCAGGAAAGCCGGATCGGTATGCCGTGTCAGCCGCGCGACCATCGCATTGCCTTCGTGCCCGGACGAGCCGATCGTGTAGAACACCTTGTTCTTGACGCGCAGCACGCGCGCCATCAGGTCGAGATGCCGGCTGATCAGCTGCGACTCGAACAAATCGAGGAAGTCACGCGCGCTGCACAAGCTACCCGGTAGCACGGGCGCATCGTCTTGAGGCGCACTGCGTACGTCGCCGGTCCAGTTCTGCACGAATTCGCTGAAGTTCTGGTCGCAGACTTCGGCACGGTTGACGTTCTTGTGGCGGGCGGGAATCGGGTTTGGAATTGCGTTCATGGCGTGGGTCTTTTTTCGTCAAATACCAGTTTGCATCGGCACGAAGCCCGGCTGCGCGCGAACGCGATCGAGCCATGCCTCGATGGCGGGATAGCGCGCCAGATCGAAACCGCCGTCGGCCGCCGCATGCGTGTAGGCGAACAACGCGATATCGGCGACGCCATAACCGGACTCGACGAAGAATTCGCGCGTGGCCAGATGCATTTCCATAACGGCCAATCCCTGGTTGCCGCGATCGAGCAAACGCGGCAGCTCGGCGCGGCGTGCATGATCGATCGGCAGCCACAGGCAGATGAAGCGCGCGACCGCGACATAGGGCTCGTGGCTGTATTGCTCGAAGAACAGCCACTGCAGCGTTTGCGCGCGCAGCCAGCGGTCGGCCGGCAGCAGCGGCGTGCCTTCGGCCAGATAGCTCAGGATCGCATTCGATTCGGCCAGGCGGCGGCCATCGTCGAGTTCAAGCAGGGGCACGCGACCATTCGCATTCTTGGTCAGAAAATCCGGTGTGCGCGTCTCGCCGTTGGCGCTGTTCACTTCGATCCAGCGATACGGCGCGCCGAGTTGTTCGAGCAACAGCTGCACCTTGTAGCAGTTGCCAGAGGATTTCATACCGTAGACGGTGTTCATCGCGAAGCTTCCTTGTGTGCTCGGTGCGTGAACCATTCTTCGCGCGATTGGCCCCAGATATCGATGCTCAAATGGTCGAACGGCGCGGGCAGACGCCCCTCGCGCAGGTTGCGCGAACCGAGCCTGCGCGCAACCGCCTGCGAAGCGAGATTGTCGGGAGCGATCGTGTGGATGACTTCGGTCCAGCCGAGATGCTCGAATGCCCAGTCGATCGCAGCGATCGAGCCTTCGGTCGCATAGCCCTTGCCCCACGCCTCGCGCGCGATGCCCCAGCCGACTTCCGTGCCTGGCCAGCCCTCCGGCACCCACGGCCCGAGCCGGCCGACCCACCGGCCGCTCGACTTCTCGATCACCGAAAACATCGCATAACCCTGGATCTGCCACGCGCCGGCCATGCTGAGGAAGCCACGCCATGCGGTCGCCCGCGGCTGCTGCCCGCCGATGTGCTGGGCGGCGCTCGCGTCGCCCATGAAGGCAGCCCAGCCTTCAAAATCTTCAGGCGAAGTTGGCCGCAGGATCAGGCGCTCGGTTTCCAACCTGAGGTCGAAAATGCTCATGGTGTCAGCACCTCTGCATCAGCCTGATGGCACCGCGTGCGATCCCGTGTAGGTGCAATCGGGCAGCCACTTCGCGATACGCGGATAGTCGGCGCTGCCGCAGCGCCACGTGTTCGCGCACGCGCCTTCGAATACAGGCGTGTAAAGGATGGTGCCTTCTGCATGGAGCTCGGAGGCGAGCAGGTGGTGCCCGATCACGCCGTTGCGCAAATCCGCGCGGTCGATGCCAAACGTGCCGAGCACCTGTGGAACAGCCAGATCGGAAAGCTGCGCAGGCATGACGCCATGCTCCTTGCAATACGCGGCTACGATGCCGGACAACTGATTTTGCAGACTCCGCACGGCTGCGAATTGTTGCGCATTGGCATGGTCCTCGTCTGCCTGTGTCAGCTGCTGCGGCGGCGGATCCACCTGCATGCGCTCGGCCTGCTCGGTGCGCGCCCGCGCAAGCTGAAGGTCCGGATGCGTGGTGGACCAGAACAGCCACGCACCGATCGCAATCAGGAGCACGAGGCTGCCGTAGACGGCGACGCGAATCATCGCGGCTGCCTCCTCGCTCAGAACGCGTTCAAGCCGGTCACCTCGCGCCCGACCACCAGTTGGTGCACGGTTTCGGTGCCCTCGTAGGTGATCACGGATTCGAGATTGAGCGCGTGACGGATCGGACAATGTTCGGTGGTGATGCCGGCGCCGCCGAGGATGTC
>JBDTYM010000108.1:0-11657 GCA_040005635.1 Dokdonella sp. | reverse complement strand
GAGGAGATCGAGGATCAGCGCCACGTGATTCCGGCGCTGCGCTTCGCGATCGATGCCTATGTGAATTTCGCACGGCGCGCGCCGTGGCAGGAAGCGGTGTGCTCGTCGCTAACCGAGCTGTTCGCGCCTAAGATCCACAAGGAACGCCTGGCCAACTGGCCCGAGCACTATCCGTGGATCGAGAGCGAAGGGCTGCTGTACTTTCGCAACCGTCTGTCGCAGGCGCGTCGCGATGTCGAACAGGGACTCGAAGTCACGCTGGATTATTTCCGCACGCCCGAGCAGCAGCAGCGCGCGCTCGACACGCTGCAGTTCAAGCTCGATATCCTGTGGACGATGAACGATGCGATGGCGTTGAAGTACGGCGTCACGGAGCTCGCGTGAACACCGAAGCCCGCAACGAGAACGAGAGCGAGATCGTCAGCAACAGCGTGCCGCGCGTCGGACGCGGCTTCCGCCTGCAATGGGAACCGGTGCAGGACGCCTTCGTGCTGCTGTACCCGGAAGGCATGGTCAAGCTCAACGGCAGCGCCGGCGAAATCCTGTCGCGCTGCGACGGCGTCAAGCCGGTCAGCGCGCTGGTGAGCGAGCTCGAGCAACGCTTCGGTCAGAGCGGGCTCGAGCGCGACGTGATCGCGTTCCTCGATCTGGCGCGTGCGCAACGTTGGGTGGAGATCGCATGAATGCCATCGTGAAACCCGGCGCACCGTTGCCACAGCCCGGTCCGCCGCTGTGGCTGCTGGCCGAGCTGACCTACGAGTGCCCGCTGCATTGCGTGTTCTGCTACAACCCGGTTGACTTCGCCAAGCGCGAAGACGAACTGTCGACGGCCGACTGGCTGCGCGTACTCGGTGAGGCGCGTGCGCTCGGCGCGGTGCAGTGCGGCTTCTCCGGCGGCGAACCCCTGCAGCGCAAGGATCTGGAAATCCTCGTCGCCGAGGCGCACCGGCTCGGCTACTACACGAATCTGATCACCTCCGGCATCGGTCTCAACGAGACGCGCATCGCCGCGCTGAAGCAGGCCGGGCTCGACCATATCCAGCTTTCGTTTCAGGACTCGACGCGTGAAGTGAATGACTTCCTGTCGTCGACGCGCACCTTCGACCTCAAGCGCAAGGCGGCCGAGTTGATCAAGGCCTACGGCTACGAGATGGTCATGAACTGCGTGATCCATCGCATGAACATCGACCATATCGACCGCATCATCGAACTTGCGGTCGAAATCGAAGCCGATTATCTGGAACTGGCGAACACGCAGTTCTATTCCTGGGCGCACATCAACCGCGACCAGCTGCTGCCGACGCGCGAACAATTGACGCGCGCGGAGGCGATCACGAACGAGTGGCGCGCCCGGCTCGGCAAGAAGATGAAGCTGTTCTTCGTCGTGCCGGACTATTACGAGTCACGCCCGAAGAAATGCATGAACGGCTGGGGCAGCGTGTTCCTGACGATCGCGCCGGACGGCGTCGCGCTGCCCTGCCATACCGCACGCATGCTGCCCGGTCTTGCGTTCCCGAACGTGCGCGAGATGAGCGTGCGCGAGATCTGGCAGGAGTCCGAAGGCTTCAACCGCTACCGCGGCACAGGCTGGATGAAGGAGCCGTGCGTGAGCTGCCCGGAACGCGAGAAGGATTTTGGCGGCTGCCGCTGTCAGGCCTTCATGCTCGCGAATGATCCGGCGCTGGCCGATCCGGTCTGCGACAAGTCCCCACGGCATGCGGACCTGCTCGCGACAGTCGCGCGTGCACAGGTGCCGCGCGAGGAAGTCGCCGCGCTTCCGCTGGTGTTCCGCGGTCGCAAGGAATCACTCAAACTCGAACGCCAGTTCTGAGGACGCTGCGATGCGCGTGGTAACCGCGGCGGCCGACCTGCACGAACTGATCGGCGCGCCCATCGAACCGGTACGTTTCGATGCGAGCGACCTCGACCCCTCGGCCAGTGCCGCCATCGACCTCGATGCCTTCGTCAATGCGCGCTGGCGCGCGGCGAATCCGCTGCCGCCCGATCGCAGCAGCTGGGATTGTTTCACGATCCTGCACGAGCGCTCACTGCAGATCCAGGCGGGCATCGCGTTCGACGCTGCGGCTGGTGCGAACGATCGCAGCGACAGCAGGCGCGTCGTAGGCGATCTTTGGAGTAGTGGTCTGCACGCGGTGGCTGAAGTGTCTGCGCACCGTTTGCGCGAAGAACTGCTGCGCATCGACGCGCTCGATACGCCGGCAGCCATCGCAGCTTATCTTTGCGATCGGCATGCACGCGGCTGGCCGCTGCTGTTCGGTTTCGATGTCGACGTCGATTTCGACGATCCGCGCGCAACGATCGCCTGCATCAGCCAGGCAGGCCTCGGCCTGCCGGACCGCGATCTCTATGTCGACGCGAGCGCCGCCGCACTGCGCGACGCCTACGCGGCGCATATCGCTGCGCTGCTGCAATGGGGTGACAGCGCATCGGCGCAGACGCACGAACTCGCTGCCGTGGTCATCGCGTTCGAAACGCGGCTCGCGTCTGCCTCGCTGCCGCGCAAGACGCTCGCGCGCGATATCGCACAGCGGCAGCGGCGGATTGCGCTGGCTGCGGCAGATCGCCTGAATGGCGTATTTCGCTGGAGTGACTTCTTCACCGCGCAGGGTGTTGCGCCGCCCGTCGATGTCTCACTCGCGATGCCGATGTTCCAGGCCGAATGGAATGCGATGCTCATCGACGTGCCAGCGGCGGCGTGGCGCGCCTATTTCACCTTCCATACGATCGCCAGCCTCGCGAGCGCACTTGGCGGTGAACTCGCGCAGCAGCAACACCGCTTCTACGGAGAGACCCTGCGCGGACAGAAACAACCCATTCCCCGCTGGAAGCAGGTGCTCGAAACGATCAACGTGCATGTCGCCGATGCGCTCGGCGAACTCTATGTCGCGCATACATTCTCCGAGTCGGCCTGGCGGCGCGCCGAGGAGCTCGTCGAGCGGCTGCGCAGCGCGCTGCGCGCGCGTATCGGCGCGCTCGACTGGATGAGCGAGGCGACGAAGGCGCAGGCGTTGGTCAAGCTCGATGCGATGCGCGCGAAGATCGGCCATCCGGTGCGCTGGCACGACTGGTCCGGACTGGCGACTTCGCCTGACGACTGGCTCGGAAATCTGCTCGCCGCACGCGCGTTCGAGCAGCGCCGTGTGCTCGCCAAGCTCGGTCGAGCGGTCGATGCCGACGAATGGAGCATGGCAGCGCAGACGGTCAATGCCGGCTACGACCCGCAACGCAACGAGATCGTATTCCCGGCCGCGATCCTGCAACCACCGTTCTTCGACGCGAACGCCGACGATGCGCTCAACTACGGCGGCATCGGTGCGGTGATCGCGCATGAAATGACGCATGGCTTCGACGATCAGGGCAGCCGCTTCGGCGCCGATGGACGTCTGCAGAACTGGTGGAACGACGGCGACCGTGCGCGTTTCGAGGCGAAGACGCAGCAACTGGTCGACCTGTTCGACGCCGCGACGATAGCCGGCGGCGAACACGTCGATGGCCGTCTCACGCTCGGCGAAAACATCGCCGACTTCGGCGGCCTCGCGATCGCCTGGGACGCACACGCTGCCGCGCTCGCGGAAAACCCGGCGTCCGATCCGATGCTCGACGGCTACGACCAGCGTCAGCGCTTCTTCTTCGCCTGGGCGACGATCTGGCGGCAGATCCTCACGCCCGCCGAAGCGCGCACGCGCCTGCGCTTCGACGCGCATGCGCCGGCTGCGCTGCGTGCGAATGCGGCGCCTTCGAATATGGTGGAGTTTGGCGAGACGTTTGCACACACCTGCGGCACCCCGCGGCCGATCCGCGCGCTGCAACAGGTGCGCGTGTGGTGAACGCGAGGCGTCTCGTAGCCGACCTCATTCCCGCGTTCGCGCGAATGACGCAAACGTTGTAGCTCAGAGGAGTGTTCCGGCGCCGCATACTTTCGGCGGTCCTCGAATTCAAGAACGACGTCTGGCGGGTGCTCATGGGTAAATTTGGGGCATGCGCATCCAGACGCGCGTATGGAAAACCTTCTCCCTACGAAAGAAGGTGCCGGCAGGCGGATGAGGGAAGAACCTTTGCGCTTTCTCGGCGCGAATGCGAGCCTGCAGCGCCCTCCCTCATCCGGCGCTGCCGCGCCGCCTTTTCCCGGCGGAAGACGGCACGATGGCGACTATTCGATGTCGACGAAATCGGCGGCCTATCGCTCCCTCAATCGTCATCCCACAGGGAACTCTTGTTCGCGCTCGCTGGCTTGCGCCTGGCGACAGCATCGCCGCTGGCGACCGCCTGCCACACCGCCAACGCATCGCGCGTGATCGCAACATCGTGCACGCGCACGATGATCGCTCCGCGCTGCACGGCAATCAGCGCCGCCGCGGCCGAGCCTGCCGCCCGATCGGCGGGCGCTGCGCGACCTGTCAACGTGCCGATCGTCGCCTTGCGCGAAAGTCCGGCCATCACCGGTGCGAGTTCGGGAAAGCGATCGAGTCCACGCAGCAGCGCGAGATTGTGCTGCAGCGTCTTGCCGAAGCCGAAGCCCGGATCGATCAGGATCTTCTTCTTGTCGATACCGGCCATCTGCGCGGCGAACAAGCGCTCGGCGAGGAAGCGATGCACATCGGCAACGACATCGTCGTAGTCGGGCGCATCCTGCATCGTGGCGGGTTCGCCCTGCATGTGCATCAGGCAGACCGGCACGCCGAGCTCGGCGGCCGCATCTAGCGCGCCATCACGGCGCAGCGCATACACGTCATTGATCAGGCCCGCGCCGGCAGCGACCGCCGCGCGCATGACAGCAGGCTTCGAAGTATCGATCGAGATCGGAACCGCGGTGTGCTGCAGCAGGGCCGCGATCACCGGCACGACGCGCGCGATCTCCTCGTCGGCACTGATGGAAGCAGCGCCGGGTCGCGTCGATTCGCCGCCGACGTCGAGCAGGTCCGCACCTTCCTCGACGAGACGCAGCGCATGTGCGATCGCCTGCTGCGGATCGAGGAAGCGACCGCCGTCCGAGAACGAATCCTCGGTGATATTGACGATGCCGCAGATGCGCGCGCGGTCGAGCGCCAGCGGACGGCCGTTGCAGTCGAGGGTGGTATAGATCAAGGAGACGGCGCCTGCTCGAAGCCGTCGGTGAAAATGCGATCGAGCACTTCGGTGACGATCTCGACGGAATCATTGCTCGAATTGGTGTCCGCGCCGCTCGCGTCGATGGAAACCGAAGCCATCAGTGCGCCCACGGCGTCGGCCGCGATGTGTGTGTCGATGGTCAGCGTCGCCGCGGCGGTGGCGGCGGACAGGCTCGATGCGTACTCGCAGGAGACGACATCGCGGCGGAACGCACATGACCAGCCGGTGCCATCGAACCCTTCGAACGTCGCGCCAGCAGGCATCTGCAACGCGACCTCGACCGCGTTCGCACTGGCAGGCCCAGCGTTCGCCGCAACGATCGCATAGGCGAGTACGCCACCTGGCGCGACCGGATTCGGTGCCGCGGTTGCGCTGACGCTCATGTCGGCTTCGCCCGCATCGCGGCAGTTGTAGCACACCAGCGCGAAATCCTGATCGGTGTCGTCGCCGCTGTTCGGCAGGCCGTCCGAATTGATGTCGGTTGCCACCACTTCGATGGTGACAGCGCCACTATGCTGCGCGGGCTGCAGGAATACCGCTTCGGTATTGTTCTTCGCATCGGCGCTGCCGCCGCTGGTCGACCAGCCGTCGTTGTCGAGCACGTTGCCCAGATAGGTTTCGCCACCGGCGCTGACGCGCAGATCGAGATCGTTGTTCCAGGCCGGCGTCGAACCGCCGAGGCCGTGGCCCGGCGCATCGGTCCAGGTCAGCATGATGCGAATCGGCTGGCTCGGATCGTCGGCCTGGTAGCTGTGCGTCCAGGTTTCGCCGCTGTTGTCGAAGACGGTGGTCTGGTCGACGTACTGGACGCTCTGCGCTGGCGCGAGCACCGGATCGATCTGCATGCGGCCCCAACCCTGCTTGCTGTCGAACAAGTGCGTCAGCAGATGGCCGTCCGCATCGAGGTGGCCGGTCAGGTTCTTCGCCGCTGCGGTGAACGCAGCCTTGATCAGGGCGGGACTCGGATCGTGCCCAAAGCGCTCGCGGTAGTACTCGACGAACAGCGCCGACGCTCCGGTCACATGCGGCGAGGCCATGCTCGTGCCGCACATCAGCTGGTAGCCGGTCGCGCTGGCGGACGAGTCGACATCGCAGCCTGGCGCGACCATTACCGGAATGCTGCGACCATCGAGCGCCGGGCCGTGCGCCGTGTTGGAGGAGAGATCGTCGATGTCCGGGTTCTGCGCGGTCGACGAATCCTGCAGCCAGGTCGAGCCGATCGTGAAGAGGTTCTTGCCTTCGTCCGGCGTGCCCTGCGTGCTGGTACCGCCATTGCCATTCATGAAGGACAGCACGTAGTGCAAAGGCTGATCGCCGGGGGCTGCAGGATCGGCGTCGCGCACGCCGACATCGACCTGGCGCGTGTCATCGTCGTAGCCGAGCGGCGAGCCCGACGGTCCCCAACTGTTGCCGGACATCACCGCGTGGTTGTTCACCGAGTCGGTCATCAGCTTCAACATGCCTCCGGCCTGCGTGAACGTTGGGTCGTACAGCTGCTCGATCAGGTTTGCGCCGGGCGCCATGCCGAGGCCGCGCAGGAAGCCATTCGACGTGGTCACGCCCGAACTGCCGTCGGCGGCAATGATGCCGGCCGTGTGCGTACCGTGTGCGTCGGTCGCCGAGCCGCCGCAGGTATCGCCTGCGCAGGGCAGCATGCGATGGATCAGGTCCGGATGCGTGTCGTAGATGCCGCCGTCGACATCGGCGACGATGACGCCGTTGCCATCGACACCGATGCCTTGCAAGTACGCAAGATAACCCGGAAACGCGAAATTGCCGTCGTCGATGTTGCCGGCGTTGACCTGGTCGCTCATCTCACCGCGCAGGCCGCCATTGTGCGGCAGCGGCTGCAGACTGTAGACGCCGGCGACCGCAGCGAGGCGCGCGAAACTATTGCCGCGCGCCTGCAGGCGGATCGAGGCGAAGTGTCGGTCGACGACACGGGTTCCCTCGATGTTCGCACCGGCGGCGCGCAACGCGGCGTCGACGCCGACCGCGCCGCGATAGACCGTCGCGCGCGCATCGATCATCGTCGCGTCGAGCGCGCGCCATTGCGGCTGCACGCGATAGGCCGGCACGAAGTCGCCGCTCCAGCGCACTGCGCTGCGGCTTGCGGCAGCGGCAAGCGCGTCGCGACTGCCCCAGACCACGTAGGTGAACGGATGAATGTATTGAATCGGCTCGACGCCGGACAGGCGCAACTGGTCGAGTGCCGATTGACGCAGCGGGCCGCCGTACTGGACCAGACGCAGATCCCTGTCGTCGTCGCGCGAAGCCGCGCCGCGCTCCCATCCGGATGGCAGCGACGGCGGCGTCAGCTTCGGATCGAAACGCAAGCCGCCGAGATCGAGCACGTACGGCGCGTCAACCGAGGTGACGCGCAGGCCCGCTGCGTGCAGGCGCGCGAGCTGGTCGGAATCGACCGACAACCACTGGAAGCTGCCGTAGTCCGCAGCAGCGCCCGCTGCGCCCAGCACGCGATGCAGGACCGAATGCGTCGCGTCGACACGGACCCAGATCGAAGCGGTGTCGGCCGCACGCGCGGAACCGCGGTCGGCGAGCAGGCAGGCAATCGCCGTCAGCAGCACGAACGAGAAGGAAAAACGGCGAATTCGCATGCGCAGCTCCCGTCGAAAATTCGATCACGCACGGATCGCGAAGCGGCGACCCGCACGGCGGGGGATCATCGGCACAACGAGTGGATGGACCAGCGCTCCCCCGCTGGCAGGCCGGCGTCGCGACGCGCGGCCACCGAACGATACGCCGATCGCAGCGTTGCGGGCTGCGCGGCAATCATCGGCGTGGAGAAGTTTGTCAGACGCCGCGGCCGGATCGAACCGGCGCGCGGCCTATCGGCGCTCAGCCTTGACGATCGGAGTCGCCCAGCTGCACGCGGGGTTGCGTGGCCGGACCACCGATCGGACTCTCGCCACGGCTGCCGCCGCCGGTACCATTACCGGTGCCGGCCCGCGCCTTCGCATCGCGCCAGTCCTTCGGCGGACCCGCATCGTGGCCAGCCATGATCAGCGCGATCTGCTCGCGATCGATCGTCTCGTACTGCAGCAGCGCCTGCGCCATGTTCTCGAGCTTGTCGGCATTCGTCTGCAGGATTTCGCGCGCGCGTCTGTAGGCGCGATCAATGACGCCGCGCACGACCTCGTCGATCTTGCGCGCGGTTTCCTCGGAGACGTGCTTGTGCTGCGTCACCGAGCGGCCGAGAAAGACTTCATCTTCCTCGTCGGTGTACGTCATCGGACCCAATTCCTCCGACAGGCCGTACTTGGTGACCATGTCGCGCGCGAGCTGGGTCGCACGCTGGATGTCGTTGGAGGCACCGGTGGTGACCTTGTCGTCGCCGAAGATCAGCTCCTCGGCGACGCGACCGCCATAGAGGCTGGCAAGGCGGCTTTCGAGCGACGTCTTCGAGTGACTGTAGCGATCGGCTTCGGGCAGGAACATGGTGACGCCGAGCGCACGTCCGCGCGGAATGATCGTGACCTTGTGTACCGGATCATGCTCCGGCACCGACAGGCCGACGATCGCGTGGCCAGCCTCGTGATAGGCGGTCAGCTTCTTCTCGTCGTCGCTCATGATCATCGACCGGCGCTCGGCGCCCATCATGATCTTGTCCTTGGCGCGCTCGAAGTGATCCATGCGCACGTCGCGCGAGTTTTCGCGCGCGGCGAACAGCGCCGCCTCGTTGACGAGGTTGGCGAGATCGGCGCCAGAGAAGCCCGGCGTGCCGCGCGCGATCGTCAGCGGCTCGACATCGCTCGCCATCGGCACCTTGCGCATATGCACTTTGAGAATCTGATCGCGGCCCTTCAGGTCCGGCAAGGGCACGACAACCTGGCGGTCGAAGCGACCCGGGCGCAGCAGCGCCGGATCGAGCACGTCCGGGCGGTTCGTCGCGGCGATCACGATGACGCCCTCGCTGCCTTCGAAACCGTCCATCTCGACCAGCAGCTGGTTCAGCGTCTGCTCGCGCTCGTCGTGTCCGCCACCGAGACCGGCGCCACGATGACGGCCGACCGCGTCGATTTCGTCGATGAAGATGATGCAGGGTGCATGCTTCTTCGCCTGCTCGAACATGTCGCGCACGCGCGCCGCGCCGACGCCGACGAACATTTCGACGAAATCGGAACCGGAAATGGAGAAGAAAGGCACCTTCGCCTCGCCGGCGATCGCCTTCGCGAGCAGGGTCTTGCCGGTGCCGGGCGAGCCGACCATCAGCACGCCGCGCGGAATCTTGCCGCCGAGCTTGGTGAACTTGGACGGGTCGCGCAGGAACTCGACGAGTTCGCCGACTTCTTCCTTCGCCTCGTCGCAACCGGCGACGTCACCGAAGGTGATCTTGATCTGGTCCTCGCCCTGCAGCTTGGCGCGCGAACGCCCAAACGACATCGCGCCGCGACCACCGGCACCGGCCTGCATCTGGCGCATGAAGTAAATCAGCAGCCCGATGAAAATCAGGATCGGAACCCAGTCGAGCAGGATGCGCCACAGCGGCATCACATTGTCGAACGGAATCTGGCGCACCTCGATATTCGACTTCGCCAGCAAATCGAGCAGCTTCTCGTTGCCGCGGATCGGCACGATCGTCGACACCGAATTGTTGCCGTCCTTCAGCTTGCCGGTCGCCTTCGTCGGATCGTCCGCGCTGAGCGTGACCGAAGCGATGCCGCCGTTGCCGACCTGCTGGATGAAATCCGAATACGGCACATCCGAAGGAGGCGCCGTGCGCGGATTGAAACTCTGGAACACCGTCAGCAGAACGATCGCGATGATCACCCAGAGCAGCAGATTCTTAACCATATCGTTCATGGAATGCGCCTGATCACTTCTTCCAAACTAGCCACGCTTGCCGACGGCCAGCGCATACACCTCGGGGCTTCTCGCCCGTGAGGCCTTAGGTTTACGGATGCTGACGCGCTCGTAGCCTGTGCGCAAGCGCCGCACGAAATCGTCAAAACCCTCGCCCTGAAACAACTTGGTGAGGAAAGCCCCACCTTTGCGCAAGTGCGCAGCGGCGAATTCATCGGCCAGCTCGACCAGATGCATCGAGCGTGGCTGGTCCACGGCGTTCATGCCACTGAGATTGGGGGCCATGTCGGAAAGGACAAGATCGGCCTGTCCGCCGCCCAGGGTCTGTTTCAACAGCTCCAGCACGGCGTCTTCGCGGAAATCCCCGAGGATGAATTCGACCCCGCCGATTCCCTGCATCGGCAGGATATCCAGCGCGATGACACGTCCGTTGTCGCCGAGTCGCTCGCGCACGACCTGCGACCAGCCACCGGGCGCCGCGCCAAGATCGACGATCACCATGCCAGGCTTCAGCAGGCGATCGCGCTCGATCAGCTCCTCCAGCTTGAATACCGCACGCGAACGCCAGCCTTCGGCTTGCGCCCGTTTCACATAGGGATCGCTGAAATGTTCCTGGAGCCAGCGGGTGCTGGATTTGCTGCGCGCCATAGCCTTGAGAACGCGACTTGATGGCGCGCCGGTTAGATAGGAGTGATTCTGCATGATACCCTGCGCGGCCTGCGACGCCCTGCGCCGCCCGTCTCCATTCGGTTTCCGTTCATGCCTCCAATCAACAAGTTGCCGCCGAAGGGCGCCCGCATCCGTCCTGCCGTCAAGCGTGGCAGCGGCCGACCGCCCTCGGCCAGTATCCGTGCCAGAAACCGCGCCGAACCCGTGCAGGCCGAGATCAAGCCGCGGCGCGTGGCACCGCCGCGCGAGGAAGCCGTCCAGCGCCCCCTCACCCTCTCGCAGAAGCGTTACCTGCGCGGTCTCGCGCATGATCTGAAAGCGGTCATCCTGGTCGGTCAGAAAGGCGTTACGCCGGCCTTGCTGCAGGAATTCGCCGCAGCGCTCACTCATCACGAGCTGATCAAGGTCAAGCTGGCCGACGACGACCGCGAGGCGCGCGCCGCGTCGATCGCGACGATCCGCGAACATTCCAGCGCCGAACTCGTGCAGACGATCGGCAAGGTCGCCTGCTTCTACAAGCGCAATCCGGACAAAGCGCAGTTCACCCTGCCGAAATAGCGTCGCCGTGCAATTCACCCAGGATCTGCCTGAAGGTTATCTGTACTTTCGTGCCTGCAGCGCGGAAGCGATCACGATCATCGACCGCGTGCTGACGCACAGTTTCCTGCTCGCGCCGGATCGCCTGATCGAGGACTGGCCCGTCACGTCAGCCGCCCAGTTCGATCTCGCCGCGGTCGAAGCGATTGCCGCATTGAATCCCGAAGTCGTCCTGCTCGGTACCGGCGCGCGCCAGGTATTTCCGCCACGCGAGGCGCAGGCAGCCCTGCTGCGTCGACACATCGGCGTCGAGGTGATGGACAACGCTGCAGCGTGCCGCACCTACAATCTGCTCGCCGGCGAACGGCGCCGCGTCGTCGCCGCCATCATGCTCGGCTGACGCTCGGACTTCAGCTCCCGGCGAGGCCCTGCGACAGCTTGCGCAGTTGGCGCAAACCGTCTTCCTGGATTTGCCTTGCGCGCTCGCGCGAGATGCC
>JBDTYM010000107.1:0-11675 GCA_040005635.1 Dokdonella sp. | reverse complement strand
GCGCGCGCGCGGCGCCACCGATCTGCGTACGGCGATGGCGCTGGTCGCCGGCGTCGATATCGCTCCGGGCGGGGACGGCGGACCGGCTTCCTCGGTGCCGGCCCTGTGGGGATTGCGCGAATTCGACGCGTTCCTGCTCGTTGTCGACGGCATTCCGTCGGGTGGCGCGTTCACGCCGGCTCTGGCCACATTGAATCTGGCCAACGTCGAACGCATCGAGGTGCTCAAGGGAGCCGCGCCGGTCAGTTACGGAGCGACCAGTTTCGTTGGCGTGATCCAGGTGATTCACTACGCGGCCGGTCAAGGTCCCGCGCAACTGGACTTCGGCATTGGAAGCCGCGGCAGCGCACACATTGCAGTCGCGCTGCCTCTGTCAGACGCGAACGCGGCTTGGCAGCAATCGCTGTTGCTCGACGCCGACAAGCAGGAACTGCGTCCCAAGCGTGCCGACTGGGACAGGGAACATCTGCTGTATCGAGGAGCGGGTGACGTCGGCGCCGGAAAATTCAGCATCGACCTCGATTTCACCTCGCTGCACCAGGACCCGACCAGTCCGCATCCGCGTGACGACGACGGGCTCGTTACGCGCCTGCCACTCGACGCCAACGACAATCCTCGCGGTGCCGAACAGAACGAGGATCGCGGTCAGGTCGCGCTCGGCTATGTGCTGCCGACAGGGCTTGGCGACTGGAGCACGCGCTTGGCGATCGCGGACAGCAGCGCGACCAATATCCGCGGCTTCCTGCGCGAGGATTTCGCCGATGACGGCATCACCCACAATGCCGATGGCTTCGATCAGGACGTGCATCGCATCGAGGCCTACTTCGACACTCACCTGGCGACACCGCTGGGCGATCGCGCCAACGTCGTCTGGGGCCTCGATCACATGTATGGCAAGGGCTACCAGGAAAGCAGGAATTTTGAATACGCGGTATTGCCCGACGGTTCGAATGCGCCGGATTGGCGCACCCTGCACATCGACGAATCCACGCGACTCGACGACAAGCGCAACTTCACCGGCGTGTATGCCGATTTCGATTATGCATTGACCGATGCGTGGCGCGTCGAAGCCGGCGCGCGGTTCAATCACACGGTCGAATCGACGCGTGGTCTCGGCATCGACCTGACCGGCGATGCGCCCGTCGTGACCGATGACGGCCGCGATCACCGCAATGACAATCGCTGGGCCGGCGCGCTCGGTACGAGCTACCGTTTCTGGCAGGACGGCCACGACTACGTGACCGCCTACGTGAGTTATCGCAACACGTTCAAGCCTGCCGTGGTCGACTTCGGCCCCGAGCCCGAATCGGACATCCTGAAACCCGAAGATGCACAGAGCGGCGAGCTCGGCCTGAAAGGCAGCAACGTCGACGGGCGCTTCGAGTGGGACATCTCAGTGTTCCGCATGAACTTCCGCAACCTCGTCGTCACCACCGAAGAGGACGGTCTGCCCGCGCTGGCGAACGCCGGCAAGGAGAAATTCAAGGGCGCCGAGTTGGAGGCGCGCTGGCATCTCGTCGACGGGCTCAGCCTCACGGGTACGTACGCCTATCACGATACGCGCTTCGGCAATTACCTCGCCGTCGAAGATGGCGAGCTGCAGCAGTTCAAGGGCAATCGCCTCGAGATGTCGCCGCAGAACCTCGCTGCGGTGGGTCTGATGTATGCGCAGCCGCAGGGCTTCCACGGTTATGCCGTCGCCGACTACGTCGGTTCGCGCTTCCTCGACAAGGGCAACACGATCACCGCTGGTTCCTACACCACGATCGACGCCGGCTTCGGTTACGCATGGGGTCGCTGGGACGTGCGCGTCGACGGCTACAATCTCAGCGATCGCCGCGACCCCGTCGCCGAAAGCGAACTCGGCGACGCCCAGTTCTACCGGATGCCAGCCCGTTCCTACTGGCTCAGCGCGCACTACTCGTTCGGCCACTGACGGCGCGCGCACGCACGCTGTAGCTGTCGTGCGTGCGCGGTTCGCCAGGCGCACCAGCGTCTGGCGCAGTCGTCAGCGCGTGGCCGGAATCGTGAACGGCGTGGTCGCCGGGCAGGCATTGCGCATGCGCTTGCCGCAGCTGCGCAAGCCCGTGCTCTTGTCGAGACAGAAGCGCACCTCGACCAGCTCGCCGTGGCTGCAATGCAGGTTCAGCATGTCGTCCTTCAAGGTCGGGTTGGCGCGCTTGAACGCGTCGCGCAGATCGTCGCCGCTGATATTCATATCTACACGCGGGGCACTCAGCGCAGCGGGCACGTGTACCGCTGCGAACGCGTGGTCGGCGAGCTCGAAGTAGGTATCGGGTTTGAGACCGGTGCAGGCGCCAGGCGCCTGCCACTCGTGCTCGACCAGATGGCGGCTCGGCATGAACGCGAGCGCGTTCGCAATCGTCTTGCGATCGGGCTCGTCGTCCGTTTCGCAGCGCTCCGGTCCGCCGCCGGCCTCGTACTGCGGCCACAGCCCGTGCAGAACGAAGCCGTAGCCCTTGTGACCGCACTGTTCTTCCTCGTTCGCATGGGTCTGGCAGAACGTCGGCGACCACGACAGCGCCATCACGTAGTAGTCGAACTCGCCGACAGCACCTTTGGCGCTGCTGCGCGCGTGATGCGTCGATGGTGGCGCGGTTGGATCGGTGGAATGCTTCTTCGCACTCGCCATGCTGGCGACACCCAGCGCGAGCAGGGCACAGACGAGGGTGGTTCGCAGGCGCGGCATGGTGGACTCTCGGTGCAGGGGCGGGATCGTTCGGCCGCTGCAAACTAGCAGATTGCGGCCACCACGCGGCTGCCTGCAGCGATGTCGCCGGAACGCGATATGATCGGCGGCTCGTCCCTCGACCGTCGCTGATCCATGCCCAAACGCATTGCCGCCCGCCGCTCGCCGATCCATGGCAACGGCGTCTTCGCCCTCGTCGACATTCCGGCCAAGACCGAACTCATCGAATACCGCGGCAAGCGCCTGACCCACGCCCAGGCCGACCGGGTGTATGCCAACACCAGCGACACCGGGCACACGTTCCTGTTCACGTTGAACGAGAAATACGTGCTCGATGCGAACTTCGAAGGCAACATCGCCCGCTGGATCAATCACAGCTGCGCGCCGAACTGTCGTGCCCTGCTGGAAGAGGATGCCGATGGCGACCGCCGCAAGGATCGCGTGCTGATCGAAAGCCTGCGCCCGCTGCGTGCCGGCGAGGAATTGACCTACGACTACGGCATCACGCTGGAGGAACGCCTGACGCCGCGACTGAAGGCGATCTGGGCGTGTCGCTGTGGCGCGTCGAAGTGCATCGGCACCATGCTGCGGCCGAAACGCAAGCCGGCGAAGAAATCCGCGCGCACGGTTGCCCGCAAAGCCCACGAAAGTTGACGCGGTTCGCGCTTGCGCGCGTTGACGCCGCCGCCTCTTCGCGGCACCGTGTTCGTCAGGCCGCCGCCGATCGGAAGCGTAGCTGAACGTGAGTCGCGACAAGATCATCGCCGTCGTCGGCGTGTCCGATGAGGAAACCGCGCATCTGCGGCTGCTGATGCGCAAGTGCGTGAACGATCTGGAATCGCGTTGGCGCTGGGGCAGCGAAGATCATGCCGACCTTCTGGTGGTCGAGATCGGTTCGTTTGCCGGGCAAATGGCGCGCATGCGCGCGCAGACCGCCGGCATGCGCTGCGCCGTGTTCGCGACCGAAGCGGTCGAAGGCGCCGATCTGGTGCTCAAGCGGCCGCTGCTTTCGGCGAATGTGGTGACCGTATTGAATCAGGCCGCCAGCGTGGCGACACACGCGTCGCAGATCGCGCCGCACACGACCGACTTCTATACGCGCGACATCGGCGATGTCGCAACATCGGCCGACGGCGCGCCGGAGAGCGACCTCCGCGTCGTCGCACCCGCGGGCACCCCGGCGATCGGTCTCGACGAGATGCTGCGACGCGAACCGATCGAATTGCGTTCGGCCGCGCCGCGCGGACCACGCGTGCTGGAGCCGAAGCCGGCAGACTCCGAGCCGGGCGCTACGCCCGTGCGCAGCGGCGAAGCGTTGGCGCCTTCGCGGTCACAGGCCGCCTCGGCCGCGACGAAAACCTATGCGACGCGCGCGGCGATGCTCGCCGATACCGAGCCGCGTCGCCTGCGCCAGTATCTCGAGGAAGACCTGCTGCTGCGTCCGGCGTGGATCGCCTTGCCGGATACACCCCCGCTGGCGTTCGATCCGAAGCTGAGGGTGGTGCACTCCGCGGTCGGCCTCGGTGCGCTCGAACCCTATTGTCATGTGTCCTGGCGGCTCTGCGACTGGCAGCCGCTGACCACGGCGGAACTCGCCGAGCTGCGCCAGAACCAGCCGGCGCAACCCTATTCGCGCTTGATCTGGCTGGATGTGCTGGTCGCCTCGCAAGGCCATCTGGCCACGCATCTCGATCCCGGCGGCACTTACCGGCTGACGCGCTGGATCGAGATAGAAAAGGAACTCAGCCGCTATTTCCGTATCGCCTCGGCGATGCTGCAACCGGCGCGGCTGCACGAGATTGCCGCGACAGCCGGCGCACCAATGGCTGATGTGTTCGACATCGTCAATGCCTACGACGCAATCGGTCTGATCGAATGGCAGCCGCGACCGCGCCGCGATGACGGTCCGGCGCGCGGCTTGATGCAAAAACTGCGCAGGTCGTTCGGAAAGTCCTGATGGGACGGCGGACGCTGCACGCGCGCCGCTCGATGCATTCGCGCAACGTGAACACCTAAGGCCGTCATTCCCGCGAAGGCGGGAATCCACGTGGCGGCGGAGTGAAGGCCGCAACGCAAGTAACTCGCTCCACGATTGAACCGCCGTTCTCGAGCCTCCGCCGAAAAATTGGACTCCCGCTTGACCAGCTTCGCTGTTGAGGAGCCCCTTGAGGGAATGACGGCAGGTAAGACGGGGTGGTTGGCGACCGCGTCGACGTTCTCGAACGCTCCGCATCGATTCGGTCGCGACCCTATGGCCTCGTCGTATAGAAGTAATACATCGCTTTGTACGGCACGCGCGCCACTTCCTGCGCATTGTCCTTGCCGCACGCCGACGAAGGTGCCTTGCCGCCGGACGTCTGCAAGCGCTGAACACTGGTGACATGGGCAAACACGCCTGCGCCCGCATTCGACTTCGCGCCGAGCAGCAGCCACGGAATCGCGTTGGCGTCGGGACCTGCGTCATGCGCCTTCACTTCGCCGACCACGCGGCTGCCATCGGTCGATTCCCAGGTCGGGCCTGCGTAGTGCTTGCCGAGGTTTCGGCCCGACGCATCGGCGAGCTCAGCCTCGGGCGCCTTGAACACCCACTCGTAACGGGACGGCTCGGCTTGCGCCGGTTTGCATTCATAGATCTGCACGCCACTGCCGATCGCCTGCAGGCTGAGTATCTGATCGGAAGGCGGTTGCAAGGCCGCCGGCGCCTGCGGCGGTTCGATCGCGGAGGCCGCGGCGCAGAGCGGGATCAGCATCAGCAACAAGGATGCGCTGGAAAAACGGACGATGGATGCTTTCACGTTATCGATTCCTTGGAGGCGGGCGAGTGTGCAGACGTGCGTTTCAGTTCGATCGAGCTTTCATTCCACGCGGCACCCTCGCGCGAGGGCATTGCATGAGTCGCTCGATGCGAATGCCGATGACGGTTCAGGCGCCGATGTTCGGCGTGGGCGCACAAAGTGTACCGCTGTAGTCGCCCGCGTCAGAAGAAGAACGCCCGCGCGAGCCGCGTCTTGCACTGGCACCATGTTCCGTCGCGCCGCTGGAACACCTGCAGATGGAAATCCCGATCCGTACGCTGTTCGATCGGCGGTTCGAACGCGGCCACTTCCGCGGCGGTCAGCGGAACGCAGATCGGCCACAGCAGGAACGGGCCGAGGATGCCCAGGCCAACCAGCGCAGCAAGCACGAGTTTCAGCATCGACGATTCCCTCGGTCAGGCCGCGGGGCATTGGAAGCATAGTTTGAACCCGTCCGGATCGATGAGTATCAACTGTCGCATCCCGTAGTCGCGCACGACCGGCGCGGCGACCTCGACGCCTTGATCGCGCAGATGTGCCCAGGCCGCATCCAGATCGGGACAATCGAAGTAAAGCGCGACGTCGGCGTGGGCGGCAATGCGCGTCGGCGCCGCTGCGGCAGGGCGTTCGTGACGTTCGTACGCGGTGTTGAGCATCAACTCGACATTGCCGAGCCGCAGCAGCGCCCAATCGCAGTCATCTCCCGGGGTCTATGTGCAGATCAGTCCGAAGCCAAGTCGGTCGCGATAGAACCGGATCGATGTCGGCATGTCGAACACTTCGAGCAGCGGTGCAACAGCGAGAACGGCGATGACCATGCGTGTCTCCCGTTGACGGCATGTCGGCATATTGGCCGGCAGCCGTGCGCAACGGATTCTGACGCATCCCTCGCGCGCTGCCCATCCACGCAAAACGGCTGTCGTTGCCGTCCAATCTTGGAACGCCTGCATGCAACCGGATATGCTCGCGCGACATCACAAGGAGCTGGCGATGAAAATCCGTTTCGCGGTTGCAGGGACTGTACTGTTCTTTTTCGGGATCGCCGTCGGCTACGCGTCGCAGAAGCTCGATCCGTCGCTCTACCACGGCAAGTCGAAGCAGGATGCGGCAAGGTCTCTGCTCGAAGCGGCGCGCGTGCAAGCCGGCGACGGCAGCTGGGAGCGCATCGCGATCGGGCGCATCCAATACCTCGGCGGCATGAAGGCAGAAGGGCAAGCCGTGTTCGACGAGATCCTGTCGAACAAGCATGCCCCCAGCGACCTGTTCCGCATCGCACGCATCTACCGTGAAGCCGGCGAATGGGACAAGGCGAAACCGCTGTTCGATCGCTACGTCAGCGAGAACCCGAAGGATGCGACCGAGATCGCGGAAGTCGGCGCGTACTACCTGATCAATGGCGATCGCGCGACGGCGGACAGCTTGTTCGACCGCTCGTTCAATGCCTCGTCGGAGCTATGGGCGACGGTGGCCGCGGCGGGGGGTTATCTGGGGGTTGTGCCGCAAGAGTAGGCTGCAAGCAATCCGACTGCGCTGTTCGCGTCGGCGAACGGGGCAGCTGCTGGCTGCGCGTCTGATCGAAAGATGGCAGGTGGCGCCGCGTCCGAAGTGATCGTTCGAGTTCCATTCGCCAGCAGCGGCTGCGCTACAGGCTTTCGCCGAAGTACAACGTGTGCCCCTGATCGTCCTTGATGACGAACTCCCGCGTTTGCCAGGCCGTCTCGTGCACATCTTTCACGAGCTGAACCCCGTTTCGCTGCAGAGCCTCGGCGGTCGCCGCGACGTCGTCCGTTTCGAGATACAGATGGAAATGCCCTCCCTCATCCACGAACGCGATGGAAGGATCCTTCTCGTCGACAAGCTTCAGGTGGAAGAGCTGGTTGCCGGCGCGAATGCCTGCGTAGAAGTCCTGGTATTGGAACTCGAGATTCAGTCCGATCTTGGTAATGTAGAAATCGATCGACGCGGCAAGGTCGGTGGTGCGCAGTTGCGCGATGGCGCTGGATATCCGCATCTTGCCTCCGTCGAGTCGTCGATGAGATGCTGGCGCCGACGATCTTACAGCCGTTTCAGCGCTCGATATCTGCGGAGCGCCAGCGTGGCGGTTCCTACCGAAACCGCAACGATATATATCAGCGCAACAGGGCTTAGCAGAATCAGCCATATCGGCCATAGATTGCTATGGGCCAGGTAACCGAAATAAGAAACCACTGCCACGATCGCCATGACCACCGCCGCGATGAGGACGAGGCGAAGCGCGCGACCGCGAAGGAAAAGCACAGAAAGCAATTGCGCGCCGACGTCGAGCGTAAAGGAGAACCCGCAGCCATCCGTTGAAAGCCAGATCCAAGAGGGAATCTGCATAGCTTCGACTCCCGCGCAAGTCGTCACCGCATGCGATGACAAGCCATTTCCGAAGACTATTCCAGAATAGACCGGGTTGTGCGGGCGACGCTAGCACACCGTATTCCCTGACCCATGCGCGCCCCGCGCCCCAGATCACCACCGACCCGACCAGTCACGCCACGGAGGCCCAGCGGAGTGCGACCGAAGCGATGTCCAGGCATACGCCCGCCTAGGCCGCGCCGCGGCGCCGGTTTGAATGAAGGGCCCGATGGTCGAACCGTACTCAGTCTTCTATGGCCTCGATACCACGTTGCTTGAGGTCCTCCAGGCGATCGCGCATTTCCTTGAGCCGCTCGGCCGAGTGACCCTTCCAGTCGGCAACCTCGCCGATGATGCGAAAGGGATTGCGCGACCGGTATGACTTCGTGAGATTTCCCGGATATTTCTTGTCCGTCAGGTTGGGATCATCCTCGATGGATCCTGTCGGTTCCACGATGTAGATCCTGCCACGCCCTGCGCCAACGGCGAGCTCGGCACCCCAGGTGGCCGCATCGAGTGTGGCGGTCAGGTAAACAAAAACCGCTCGTTTCCTCTTGCCGAAGTTGGAGACATAACCTGGCTCGATCAGGTCGCCCACCTTCAGGTCGGCCTTCGAGCCGTGATAGTACGTTTGCGAATCGGTCATTGCGTCATTCCGGTTTCCTGCCGTTTCGACAGGCCGGCGATGCTGCATCGCGCCTAGGTTCTTGCCGCAAGCCCTCATGGGTTGTATAAATTGACGGTGGGGAGGCGCGCGACGCCTCCTTTTTTTTTGGAGCGTCCCAGGGCCTCCCCCAGGAAGAGCAGCGCCATCCGCGTTCGTCCAACGGCTAGTTGACGCTAAGACGTTAGGTCGTCCGGCAGCCTGATTCAATCAGACAGCGTCCGATGACGTCATCTTGTAAGCGGTCGAGTCCGGCCGCGGGTCGATTGAGGACCGGCCTGCCCGCCGGTACCCTTTCGCTTCGCGAACCTCGACCGACGGCCAACGGGAAAGGGAAATCCACGGCAAAGAAACATACTGCTCAGTGCGCGTGTGGGGCGATCAAATGCGAGTTCGATACGGATCCTACGTTTATCGCGATTTGCCACTGTTTGGACTGCAGGAATGCGACTGGCCGAGAGGTGGCCACGTTCTTCGGCGTTGCCGGAGGATGATTCCACCCTGGCCGCGGGCCGGCCGAAAGCGTTTCACTACATCGCTCAATCGGGCGAGGCCTTGGATCGGAACTTCTGTCCCGAATGTGGCACGACTGCAACCGCTTCGATTGACCGATCAACGCTGGGGTTATCGACGGAGGAGTCCATAGACGAATTGTTATGTGTCCAGCTCGCCAGATACATACTCGGCTAGCTCTCTGGTGTTTCTGACGAACTCCGCCTCTAAATCAATGCCGCACTTATTCGCAAGAACGATAATCGACCATAGGCAGTCCGACAATTCATGACCAAGTTTCGCTTTGCAGTCATCAATAGTTCGGATGCCAGCGTTTGCCTGGATCAGTTTTGCTAGATCGCCTACGTCCCCTACGAAGCCAAGCGCAAGCTCTTCTGTGGTCCAGATGCGCCCATACCTCTTGATCTCGAGCTGTTCGTAGAGATCGTTTAGCTGTAGTGCTGACTTTTCAAGATCACTGATTTTCATGTTGATTGCACATAGCCCCTGAATTAATCCGAGCCGCGAAGCGGATTCGGCTTGAATGAATTGTTAGCCCCGGCTTATGGCTGCGCGGAGATAACGCTTTCAATCCAGTCTTCGTAATGGCTCAGGCGGACATTGCAACTGATCTGGCCATAGCGCCCGGGCGTCCTGATAGCGCTTTGCGGATCTGCCCATGACGTCAGTCCGGCCAACAGCCAGTCCTTCTCAGCCTCGATAAGGATTGGCCCGCCGCTGTCACCACTTCCCGACCCGCCCTCGAGGGGCAGGGCGTCCGACGGCTTGTCGAACACATAACAGAACCAGCGATCATGGGCGCTCGTGACTTTGTTGTACGCACGGCGAAGCTCAGTGCGGTGGGGGTTGCTAAATTCGTACCCAGTGACTCCGTTACCCGTAGCACCTTTTCCCACGATCTTGATGGTTTGACCGAACTCGTCATCGCTCTTGTTGATTGCGACCGGAGAGACGTCAGTAGCGGGCTGTGCCAATTTGAGAAGTGCGATGTCATCTGAGGAGGAGAGCAGTACCCTGAAAAGCGTCCAATCCCAAGTGGCCAGTGCTTGGTCAAGTAGCTCTTGCGGAGGCTTTTTATATCCGGGGTGTATCACGAGACGTTCAACGTTTCTAGATATCCCATTAATGGTTACCTGCTTGATCTCAGATTGCCATGTGATCGCATGAGCGGCGGTAATAACCCACTGCGGGGCAATCAGTACGCCATGCCCCTCGCCGGGCATGTCAACTAGAGCAGGAAACTCAGACGCCGGAACTCGATACTTCGAGTCATCAACGTCATCCCGAATGACGATCGCGCTTGCACTGAAGGACACAACAAGCAGTGTAAGCAACAAGAGTCGGGTCATATGCGATTCCTTTGGAGGTGCCTTCGAGAGGCTGACTATAAGTAGACCGCGGTTCCGAGATATTGCGCGCTATCGTTCAGCAAACGTCGTACCTGGTCAAGGCGAGTCTGCTCGTCCGATCAACGACTTCCCGATGATTCGGTTTTCTTGGTGCGCCTCTGTCGACGCGCAACATGCCGGAGTTGCGGTGGTATGAGTTACGCCATCGACAATGCGGGTGTAACGGTCTTGCGGATGGCACAGCGACGCGGCGTCACTTCGGCGAAGTTGGCGACCTCATGCGTCGTGGCCGTGTCACGTTGCGCCCATGGGGACGTCAGTCGACGCGAGCGGCTGTAGAGGTCGGGCGATGGCGCAGCGTTACCCCACCGCATCCCCCGACCGATGCGCGACCCACGCGCCGATCAGCGCTGACGCATACGGAATCGCCTGTGCCGCGAGGATCGTGATCCACAGCTTGCCTTCGACGTAGTTGACGCCGATCGAGTTGATCATGCCGACGACGCAGGCGACGATGGCGAGGAACAGCAGCAGTTCTTCGCTGACCGAGCCGAACGCATTCGGCTTCTTGCCGATACGGCGGCTCTTGGCGGTGCGCACGAATTCGCCTTTCTTGCGCCAGATCCCAAGATAGATGCCGCGTGCAATTGCGTGGCTGAGGCCCATGCTGGCGACCGAGGCGGCGATCGTGTCCTTCCATGAGCACGGCACGCGTACTCGATACAGGATGATGCCGAACGCGGCCTTGAACAGGAAGAAGCCGATCAGCGGAACCAGGAACAGGTACATCGGCAGGGTGAAATACTTCGGCGCGAGCACCATGCCGAGCGTCCACAGCATTGCCATCAGCGTGAAGGCGAGATGCAGCGCGTCGCCGAACCAGGAGAACCAGCCGGTCAGGAAATGGAAGCGCTGGCCGCGCGTCAGCGTGCTGGTCTTCGAGGTCATCCAGCGCCAGCGCGCCTTCATGATCTGCATCGCGCCGAAGGCCCAGCGGTAGCGCTGCGACTTGTACGCGGTGAAGTCGGCCGGCGTCAGGCCGCGGCCCATGATCTCGTCGACGTAGACGAGGTCGAGGCCTTCGCGCATCAGGCGCAGGCCGAGCTCGGCATCTTCGCAGATCGTCCACTCCGACCACGAGCCGGTATCGACCAGCGCGGTGCGCCGCACCATCGTCATGGTGCCGTGCTGGATGATCGCATTGCGCTCGTTGCGATGGTGCATGCCGATGCGGAAGAAGCCGTCGTATTCCCAGTTCGTCA
>JBDTYM010000106.1:0-11690 GCA_040005635.1 Dokdonella sp. | reverse complement strand
TTTCTGGCGCCGGTCCTCGAAGACCTTGGCTGACGTATCAAGAATGAGGTCGGTCGCTTCTTGTTCCTTCCCTTGGTCCTGAAGTGCCTTGATCTGGTCGTATACGGCCAGCGTCAGGAAGTGGTACGAGGCGTTGAGTTCAAGCGCGGCCTTGACCGGCTTGTCGGCCAGCTTTTCGAATTCGCCAACCGTCTTGTCTATGCTCTCGCCGGTGATCTGCGACAGCGACACCGCTGAGCGCGCCGCGTTCGCAAGACCATCGCCGGCGAGCTTGCCACCGCTAGCGAGCTTGTTGAGCGCCTGTTCGGCATCGCGATAGGCACCGGTCTGCGCGCCGATCTCGCTGGTCAGATGACTCAAGCCGAGTGCCGTGAACCCGGCGAAATTCCCGGTCGCCGTGAGCGATCGATTGAAGCTATCAATCTGCGATGCGCCTTTCGCGTAAGCGCCGACGTAGAGCAAAGCGGCCGCAGCGCCAAGACCGAGTACACCGCTCACCGATGTGATTGCGAGGGCGGCACGCGCAGCGTTCTCAGCGATCGCGCCGTGTCCTGCAGCCAAGCTTTGAATGCTTTGCGCGGCCTTCTGAGACGTCGATCCGAGAGCTGCGGTCGCGCTGCTCACATTGTCGATCTTCGCGGCTGTCGTGTCGCTCGCGTCGCCGACGGCTTTGATGCCGTCACGTGCTTGCTTCGCGGGACCGGATGCCTGGTCCTTGAAGAAAAAAGTGATGCCGGTCGTCGTATCGGTCATTGATTCAGAACCTTGCGAATGGCCGCGTTGAGCGGCGCGAGCAAACGATCGATGTAGCTCTGCGGCGGATCGACGTCGCCGTTTTCGAGTACCGGAAGAAACGCACGCCGCGGCACCTTGCCGTGACCGGATTGATTCGCTGGCGCGCGAACGTCCGGCAATCCTTCGCCGACGGTGACCGTCGCGCTGTCTGCAGTTGACGAGTCGCGTATCGAGGCGAACATGGCGCCGGTGTCTATCAGCGCGCTTTGGCTCGTCTTCGCCACCTTTCGTTGCTTCAACGTTGACGGCTGAGGCGGCGGCCATTGACCGCCCCACGGATCTGCCTGGTTCGAGAAAGTCTCGATCGTCAGGCCGCGAGCGTTTCTCGCAACGTCCGGCGCGACGGCCGCGATGATCTGCTTCGCGTTCGCGAACTGGTCGAGTTTGCGAATGACGCCATCCAGCGTGCGGGAGGGACGCTCTGCCATCAGGCGGCCCTCGGCGGTAGGTCGTCACTTCCGGAATCCGCAAGTGAGCGGCACGGCATACTTGCCGTAACTGCAAGTATGGATTTCTCGGCGGCGCGCTTCTCCACTGTCGCCAGGAATGCGTCGACCTCGGCGATCGTCGCCTCGGCGAGCTGCAGCGCGCGCGTGGCGCGGATGTCGTTAGCGATGGTCATGCGAGCCGCTTCCGTCCGGTTTCGTATTCGAGTTTCTGCGGCAGCATCCGTCCCCATTCGCACGTTGTGAGCGACAGCGTTCGCGGCGGCTCGGGTATCGCCTCAGAGCTGCCTTCGTCTGCGATACCGACCGCCTTGCGATGCGATGTGCCGGCGATCGTGAGGCGCAGGGAGTTCTCGTCGAAGCGGTCCGCGACGCGATCACCGACGAAGCGGTCGAATTCCGGGACGTTGGTTGTCACGATCGTCGGCAACCGCTCGTCGTAGCGGTGTGCGAGCAAGTCATGAAGGACGGCGGTCTCCCATTCGCTGCCGCGACTGGCGCCGAGATCATCGAGCACGACGAAGTTCGCTTGCCGCAGCGGCAAGTCGTCGAAGTCGGGTTGCCCTTTCGCGAACGATCGTTTCATGGTTGCGAAAAGGTCGCCGACGCGAACGAACTGGCCGCTAAAGCCGGCGGCGATCGCCAGATTCAGCACGCCGGCGGCGAGGTGCGTCTTGCCGACTCCGACAGGCCCAAGAAGAAGCAGGCCGCGTCCTGATTCGTAGGCGTCTGCAAGGTTCGCCACATATGCCAGGATTGCGGCACGGATCCCGAGTTGGCCCTTGCCGACGGGTTTCCAGTTCTCAATCGTGCGGTCGCGGAAGCGGTGCGGAAGGCCACTACGTTCCCAGGCGCTGCGGATCTGCCAGGCCCGACGCCACGCATTCTCTGCGGCGGTGTTTTCCGCGACGCAGGGCGGGCAATTGACGACGCGTGCGCGACCTTGATCGCCGACGGACGAATACTCGCCATGTCGCGCGCAGGTGAACGACTTCGGGTCGGTCATGCTGCGGCTCCCAAGACACGTAGCGCGTGCGCGGAATCGTCGAGGGACTGCTGCTCGCCCTGCGCCCATGACTTGCTGGCGCCAGCAAGTGAGCTCGTGGGTGCACACGCAGGTGAGTTCGAGCGCGGCTCGTAAAGGCCGGTCCAGCCGAGGCGGATCGCGTTGTCGATGACGACTTCGGGCGCGAATCCTTTTTCGCGAAGCTTGTCGAGGTCGCGGATCGACCTGCTCATCGCGCCGGTCGTCCAGCCTCTCGCAGACTTTTCGCGTCGGTGCTGATCCCAGTCGTTCCAAGCGTCTGCAGGAAGCCATGAGGGCAGCGCGAGAATCGCGCGCATGGCAGGTTGCTTCTTCGGCTGCTTGTCTTTGGTTGCTTTTCTCACGTATTGGGTGACATTTGAAGCAGCCGGTTTTGCGTTCGATGTCACCCGTCGAATGTCTCCAATGTCACCCGTCTGTGCTGCGGATGTCACCCGTCCAACCGCGTGAGGGGTGACATTTGAAGCAGCCTTTATGCGATCGATATTGATCTGAAATTGACACGACGAGCCGGGCGCGCCACCGCTCTTGTTTCCGATGACGTCGACATATCCGGACGCTATGAGTTCGTGCACAACCCGCTTGGCGTGCCTGAGCGTCACGCCGGTCATCTTCGCCAGCGTTGCCATCGACGGATAGCAACTGCCGCCGATGTCGTCTGCGCGGTCGCAGAGCGCAAGCATCATCAGCTTCTGGCCGTGCGGCATCTCGTGCTTCCAGACTCGATCCATGAGCCGGGCGCTCATCTAGAGCCGACCGAGTTGCGCAACACCCGCAGCTGACGGCTGACGTGGTCCAGCCCCTGCGCCATCACGTCCATTGCGGCCACCGAAGGCGGCGACGTTTGCCAGGCGCACGACGCGAGGCCGAGCGCGGCAATCGCATCGCCCGTCTCGCCCGCCTGCTCAGCAAATGAGCGCGCGCGATAACCCGCATCCAACTCGCGAGTGGCGGCCACGATCAGGCCGCTTTTGGCTGATTGCGCTGAGCGCGCCAGCCTTCTGGATCAGCGAAAAAAGCGTCCCACTCTGCACGGCGACCGCCGCTTACTCCGGGGCCAATCTTGATGATCGGCGGAGCATTACCCTTCTGAGCCCACCGCCAAATGCTGGCGACGCTGGCTGTTGCCTTCTTCGCCAGTACCGGGACGCGATAGAAACCGGGCGCGATTGGCGCTAGATCGATTTGCCTGAGCATGTAACACCGTGCTGGTGGTTGCGACAGATTGAATTGCAACGCACCCGAGAATTACTCTCTACGGTAAGTTCAGAAAAAACTACCGGACTAGCTTTGGCTTCCTCGCGTCGATCCGGTGCGCGAACACGGTATCGCGCAGACGGTCTGCGTGCTTGTCATGCAGCGGGGTGAGCACCCTTTCAACGTTGCGCTCATCTGCCCCGACTCGTTCAGCGACGAAGGCAATCACGTGGGTCCAGGCGGTTGTTCTCTCGTCGTAGAGCGCTTCGAGCACAATAGGCTGGTAGCGCTCAAATCTGGACAGTCGTTTTTTCCACAGCTTGCCAATCGGATTTTTGCCGCGCGAGAGCTGATACAGCGCCGACGCGCCCAATAGCATCGTTGCGCGGCGTTGCTCCGACGAGTCTGGATCCTTCGATAGCGCCATCAGCTGCTGAGCGGCCTCCAACAGAAGCGGCGCCACGTCTTCTTGCGTCGCGTTGACTTCCATCATCTCGCCCTCTTAATCGGTACGATGACAGCGCCGGCGCGAAGGCCATCTAGGTAGTCCGCCCACGCCTGCATCATCTTGCGGCGTTCCGCGAGGTACTGGGCGCGGTTGTAGGCCTTGCGAACCTTGTTCCGCTCCGCGTGCGCGAGCTGGCGTTCGATGACGTCTGGCGGCCAACCGAGCTCATTCAATCGGGTCGACGCCATAGCCCGGAATCCATGTCCGGTCATGCTCGCCTTGTCGTAGCCGAGACGCCTCAGTGCGGCATTGATCGTGTTCTCGGACATCGCGCGCTCTGGCGTCCTGATGCTCGGAAAGCAATAGGTCCCCTCGCCCGTCAGCTCATGCAGGTCACGCAAGATCGCGACCGCCTGCGTCGATAGCGGCACGACGTGCGCCTGCCGCATCTTCATTTTGCCGGCCGCTATACGCCACTCACCGGCATCAAGTTCCAGTTCGGCCCACTCCATCGCACGCAGGTTGCCGGGTCGGGCAAACAGCAGGGGCGCAAGCTTCAAGGCTGCCGCCGTCGTCGGCTGGCCGATGTAGGTGTAGATCGCACGGAGAAGGCCACCAACGGCTGCAGGATCGGTTACAGCGGCATGCGAGGTCGATACGACTGGCGCGAGTGCGCCGCGGAGATCGGCGCTCACGTCGCGCTCTGCCCGGCCCGTAGCGATGGCGTAGCGAAACACCTGTCCGATGCGCTGCTTGATCCGATGCGCGGTCTCTATCGTCCCTGTGGCCTCGATCTTGCGCAGTGCCGCCAGCACCTCGGGAGGCGTCAACTCTCCGATGGGTCGGGTGTGGAGCGTCGGCACCAGCGAGATCAGCCACTCGGCTTTGGTCGCCGTGATCGCGGCAAGCTTCGCGCGCTGTCTATCGAGCAGCTCGTCCGCGACTGCCAGGAACGTGTTGTCGCCGGCGAGGCCCGCCAACGCCTTGAGCTGCTTGCGCTTCGCCGATGGGTCGACGCCGCTACGGAGGAGCGCGCGCTGCTGGTCTCGTAGCGCACGCGCGTCCACCAGGCTTGTGCGAGGGAATCCATCGCCTATGGCAATCATCCGAGCGGCACCAGCACTGCGATACCGGTAGCGCCACAGCATCGTTCCGCTCGGCATCACCTCGATGCAGAGTCCGTCGCTATCGGCGATGCGGTAGAGCTTCTCGCGCGGCTTCAGCGAGCGCAGTTTGCGGTCCGTGAGCATGTGAGTAGAACCGGGGCGCCAGGGCGAAATGCCCGTCGACTACTCACAATCTACTCACATTGCGCTTGCGATTCAATGCTATTGCATGCGATGACGTGCGATAGCTGAATGGTCGTTTTCCGCTGGAATTACCGACAATCTCGCCTTTTCTGCACTGCCATGCGGCTATCTGCGATTGCGCTTTGGTGCCCGGACCCGGAATCGAACCGGGATGACCTTGCGGTCGAGAGATTTTAAGTCTCTTGCGTCTACCGATTTCGCCACCCGGGCTGACGCGGCGGCCTGCGTGCTGCAGGCACACGCCCATGGTAGCCGCTCGCGCCCGCGTGGACCAAGGCGGGGCCGGATCGTCGACAATGGCGCCCGTCATGCACATCGGCGATGTTCGTATGCCTGCCGCGGCAGACAGGACGTCGCCGGACGCGCTATCTTCGCCGACCGCGGCCGTCGGGTCGCTCTGCGCCGCAGGGACGGCGGCGCTTGCAGCCGGCATGACGCCGCGGATTTCACCCACCGACCAGTCCATCCATGCCCGACCTGACCCACCTGCAACGACTCGAAGCCGAGAGCATCGATATCCTGCGCGAAGCCGTCGCCGAGTCCGAGCGACCGGTGATGCTGTATTCGATCGGCAAGGACAGCGCCGTCATGCTGCGCCTGGCGCGCAAGGCCTTCTATCCGTCGCGGCCGCCGTTTCCGCTGCTGCATGTCGACACGACCTGGAAGTTCCGCGCGATGTATGCGCTGCGCGAACGCATGGCGCAGGAATCGGGCATGCAGTTGCTGATCCACAAGAATCCCGAAGCCGAGCGGCTCGGCATCAATCCGTTCACGCACGGCTCGGCGACCCATACGGACCTGTGGAAGACACAGGGCCTGAAGCAGGCGTTGGATCAATACGGTTTCGATCTCGCCTTCGGCGGCGCGCGCCGTGACGAGGAGAAGTCGCGCGCGAAGGAGCGCGTGTTCTCGTTCCGCACCGCGCAGCATCGCTGGGATCCGAAGAACCAGCGGCCCGAACTCTGGCGCCTGTACAACGCGCGCCGGAATCCGGGCGAGAGCATTCGCGTGTTCCCGCTGTCGAACTGGACTGAACTCGACATCTGGCAATACATCCAGCAGGAGGACATCCCGATCGTGCCGTTGTACTTCGCCGCCAAGCGGCCGATCGTGGAGCGCGATGGCTTGCTGCTGATGGTCGACGACGAGCGCTTCCCGTTGCGCGATGGCGAGACACCCGAGCTGCGCAGCGTGCGTTTTCGCACGCTCGGCTGCTATCCGCTGACTGGCGCGGTCGAATCGCTGGCGGACACGTTGCCGGCGATCATCCAGGAGATGCTGCTGGCGCGCACGACCGAACGCCAGGGCCGCCTGATCGATCACGACAGCAGCGGCTCGATGGAAAAGAAGAAGACCGAAGGCTATTTCTGATGAACGCGCAGACTTCGCTGATCGAGACCGACATCGAGCGCTATCTCGAGCTGCACCGGAACAAGAGCCTGCTGCGTTTCATTACCTGCGGCAGCGTCGATGACGGCAAGAGCACCCTGATCGGCCGTCTGCTGTACGAAGCGCATGCCCTGCTCGATGACCAGCTCGGTGCGCTCGATGCGGACTCGAAACGCTACGGCACGCAGGGCGACGCGCTCGATTTCGCGCTGCTCGTCGACGGCCTCAGCGCGGAGCGCGAACAGGGCATCACGATCGACGTGGCGTATCGCTTCTTCGCGACCGAGCGGCGCAAGTTCATCGTCGCCGACACACCGGGCCATGAACAGTACACGCGCAACATGATCACCGGCGCATCGACCGCTGATCTCGCCGTGATCCTGGTCGACGCGCGCAAGGGCCTGCTGACGCAGACGCGCCGGCACAGTTATCTGGCCTCGCTTGTTGGCATCCGACGTGTCGTGCTCGCGATCAACAAGCTCGATCTCGTCGACTGGTCGCACGGCGTGTTTGCCGGCATCGAGCGCGAGTACCGCGATTTCGCGGCGCGGCTCGGCATCGCCAATATCGTGGCGATTCCGCTGTCGGCCCTGCACGGCGACAACATGACGGCGCCGAGCACGAACACGCCGTGGTACCACGGCCCAAACCTGCTGCAGCATCTGGAACAAGTGGACATTGCAACACCGGCCGACCATGGCCCGCTACGGATGCCGGTGCAGTGGGTGAATCGGCCGGATCACGCCTTTCGCGGCTTCAGCGGACGCCTGCTCGGCGGCCGCGTGCGACCCGGCGACGCGGTGCGCGTGCTGCCTTCCGGCCGGCAATCGACGGTTGCGCGCATCGTCACGCTCGACGGCGATCTCGATGAGGCGGTCAATGGCCAAGCGGTCACATTGACGCTGGCCGACGAAATCGACATCAGCCGCGGCGACGTCATCTGCGCGGCGGCTGATCCGGCCGGTCTCGCCGATCAGTTCGAAGCGCACCTGGTCTGGATGGCCGAGCAGCCGCTGCTGCCGGGGCGTGCGTACCTGGTCAAGCTCGGCGCGACCATGCTCGGCGCGTCGATCGGCCCACCGAAGTACCTGGTCGACGTCAACACGCTCGATCATCTGGCCGCCAAGACGCTGCAGCTCAACGAGACCGGCGTCGTCACGCTGACGCTCGATCGCGCAGTCGCGTTCGATCCCTATGCGCACAATCGCGACATGGGCAGCTTCATCGTCATCGACCGCCTCGGCAACCAGACGGTCGGCGCCGGCATGCTGCATTTCGCACTGCGACGTTCGCAGAACATTCACTGGCAGGCGGTCGAGGTCGACAAGACGGCGCGCGTGCGCCAGAACGGACATCGCCCGGTCGTGCTTTGGCTGACCGGCCTGTCCGGCAGCGGCAAGTCGACGATCGCGAATATCGTCGAGCGCCAGCTGCATGCGCTCGGCGCGCGCACCTACCTGCTCGACGGCGACAACGTGCGTCACGGCCTCAGCAAGGATCTCGGCTTCACCGCAGCCGACCGCGTCGAGAACATCCGCCGCATCGGCGAGGTCGCCAGGCTCATGGTCGATGCCGGCCTGATCGTGATCACCGCCTTCATCTCGCCGTTCCGCTCGGAGCGCCTGCTCGCGCGCCACATGGTCGACGCCGGCGAGTTCATCGAAATTTTCGTCGACACGCCGCTCGCCATCGTCGAGCAGCGCGATCCCAAGGGCTTGTACAAAAAAGCCCGAAAGGGAGAATTGAAGAACTTCACCGGCATCGACTCGCCCTACGAAGTGCCGCAGGCGCCCGAGTTGCACATCGACACGACGTCGAGCGATCCGGAAACGGCGGCGACCCAGATCGTCGAGTATCTGGCGCGGCATGGCGTGATCAGGGCTCCGGTGTGACGATGGGGTTGGTCACTGCCGCATACGCGGGAGCCCAACGTGTGCGTGCTTCAATGGATTCCCGCTTTCGCGGGCATGACGCAGTCTTTTTGCATAGCGAACGCGATGCCACGACGGTTGCCCGCGGCAGACAGTCGACAACCCCGTCACTGCGGCGAACGCGGCAGCCCATCGCAATTTCACCTGGAAACGGACGAGCTTTCGAAACCCTGGCGAAGTATCGTGTGCACCCGCGAGGGCTGCCGTCGCATCCTCCTGAAACAAGGAATCCACTCATGGCAAAAGAATTGGAAGGCAAGCGCGTCGCCGTCACCGGCGCATTCGGATCGCTCGGCGCGGCTGTCGCGCGCACGCTGCAAGCGGCGGGCGCCAGCGTTGCCGCGATCGATCGATCGGACAAGCCGCATGCCGGCACGGATCTCGGCGCTGCACTGCTGTTCGGCGGCATCGACCTTGGTCATACCGAAACGGCGACATCGGCGCTCGATCAAGTCGCGGCGAAACTCGGCGGCCTCGATGCACTGATCAATATTGCCGGCGCGTTCCGCTGGGAGACGCTCGCCGACGGCAGCCCGGATACCTGGGATCTGCTCTACACCGTCAACTTGCGCAGCGCGGTTGCGGCGAGCAAAGCGGCGTTGCCGCATCTGCTGAAGAATGCCAGCGGGCGCATCATCAACATCGGCGCCGCCGCTGCCGCGAAAGCCGGCGCCGGCATGGGTGCCTACGCGGCGTCGAAAGCCGGCGTGGCGCGGCTGACCGAAGCGCTCGCCGAGGAACTCAAGGATCAGCGCATCACCGTCAACGCGATCCTGCCGAGCATCATCGACACGCCGCCGAACCGCGCCGACATGCCGAAGGCGGATTTCGACCGCTGGGTGAAGCCCGAGCAGATTGCCGATGTGATCGTGTTCCTGCTGTCCGATCGCGCCAGCGCGATCACCGGCGTGTCGTTGCCGGTGGTCGGGCGCGTCTAGTCGAACAAAGCCATGGCGGCACGGCGCGCGCACAGCCACGCCGGCCGCATCGTTCGCTCCGCTGCACGCGATCATCATCGCGTATCACCCCGCTGAAGGCTCGACAGCATGCATGGCAATGAATGGAAGAAGCGTCGACGCGCATTCGGCCTGCTGACACTGGCGATGCTCGCAACGAGCGGCCTCTACGCATCGGCAAGCGCCGCCGACGCTGCGCCCAAGGGTGGCGTCGCTGTCGGCGCGCAGTACGACACCACGCATGTCTATGTCGCGCCGGGCGAATTCGATGCCTTCGTCGACAGCATCGTGGCGACATTCGGCGGTACGGCGTCGCCACCCGTCGTCACGAATGTATTGCCGGTCGCGGGCAGCACGGTTTTCCGCGCCATCCGCACGCCGGTCGGCGTGCTGTCGGCGTTCGCGTTCCAGACGCCGATCGCGTATCCGTTCGGGCAGGAGCGCACCGGCTATCTGGTCAGCAACATGGACCACGCATTGAAGCAGGCGCGCGCGGCCGGCGCCGAAGTGATCGTCGACACGTTCAAGGATCCGATCGGCTACGACGCGGTCATCCAGTGGCCCGGCGGCGTCAAGATGCAGCTCTACTGGCATTTCAGCGCACCCTCCTCCGCCCCGCTCGCGACGATTCCGGACAACCTCGTCTATGTGTCGCCTGATGCGGCGGACAGCTTCGTGCGCGACTTCGTGCGTTTCTCGCACGGCAGGATCGTTGCGGACGACAAGTCCGCCGACGCTGGCGAAATCGGACGGCCTGGCGACATCTATCGTCGCATCCGCATCGAATCGGGTTTCGGCAAGATGCAGGTAAGCGTCAGCAACGGTCACCTGCCGTATCCGTTCGGCTACGAGACGACCGGATATGACGTCGCCGATCTCGACGCGACGCTGGCAAAAGCGACGTCGAACGGGGCCAAGGTATTGGCAGCGCCTTACAAGGCCGCCGATCGCACCACGGCTATCGTCGCGTTTCCTGGTGGCTACATCGCCGAGCTGCACAGCGCCGCCGCGCACTGACGCGCCCACGCACGAGGGTCGACTGCGTCACGGAAACAGCGGGCTGGTTCGCTGCTATGGTAGGGACGTCGAGTCCAGGGGAAACATTCATGTCGAGGTCGATGCGCGCCCGCTTGCATTCAGCGGCGCTGATCGCTGCGCTGACGTTCGCGGCAGCTGTGTCCGCGCAGCAGCCGAGCCACGGTCTGAATACGATGTTCCACGACGGCTTCGACGGCGCCGCTGCAGGCCCGACGAACAAGGACGACGCGGCACGCTTTCTCGCGCAGACCACGTTCGGCCCGACCGACGCCGACATCGCGCATCTGCGTACGATCGGCTATCAGGCGTGGCTGTCGGAACAGTTCGCCGCGCCGCCGAGCTACCAGATGGATTATCTCAACTGGGTCGGCGACACGCTGGGCGAACAAGTGGGCCAGAACGCGCGCCAGGAGGCGTGGTTCCTCGGCGCGCTCGGCGGTCCCGATCCGCACAACAACACGCTGGTGCACAACGACCAGCTGCGCCAGCGCGTCGCCTTTGCGCTGAGCGAGATCTTCGTGATCTCCGATCAGAACGCCACGCTGGACGGCTATCCGACCGGCATGGCGCACTTCTACGACATCCTCGTCACCGACGCGTTCGCCAACTATCGCACGCTGCTCGACGATGTCAGCTTGAGTCCGGCGATGGGCGTCTATCTCAACATGATCGGCAACCGTCGCGCCGATTCCTCGATGAACATCCATCCGGACGAAAACTACGCGCGCGAGATCAACCAGCTCTTCAGCATCGGACTGGTCATGCTCAATGCGGACGGCACGCAGCAGCTCGCCGGCGGCAATCCGATTCCAACCTATACGCAAGCCACGGTCACCAATTTTGCGCACGTCTTCACCGGCTGGAACTGGTCCGACTGCGACGACGACGGCTACGACAATTTCGCTTGGTGCGGGCCCGACTACGGCGGCGACGGCAATCCGCCGTACGGCGCGAATTTCCTGACGCCGATGGTGGCGTATGACCAGACCAACCCGCTTTACCCGAATGGTTCGCCGAGCTACCACGACAACGGCACCAACCCGCCGGACGACATTCCGAGCAAGCAGCTGCTGACCTATCCCGGCGTCGCGCAGGCTTCGCAGGATGCGTTTACCGTATTCAATTTCTTCAAACC
>JBDTYM010000105.1:0-12020 GCA_040005635.1 Dokdonella sp. | reverse complement strand
GCCAGGCCGCGTGGCGCGCGGTCGAATCGGTGCTGCCGCGCATGCGCGACGGCCGCCAGGCCATGTTCCTGTTCCTGCCGGATGGCGAAGATCCGGATTCGCTGGTGCGCAAGGAAGGCCTGGATGGCTTCGAGCAGCGCTTGAAGGATGCGACGCCGCTGAGCGAATTCTTCTTTGCCGAAATGGGCAAGGACGTCAACCTTGGCAGTCTCGATGGCAAGGCCCGCCTCGCCGAGCGTTCGCGCGCGCTGATCGCGCAAATTCCGGACGGCGCGTTCCGCGATCTGATGCTCGGCGAACTCGACCGCCAGAGCGGCGTGCGCCTGAAGATCGACGCGGCTGCCGCCAACACGCCCGCTGCGCGTGGCACGCGCCCGCAGCAGCGCTCGCTCGTGCGCGCCGCGATCACCCTGCTGGTGCAGCGGCCCGCGCTGGGGAGTGCGCTGGAGCCCCCATGGACCTTCGCCGAGCTGCGCCAGCCCGGCATTCCGCTGCTGGTCGAACTGATCGCGCTGTGCCGCGTGCGGCCCGAAATCACCACTGGCGCCCTGCTCGAGCACTACACCGAGCGCGAGGAGGTGAAGTCGTTGCAGAAACTCGCGGTGATGGAGTTTCCCGGCGGCGAAGACGAGGCGCGTGCGGAGTTTCTCGATGCGTTGCGTCAGCTGGAGCGCCAGACTCAGCTGCAGCGGCGCGACGAACTCGACGCCATGATTCGCGACCGCGGTATCGAAAATCTGTCGGCCGACGAGAAGCGTGAATTGCGCGACCTCAAGCTGACGCTCGGTCGCGGCCTCATCGCCTAGCCGGCCTTGCCACGTCCTACTTGCCCGTACAGTTGGACACGCACGGCGTTGCATTGCGTTCCAGCATGAACTTGTTGCTGGCCTGCCGCGAGGCCTCGATGTCGCCGTAGGTCCGGCACGACGTACCGACGATGCGCGACCCGGTCTGAGCGCCGCGCTCGCAGATCAGGCGGTCGCGATCGCGCAGTGTCAGGATCGCGTTGACACTCTCCTGTGCATTAAAAAGCTTCACCTGCATGGCTTTGTCCATCTGCGCGACCGCATCGTGCTGCTCGAACAATCGGCCCATCTCGGCCAGGTCCGCCTCGACCTTCTCGCGCTCATCCGGCCTGACGTAGGCGTAGCGACCGTCCGTGTCCATCTGTTTGCGCACGTCGGCTGCCGCCGCCGCGAAGGATTCCCGCGTGTCGGCCTTGTTTATGGCAGCGGCTTTCTCGGTCGCCGCCACCTGCGCGGCGAGAAGCGCGCCCGCCAATGCGATCACCTGCACGATCTTCATGCGAACCTCCATCAAACCGTCACGCATTCGGTGTCCGACGGCGTGCCTGCCATCTGCAAATGATGCTAGATCGTGCGCGTTGCCGTGGTCAATGTAGCGCCGACCTGGCGCGTACTGCGTTCGGCTCGACGCCGATATCGCGAAATCGTTCAAGACCGATGACGCGATGTCGCGTTGAATCCTGGGCATCGCCCGCTATCGTTGGAGCTCCCATTACGCTATCTGAAGGAAACCTCCCATGAAAATCGGCTTCATTGGCCTCGGCGCGATGGGCAAAGGCATCGCCGGCCGACTGCTCGAGGCGGGGCACGAACTGATCGTCTGGAACCGCTCACCCGCGGCGATGGAGGAACTGGTCCGACGCGGTGCGCAGGCCGCAACGTCGGCACCAGCCGCCGCCGAAGTGGACGTATTGCACAGCATGCTCGCCGACGACAAGGCCTTGCGTGCCGTGTGGTTCGACGGCGGTGTACTCGATGCGTTGCCGAAGGGCAGCGTGCATGTGAATCACGCGACGATCTCGGTCGCGCTGGCCGAGGAGCTCGCGGCGCGGCATCGCGAGCGCGGCGTCGGCTATGTGGCTGCGCCCGTGTTCGGACGCCCGGATGCCGCTGCGGCCGGCAAGCTGCACGTGCTGGCCGCAGGCGACGCGGTGTCGGTCGCGCGGGTGACCTCGCAGCTCGAAGCGATCGGCCAGAGCCTGTGGCCGCTCGGCGCAGCGCCCGAGCGCGCGAATGTGGTCAAGATCGCCGGCAATTTCATGATTGCAGCGGCCATCGAGACGATGTCCGAGGCGACTGCGCTGACACGCGCGCACGGCGTCGGCGCGAAGGATTTCCTCGATGTCCTGACGGGCACGCTATTCGCCGCGCCGGTGTTCAAGACCTACGGCGCGCTGGTCGCATCGCGCGAGTACGAACCGGCGGGGTTTGCGTTGCGACTCGGCTTCAAGGACGCCGGCCTGACGCTCGCGGCGGCCGAAGCACAGCACGTGCCGATGCCACTGGCCGGCATCCTGCGCGACGCATTCCTCGATGCGCTCGCGCACGGCGACGGCGAGCGCGACTGGTCGGCTCTGGCCGAGGTCGCGGCGCGGCGCGCACAGCTGGACCGCCGCTGACGAGCGCCTCGGCTTCGTCATAGCGCGAACGCGCGAGGCGCCTTTCGACGGCGAATGCCGGTCTCCGTGATGCCTCCACGCCTCCGCTGCAATGGAAGCCCGCGTTCGCGGGGATGACTTCCGTTGGTCTGTTTGCCGCTCAGGCGGGACGCCGGATCGCCAGCAACGCCGCCAGCGTCAGGGCCGCGGCCACGGCAAGGTAGTAGCCGACATACGACAGGCCATGATTCGTCGCCAGCCAGGTCGCGATGTACGGCGCCAGCGAAGCGCCAAGAATGCCGGCAAGATTGAACGCCAGCGAAGCGCCGGTGTAGCGCACCGGCGTCGGGAAGAGTTCCGCCAATGCGGTGCCGAGCGGACCATAGGTGAAGCCCATCAGCAACAGGCCGATCGAGAGGAAGGCCAGCACGCCGAGCGCACTGCCGGCAATGAACAATGGCGCGAAGACGAGGCCGAACGCGAAGATCAGCGCGGTCGCGACGAGCAGCATCGCGCGGCGCCCGTAGCGATCCGCGGCCAGCGCCGACAGCGGAATGCCAAGCGCAAAGAACAGCACGCCGATCATCTGCAGCAACAGGAAATCCTTGCGCGCGTAGTGCAGTGCCGAAGTGCCCCAGGACAGCGCGAACACGGTCATCAGATAGAACAGCACGAAGGTGGCGAGCGCGGCAAACGTGCCGATAAGCAGCGGCCGCCAGTGCTGCACGCACACGCTGGCAATCGGCAGACGCACGCGCTCGTTGTTCTCGATCGCCTGCAGGAAGGCCGGCGTCTCGGTCAGGCGCAGGCGCACGTAGAGGCCGACACCGACCAGCAGCGCGCTGGCGAGAAACGGGATGCGCCAGCCATAAGCGAAGAACTGCGCGTCGCTGAGCCAGTTGCTCAGCAGCAGGAACACGCCGCTCGAACACAGGAACCCGATCGGCGCGCCGAGCTGCGGGAACATGCCGTACCAGGCCTGCCGACCGGGTGGCGCATTCTCCGTCGCCAGCAGCACCGCGCCGCCCCATTCGCCGCCGAGGCCGAGGCCCTGGCCGAAACGGCACAGCATCAGCAGCAGCGGCGCGATCACGCCGATCGAGGCGTACGTCGGCAGCAGTCCGATCGCGACCGTCGACAGGCCCATCGTCAGCAGCGCCGCGACCAGCGTCGCCTTGCGCCCGATGCGGTCGCCGAAATGACCGAACACAGCCGAGCCGATCGGCCGCGCGAAAAACGCGAGTGCAAACGTCGCCAGCGACTGCAGCAGTGCCGAGGTGGGATCGCTGGCTGGAAAAAACAGCTTCGGGAACACCAGCACCGCGGCCGTCGCGTAGATGTAGAAATCGAAGAACTCGATCGTGGTGCCGATCAGGCTGGCGAATAGCACGCGTCCAGCCGAATTGGCAGCCGGAAGGCGGATTTCGGAATCGCTCATCGGGAGGGCGGCTCGGGCGGGACGACATTTCATTCTGGCATTGCGGAAAATGAACGCGCAATCACGTCGCGACGCCCGCGGAGCCGCTACAGTTCGCATTGTCGGCCCGATTCCTGTACGCTTCGCACACTGCGTTTGCTTGGGGTCACTTTGAATCGTGGCCCGATGTTGTTTATCTCAAGATTCACTTCGTCGACACCTCGCTTTCTCCTTGGCAATCTCAGTCTCGGCCCGGATGTCCCGCGGTCGCGAATTTTTTTGTTCGTTTTAGGAGTTAGTCATGGCAGATCGCCAGATGGGTACGGTCAAGTGGTTCAACGATGCGAAGGGTTTCGGCTTCATCACGCCGGAAAGCGGTGCCGACCTGTTCGTGCATTTCCGCTCGATCCAGGGCGCCGGTTTCAAGAGCCTCGCCGAAGGCCAGCGCGTCAGCTTCATCGCCACGCAGGGCCAGAAAGGCATGCAGGCCGATGAAGTGCAGATGGCGTAAGCCAGCGTACTTGATGTAAACAAGAAGCCCCGGGCCGCAACGCCCGGGGTTTTTTATGTTCGCCCGTTGTGGCAGCCTCTAGCCTGCCAACCAGCATGGAGACCTCGATGGCAGCAAAGCCCAATTACAATTTCGAGAAGCGCCAGCGCGACATCGCGAAGAAGAAGAAGCAGGACGAAAAACTGCTGAAGAAGCGCGCGAAGAGCGGTGCCAACGCGTCCGAGGGCGCCGACGCGGCGTCTCCGGCGTCACCCGCCAACCCGCTCAGCAAACCCTAGCGGCGGCGCAGGCGGTCGTCTCAGCGCAGATCGGCAACGATCACGCGCGCGGCGTTGTGTCCCGGCGCTCCGGTGACGCCGCCACCCGGATGCGTGCCGGCGCCGCACAGATACAAGCCGGGCAGCGCACCGCGGTAGTTCGCCTGACCGAGCATCGGACGCGCGCTGAAAAGCTGATTCAGGCTCAGCGCGCCGTGGAAGATGTCGCCGCCGAGCAGGCCGAAGTCACGCTCGAGATCGAGCGGACTCTTGATCTGGCGGCCGAGCACTGAAGCCGCAAAACCGGGGGCGTAGCGATCGACCGTCGCGATCATCAGGTCGGCGACCTCGTCGCGATGATCATCCCAGGACCTTCCCTCCGACAGCACCGGTGCGACATGCTGGCAGAAGAGGCTGGCGACATGCTGGCCTTTGGGCGCGAGCGTATCGTCCAGCGTCGAGGGAATCAGCATCTCGACGATCGGCTCGCGTGACCAGCCGTGGGCGCGCGCGTCGAGATACGCACGATCCATATAGTCCAGGCTGGGCGCGAGAATGATGCCGGCGGTCAGATGATCGCCCTGTCCCGGCAGCGCGGTGAAATCCGGCAGCTTGTCGAGCGCCACATTCATCCGAAACGTGCCTGAGCCGCAGCGCCAGTTGGCCATGCGCTCGCGCGTCGGCGCCGGCACCACCGCAGGCGCCAGCAGGCGCTCGTACAGCAGCTTCGGATTCACGTTGGCAACGATCGCGCGCGCATGCAATACGTCGCTCGCATCCGTGATTACGCCGGTCGCGCGCCCCGGCTTTCCATCGACACTTTCGACCACGACTTCGCGTACACCGCAACCCGTGCGGATGTCGACGCCGGCCGCAGTGGCCGCCTTCGCCATCGCCTGCGTGATCGCGCCCATGCCGCCGATCGCATGGCCCCAGGCGCCTTTGATGCCGTTGACCTCGCCGAACACGTGGTGCAGCAGGACGTAGGCACTGCCCGGCGTGTACGGGCTGGCGTAGTTGCCAACGACGCCGTCGAAACCGAACACGGCCTTGATCGGTTCGCTTTCGAAGAAGCGGTCGAGATACTCGGCTGCGGAGATCGTGAACAGATCGAGCAGGTCGTTGCGCAAGCCCGCATCGAGCGCGCCGAGACGGCGGCCGAGCTTGCCGGCGCGAATCAGCTCCGGCAGCGCCTTCAGCCAGCCACCGTCGCTGACGTTCGGTGGCGGTTCGAGCGCCAGCGCGCGCAACACGTCGGCGATCGCGTCGAGGCGGCGTTCGTATTCGGGCAGGCGTTCGGCGTCGCGGCGTGAGAACTTCGCGATCTCCTCGCGCGTGCGTCCTGCCCCCATCGCCAGATAGCGGCCGTCCGGCAGCGGCAGGAAATTGTTGAGCCGGCGTTGCACGATGGTGAGCCCATGCGCGGCGAGATCGAGGTCGGCAATGACCTTCGGCTGCAGCAGCGACACCGTATAGGCGGCGACCGAATTGCGGAAGCCAGGGTGAAATTCCTCGGTCACCGCCGCGCCGCCGACTACGCTGCGGCGTTCGAGTACGCACACCTTGAGTCCGGCCTTGGCCAGATAGGTCGCACAGACGAGGCCGTTGTGGCCGCCGCCGATCAGGATCGCGTCGTAGCTGTAGGCTGTCATCGGCCGATTATCGCGGGATGCCGGCCACGGCGCCAACAGCGCTCAAGGATCGAGATATCCCTCGCGCACGTAGAAGCGCATGCCGTTCTGCGGCGGCGTCATGACCTTCGCACCGTAGCCGGACAGCACCTCGTGGCCTTCGTCGTCCTCGAACTTCCAGGCCCAGTCGGTATCGTGGAAATAGCCGGGCTCGTACGGGATGCGCTGGATCTGCGTCGTGATCGGGCCGTCGCAACGGAATACCACCGTGCCGTTCTTCGTCGAAGGCGCGCCGTCCTTGCCGACTCGAAAACGCGTGTGCTGACGAACCGCGCCGCGGCAGCTCATAACGCTGTAGTAGTTCGGGTTTGCCTGGTCCGGGAACATCACGCTCAAATCCGCCGACGGCGGACGCGTGGTCGCGGCCAAGGCCAATGCAACGAAGATCGAAGAGATCATGGGCGTCGCCTCCAGCACGGTCAGGGACCCTCCCCTATCGGACCGCGCGCACGGCGATGTTCTGGCTCGCTTGTGCGCGAATTGCAGCAACAGTATGAACCGGTTTCCTGTTGCACTCCAACCGCGCCGCGTGGCGGTCCTTCAGGGCGTGAGTCGCCCCGGTCAGAGCAGACCTGACAGCTCCTTGCCGATCCCCTCCGGCGTATCGGTTGGCGCGTAGCGTCGGACCACCTTGCCGCTTTTGTCGACCAGGAACTTGGTGAAGTTCCACTTGATCGCCTCGCTGCCAAGCAAGCCTTTCGCCTCGTGCTTGAGGTACTTGTACAGCGGATGCGTATTCGCGCCGTTGACCTCGATCTTCGCGAACATGGGGAACTTCACATCGTAGGTGAGCGAACAGAAGTCCTTGATCTCGGCCTCGTTACCGGGCTCCTGATGACCGAACTGATCGCACGGAAAACCGAGCACGACCAGGCCCTGACCCTGGAATTTCTCGTACAGCGCTTCGAGGCCGGTGTATTGCGGCGTGAAACCGCATTTGGAAGCGACATTGACGATCAGCATCGTCTTGCCGCGATAGGCGTCCAGCGCCTGCTCGTCGCCATCGATCGTCTTCGCTTTGAAATCGTAGATCGTCGTCATGATCTGCTCCGGAGTCGAACGCAGCGGCTGCGGATGCAACCATCCAGCGCGGTACGCAGTGTAAGGCGCGTGCGCCAGCGCAGCCTAGTGGACGGGCTGCGCCCGATCATGACGTCAGCCCCACACCTCGCCCAACACGCGCGCGAAATTTCCGCCGAGGATCTTCGCGATGCGTGCGTCCGCGTGGCCGCGCGCCGACAGCTTCGCGGCCAGCACCTCGAAGCGGTTGGCGACATTGAGATCCGGAATGAACGTGTACAGATCTGGCGGGCGGCCTTGGGCGAACACGCCGTCCTCGAACATGCCCTTCATGTAGTCGCGGTTCTCCTTCTCGAACGCCGGCGTGCGTGCGGTCGGCGCGACCGAGCCGTCGGTACCGATGCCGACATGATCCTCGCCGCAGACGTCGATCGCGTGTTCGATGTGGCGGATCACGTCGATCGCCATCGGCTGCGTGTCGATGCGCAGATACGGCCAGAAGATGATGCCGGCGACGCCGCCGCGTTCGGCCATTGCGCGCAGTTCCGCATCGCCGGTATTGCGCGGCAGGTCGGCGAGCGCGCGGCAGCCGGTGTGGCTGATCAGCACCGGCGCCTTCGACGCCGCGATGCCTTCGGCGATCGTGCGCTGCGAGCCGTGCGCGAGATCGACGACGACTTTTTCCGCGTTGAGCCGTTCGACGACTTCATGACCGTAGCGACTGAGGCCTGCGTTGCCCGGTTCGGTACAGCCGTCGCCGACCAGATTGCGACGATTGTGCGTCAGCTGAATCACACGCACGCCGAGCTGGCGAAACTGCACGATGCGCTCGGAATCCTCGCCGAGCGGTTCGCAGCCCTGGAAGCGCGGGATGATGCCGACGCGTCGGTCGCGATGCGCGCGCTCGAGGTCGCGACCATCGCCGACCAGCACGAACGTGTCCGCATGCACAGCCACCTTGGCTTTGCAGCGCTCGATGAAGGCCTTGGTTCGCGCGAGCGCCGCATCGTCGAGCCAGAAACGTCCATTCGGCCCAACGCTTAGCAGCACGCCGCCCAGGCCTGACGCACGTGCGGCAGCGAGTTCCCTGGCGGTCTCCGGTGTTTCGGCCTCGTCGAAGAACAGGCTGAGGCCGGCTTCGCCGTCGATCGCCAACGTGTCACGGAACGGAGGCCAGGACGTCGCGGCCGCAGCGCGTGCGGCGGGCAAGGCCAGCGCAGCGGCAGCGGTGCCCGCGGCGATCATGAAGTGGCGGCGATTGGGCATGGATATCCTCCGGGTGGAACGTCAGGTAGAGCCAAGAAGACCTTCGGATCGAAGCGAAGTACCAACGACTCGCCCGACCCACTGGATTCCCGATGCGCACGGACGACAGCGGGCCGATCGAACGATGCGCTCGCGGTTCGACCCCAGACCTCGGCCATTACACGCGCGAAATTGCCGCGGAGGATTTTCGCGATGCGCGCGTGCGAGTACCCGCGCGCCGACGACGCTCAGCCATCTCGCGCGCTGCCGCACGCCCACTTGCAGCCAGTAGAAAATCGCGTCCGTTCGGCATCGCCGGTTTCTACGCCTCGCTTCGTACACCTAGCTTCGCATATTCCGGCGATGGCGCAAAGAGCGGCGCGACTGCCATGCCGCACGACATGGCGCTAAGCTCGGGACCGTAGCCCGTCAGGAAGCCCGTCCATGTCGCCACACCCTGTGCTCGCACTGTCCGTCGCCATTCTGATTCAGTGCAGTCCGGCTTTCGCCGACAACGCGGCGGCGCAACGCCAGGAAGTCGGCAATCGCATCAGCGAGAATGTGCCGGATATTCCGACGGCACTCAGCGAGCGGTTGCAGCGCTACTCGAACACGCGTGGCGCCGCACTCAACGGCTGGCTCGCCAATGGCGAAGGCGTCCTTATGACGACGCGCTTCGCGAACACCACGCAGGTGCATTGGGTGAAGACGCCGGGTGGTGCGCGCCAGCAGTTGACGTTCTACGACGAGCCGATTGCCGTGGTCGTGCCCAATCCGCGGCGCAATGGCTTCGTCTTCGGCAAGGACCTCGGCGGCTCCGAGTTCTGGCAACTCTATTGGTTCGACCTGGCGACGCGCGCGACGACGCTGTTGACCGACGGCACGTCACGCAACGAGAACCCCGTCTGGTCGCACGACGGCAGCAAACTCGCGTACAGCAGCACGGCGCGCAACGGCACCGACACCGACGTCTGGGTACTCGACTCAGGCAACGGCGAGAAGAAAGCCGTCGTAACCTCGGGTGGCAATTGGAGCGCGAGCGACTTCTCGCCGGATGGTCGCCAGCTGCTGGTGCAGAAATTCGTCTCGATCAACGAGGTGTATCCGGGCCTCGTCGATCTGGCCAGCGGCAAGCTCACGCTGTTCCCGATCGATGGCGGCAAGGCCGCGTTCGGTGCATTCCGTTTCGCGCCGGACGGCAGTGGCGTCTACTTCACCTCGGACGAAGGCGGCGAGTTCGTCACGCTGCGCTGGCACGACTTCGCATCGAAGAAGATCGTGCCATTGAGCGCGGCGATACCTTGGGATGTCGAGGATTTCACGCTGTCCGCCGACGGCCGCCGCATCGCGTTCGTCAGCAATGAGGACGGCTTCGGCGTGTTGCACGTACTCGACAGCGCGACGCGCAAGGAACTGGCGCTGCCTGCATTGCCACAAGGCGTGATCGCTGGCTTCGAGTTCAGCCCGGATGGCCAGCGCATCGCATTCGCGCTCAATTCGGCCACGTCGCCAAGCGATATCTACGCACTCGATCTGGCTCCCCAGTCGATCGCGCGCTGGACCGAGAGCGAGGTCGGTGGCCTCGATGCGACAACATTTGCCGCGCCGTCGCTGGTGCGCTTCGCGAGCTTCGACAAGGACCGCGGCAAGGCGCGCACGATCCCTGCGCTCTACTACCGCCCGGCCGCGGACAAATCCAGGAATGGAAAATTTCCGGTCGTGATCCAGATCCATGGCGGGCCGGAATCGCAGGCGCGGCCGGTGTTCAGTGCGGACATCCAGTTCCTCGTCGACCAGCTCGGCATCGCTGTGCTGATGCCGAACGTGCGTGGTTCGTCCGGCTACGGCAAGAGTTACCTGAAGCTCGACGATGGCTACCGGCGCGAGGATTCGGTCAAGGATATCGGCGCGCTGCTCGACTGGATCGGCCAGCAGCCGGAACTCGATGCCGGCCGCGTCGCGGTGTATGGCGGCTCCTATGGCGGCTATATGGCGCTGGCCTCGATGACGCACTATAACGCGCGTCTGCGCGCCGGCATCGATGTCGTCGGCATCTCCAATTTCGTGACCTTTCTCGGCAATACCGAGAGCTACCGACGCGATCTGCGCCGCGCCGAGTACGGCGACGAGCGCGACGGCAAAATGAAAGCTTTCCTGCAGAAAATCTCGCCGACGACCGGCGCGGGAAACATCACGATTCCGCTGTTCGTCGCCGCCGGCGCAAACGATCCGCGCGTACCGGCAGCGGAGGGCCAGCAGATCGCGAATGCGGTGCGCAGCAACGGTGGCGAGGTCTGGTTTCTCGAGTACAACGACGAAGGCCACGGCTTTCGAAAGAAGACGAACATCGACTATTTCCGTGCGGCGGCGATGCGTTTCTGGCAGCAACACCTGCTCGGCGATTGAATGAACCATGACGAGGTGGCTGCGCACGCTGTTCGACGGCTTCACGCTCGCACTGATCGCGACGGTCGTGCTTGCGAGCCTGCTGCCCTGCGAGGGCCGTGCCGCCGTCGCGTTCGACGCGATCGCGATTATCGGCATCGCGCTGCTGTTCTTCCTGCACGGCGCACGCCTGTCGCGCGAGGCGATCGTCGCCGGTATGACGAACTGGCGGCTGCACGTACTCGTGCTGGTCAGCACCTTCGTTTTGTTTCCGCTGCTCGGACTCGCGCTGAAACCGCTCGCCGCGTTCGTGCTGACGCCGACGCTGTACCTCGGCGTACTTTTCCTGTGCTGCCTGCCGTCGACGGTGCAGTCGTCGATCGCGTTCACCGCGATCGCGCACGGCAATGTGCCGGCCGCGGTCTGCAGCGCCTCCGCATCGAACTTGATCGGCGTGTTCCTGACGCCTCTGCTGGTCGCCTTGTTACTGGCGACGCATGGCGACTCTGGCTCGTCGCTGCACGCGATCGGCGACATCGTGCTGCAGCTGCTGTTGCCGTTCGTGCTCGGCCACCTGCTGCGACCGTGGATCGGCGCCAGCGTCGCGCGCTGGCGCGGCGTGCTCGCCTACACCGATCGCGGCACCGTGCTGCTGATCGTCTACGTCGCGTTCAGCGCGTCGGTCGTCGAGGGCTTGTGGCAGCAGGTGCCTATCGAAGCCTTGTTCTCGACCTTCATCATCGTCGTGCTTCTGCTCACCGTCGTGCTGACCCTGACGACCTGGGCGAGCCGCCGCCTCGGTTTCGCGCGCGTGGACGAGATCGCCGCCGTCTTCTGCGGATCGAAGAAGAGCCTCGCCAGCGGCGTTCCGATGGCAAAGATCCTGTTTGCCGGCAATCCCGCGCTCGGCATGATCGTGTTGCCGGTGATGCTGTTCCATCAGGTCCAGCTGATGGCCTGTGCAGTGCTCGCACAGCGTTATGCGAGAAGCCGCGCGGGCAATGCGTCCGCGCCCGCGGACATCGCATGGCACCGAGCGCGGGGCCAGGCGGTGGGGCTTTGATAGACCTGCAGGTCAGCATCGAGGACT
>JBDTYM010000104.1:0-12389 GCA_040005635.1 Dokdonella sp. | reverse complement strand
CCGAGGCGTTCATGGGCTACGTGCTGCCGTGGGGCAACATGTCGTTCTGGGGCGCCAAGGTGATCATCTCGCTGTTCGGCGCGATTCCCTGGATCGGCGATTCGCTGGTCGAATGGATCATGGGCGACTATCTGCCGGCCGACGCGACATTGAACCGCTTCTTCGCGCTGCACGTGATCGCGCTGCCACTGGTGCTGCTGCTGCTGGTCGTGCTGCATCTGGCGGCGCTGCACGAAGTCGGCTCGAACAATCCGGACGGCGTCGATATCAAGGAAAAGAAGAAGCCCGACGGCACGCCGCTCGACGGCATCGCGTTCCATCCGTACTACACGGTGAAGGATCTGTTCGGCACCGGCTTCTTCCTGCTGATCGCGGCGTTCATCATCTTCTACGCGCCGACCTTCGGCGGCTGGTTCCTCGAGCACGACAACTTCATTCCGGCGAACAACCTCGCCACGCCCGAGCACATCAAGCCGGTGTGGTACTTCACGCCGTTCTACGCGATGTTGCGCATGATCCCGGCCAAGCTGCCCGGCGTGATCGTGATGTTCCTCGGCATCGCGCTGCTGTTCCTGGTGCCTTGGCTGGATCGCGGCAAGGTCAAGTCGATCCGCTATCGCGGCACCGGCTACAAGATTGCGCTCGGCCTGTTCGCGTTGTCCTTCATCATGCTCGGCGCGGTCGGTGCCGGCGTCACCGCCGAGACGATTCCGGAGTGGTTCGGCGCAAACGCCGACGTCACCTCGATCGAGAACCTGTTCGGTCGTTTCTGGACGATCGTCTACTTCGCGTTCTTCGTGTTCCTGTGGGTCTACACGCACTTCGGGCTCGAGAAGACCAAGCCGGTACCAGACCGGGTGACGACGCATGACTAAGCCCATGACGCCCCCAGCCGCGAAGACCGCCATGCTGCCGAAATTTGCTGCCCTGCTGATCGCCGGCTTGATGTCGTTCGGCGTCGCCCACGCCGCCGAAGGCGAAGGCATGCAGGCCGCCAACATCCGCCTCGACGATGTTGCTTCCATGCAACGCGGCGCACGGCTGTTCTTCAACTACTGTTCGGGTTGCCACTCGCTGCAGTACTTGCGCTACTCGCGCATAGCCGAGGATCTGCAGCTCGATCCGAAAGACGTCGAGCAGAACCTGATCTTCAATGGCGCCAAGATCGGCGACCATGCGATCAGCCACATGCCGCCCGAGCAGGCGGCTGCCTGGTTCGGCAAGGCGCCGCCCGATCTGTCTCTGGAAGCGCGTGCGAAAGGGTCGGACTGGATCTACAACTATCTGAAATCGTTCTATCTCGACCCGTCGCGTCCACTCGGCTGGAACAACACGGTGTTCGCGAACGTGTCGATGCCCAATCCGCTGTGGACGCTGCAGGGAGAGCAAGTGCTCACTCACGCAGCGGCTGCCGAGGGTCACGAGGCAGGCGCCAGCATGCTCAAGCTACAGACCCCGGGTGTCCAGACGCCGGAGCAGTTCGACCGCAGCGTGCGCGACATCACTGCGTTTCTACAGTACGCCGGCGAACCCGCTGCGCTGAAGCGTGAGGCGATGGGCGTGTGGGTACTGCTGTACCTGGCGTTCTTCACCCTGATCGCCTATCTGCTCAAGGTCGAGTTCTGGAAGGACGTGCACTGAGCATGGCGAGGCGGGCCGGCTGGCCGATCCGCCTCCAATCCCCTCTCACTTCGGCTCCCGCGGGCCCGGTCGGTTTTCTGGCGGGCAGCGCCTGATCGGCTTTTCCGCAGAATCAGGCACCTAGGCGCGTAGCCCCCTGCGTAGTACATTGCCGCGGCGAGGGCTATGCTCCGAACGGGAACGGAGGGGGGAAACAGAATGGCCTTGAACCAGCGTTCGCGTACCGTATTGACCTTGTATTCCGCGCGCGACAGCGTGCATTGCCATCGCGTCCGCATGACGCTGGCGGCCAAGGGTGTGACCTACGACCATATTCTGGTCGATCTGGACAATCCGCCCGAGGATTTGCTCGATCTCAATCCTTACAACTCGGTGCCGACCCTGGTCGACCGCGACCTGGTCCTGTACGACACCAGCGTGATCTGCGAATACCTCGACGAGCGCTACCCGCATCCGCCGTTGATGCCGGTGGATCCGCTGTCACGCGCGCGCCTGCGCCTGGCGATCGTGCGCGTCGAGAACGACTGGCTGACCCTGGTCGAAACGATAGAAGGCGGCGGCAAGCCAGCCGACGTCGCACGCAAGATGCTGCGCGACGACCTGGTCAAGAATGCCTCGGCCTTCAAGGCGTCCAAATTCTTCCTCAGCCCGGAAATCAGCTTGGCCGATTGCGCGCTGGCGCCGCTGGTCTGGCGCCTGGATTCGCTAGGAGTGCATCTGCCGCGTGAGGCGCAGTCGATCATCGACTACGGCGAGCGAATTTTTCGCAGCCAGGGCTTCGCGCGCAGCATGACAGCCGAGGAAAAGGCGTTGCGTCCGTGAAGCGGCTCGCCGAAACTGCATCTTGCCCCTTTCCGAACGTTGCCAAGCCGGCGTGTCCTCCATCGCGATGACTTCCAACCGCCCGTATCTTCTACGGGCGCTCTACGAATGGATCAGCGACAACGGCCTGACGCCGTATCTGCTGGTCGATGCCGCAGCCGAGAACGTGCGCGTGCCGCCGGGTGCGGCAAAGGACGGCCGCGTCGTGCTGAATATCGCCGGCCGCGCGGTCACCCAGTTCGAGATCAGCAATGAGCGGGTCGGCTTCCTCGCGCGTTTCGGCGGCGTCAGCCAGGCGGTGTACGTGCCGATGGCGGCAGTACTGGCGATCTACGCCCAGGAAAATGGCCAAGGCATGATGTTCTCGGCCGACAACGCGCCAACCGACCCGCCACCCTCGGCGCCGCAGCCGGACGAAGCGCCGAAGCGGCCGCATTTGCGCGTGATAAAATAGAGGAATAGCGAAAGGGGAGTGGGGAACAGGGAACACAGGTGTGTTCGCCGCGCTGGGAAGTATTTCTGGACCGCCCCCGCGTTGGCGGACTATCTACTGCACCAGGCGCAGGGGATTCGGACGTGCTCGCGCAGCCGCCATATCACTGAGCGGCAGGCTCCAGGATTCCAGGCGATGTCCGTTCATGTCCAGATGACCGCGATGGCGGTCGCTGCCGTCGAGGCTGACCTCGAAGCCGTAGCGGCGTACGAAGGCCGGCAGGCCGTCGCGGCGCGCAAGGCGCAGCCGTCTCAGTGATACGGTTTGGTCGAGCAATTGCACGCCGGCGTCGCGGCACAGCTCACGGCCATGGCTGACTGCGAGTTCGCGCGCGCGCAGCGCATCCATCCACATCCAGATGGCGAGCGCGATGACGAGCAGGGAAATCCAGGTGCCGAGCATCGGCAGAGTGTGGGGACGTCGTGCGCCGCTGACAAGCGGCGTCGCGATACGGACCGCAGATCGCGCTCGATCTGGCCGTTAGAATAGGCGACGGCCGCTACGGCTGGCGGACGCAGGGGGTCCGATGAAGCTCACATTTCCCGGTGGCGAACATGCGCCGCTCGAACTTTCAGAAGGCACAACGCGTGTCGGTGCGGCGCCGGACTGCGGCATCGTGCTCGCCGTCGCGGGCGTTGCGCCTTATCACGCCGAACTCGTACTGGCTGCGGGCGTCGCTTGCGTGCGTCCGCTGGCCGGGGCGGCAGCCACCATACTGAACGGGCGGCAGATCGAGCGCGAGAGTGCGTTCAAGCCCGGTGACCTGCTGCTGTTCGGCCGTGTCGGCTGCTCGATCGTTGCGAGCGAACGCACAGTCGCGGCGGTCGTCCCCGCCTCCAAAGTGGCGGCCGACGACGACGGCCGCACGCGCGTGCGCGCGACATTGCCGCGCTTCATGCTGCGTGGCGTCTCCGGTGCAACGTTCGGCAAGACGTTCGCGGTGACCGACAACGCGGTGATCGGCCGCCAACCGGATTGCGACATCGCCGTGCCGGCCGAGGAAATCTCGCGCCATCACGTGCGGCTGCGCATCACGCCGGAAGGTTTGCTGGTCGAGGACCTTGGTTCGGCCAATGGCACCTTCATCAACGACAAGCGCGTACAGAACGGGCTGTTGAAGCCGGGTGAGGAATTGCGCCTGGATACGGTGCGGTTCCTGCTGGTGACGCCGGGCATGGATGCGCGCCAGCAGTCAGCGTCGGCACGCGTCGAGGCGGTTGCCGCGACGCCCGCCCGCCGCGTATCGCTGCTGTGGATTGTCGTGGCCGTACTCGTGCTGGCGGCGGCTGCGACTGCGGCGGCGCGCTACTTCGGCGTGGCCTGAGCGCTTCGCGCCGTACGCTCAGGCTTCGATCAGCTCGATGCGCATCGACAAATCGATTGCGCGCACATGCTTGGTCAGCGCACCGATCGAGACGTAGTCGACGCCGGTCTCGGCAATCGCGCGTACGCGATCCAGCGCGACCGAGCCGGAGACTTCGAGCGGCACGCGGCCACCGACCTCGGCGACCGCCTGGGCGAGTTCGTGCAGTTCAAACTCATCGAGCATGATGCGGTCGGCGCCGGCTGCGAGCGCCTCGCGCAATTCCGCGAAGTTCTCGACTTCCGTCTCGACCAGCAGGTCTGGATGCAAGGCGCGCGCGCGCTGGATCGCCGCCGCGATAGAACCGGCAGCGGCAATGTGGTTCTCCTTGATCAGCACGGCGTCGAACAGGCCCATGCGGTGATTTCTGCCGCCGCCGACGCGCACTGCATATTTCTGCGCGGCACGCAGGCCCGGCAAGGTCTTGCGCGTATCGAGCACGGTCGTGCGCGTGCCGCGTGCGGCATCGACGTACGTCGCCGTAGCCGTCGCCGTACCGGACAGGGTCTGCAGAAAATTCAGCGCACTGCGTTCGCCGGTCACCAGCGCGCGTGCGGCACCCGACAGGTGGCAGAGCACGGCGCCGGCGACGACGCGGTCGCCGTCCTTTGCATGCCATTCGATCCGAGTCGCCGCATCGAGCTGGCGGAAGCATTCGTCGAACCAGGCGGTGCCGCACAGCACGGCGGCTTCGCGCGTGACGACGCGCGCGCGCGCGCGCGCGGCCGCAGGCAGCAGGTCAGCCGTGACGTCGCCGCTGCCGACGTCTTCATCGAGCGCGCGGCGAACATCGCGCTCGATGGTTTCACGCGAGGGTGCAAGCACGGAATCGGTGGTCACTTCGAGACTCGCTGGAACGGCGGGACGCGCAGGATAGCAGCGCGGCGAGGCGGGAATCGTCAAGCCGCGGGCGCGGCCGTGGCCGACTTCGCGGCTTCCTCGTGCGCACTGCGCAGTCGCGCGACGATCGCATCGAGCGCACGGTCGAACAGCGGTACTTCCTCCAGCACGATCGCACTGCCACGGCGTAGCTCGACCGCAAGCCCGGCGACGGTCTTGTCGCATACCTTGAGGCCGCGGCGATTGACGAACAGATACTTGGAACTGATCGGGCTGATCCAGGACAGTTTGGCGCGTTCGCGGTTGTCGTTCTCGTCGACGAACTCGATCCAGCTGCCGACCTTGAGATCGCGCACCGCGCGCACGAATTCATCGTCTTCGGCGGCGATTTCCGCCGGCGCCTGCGCTTCGCCGGAACTCAATACCACTTCTTCGACCGGACTCTGGTTGGCCGTCGTGGTAGGGGCACCGACCTGCGTGGCGTCCGCGCCGGTCGCACCTTCGACAGCCACGGTCGAAGGCGTGGCGTTTCCGGCGATGACTTCCTTCGCGGTCTTCGTCTCGATTTTCTGCCCATCGAGCAGGCGCCGATAGAACTGCGCCAGTTCCTGCATCAACTGGCGCACATCGCTGTCGTGATAAGCGACCGTGGCGAGGCCGTGGCGCAGTGCCTTCTCCAACTGCGGCAACAGCGCGCGCAGGCGGGTGTTTTCACTTTCGGTCGTCTTCGGCTGGGCGCTCCAGACGAACTCGTCGGCGAAGCGCAGCGCGTTTTTCCATTCGTCGGATTCCTCGCCTTGCCGCAGCAGCGTCAAGACCAGGTAGTTCGCCCATGGCCGCGACAGCACCGTGTGCACGACCGGCGGCAGGTTGCGCTCGTCGATGCGCTTGAGGATTTCACGCGCTGCGGTGCGACGGGCTTCCTGCAGTTTCTCGCGTCCGCGCGTCGCCTCGGCTGCGCGCTGCTCGGCCAACTCCGCGCGCTTATGGTGCTGGCCCATGAAATCGCCGAAGGCGGCGAACTCGCGTTCGAACACGCCGACGTCGTCGTCGAAGTCGCGCAGCACCGTCTCGACCGACGTCTTGATGCGGTCATACAGGCGATGATCGCGGTCGGATTCCTCCGACCAGCTCTTGCCGGCTTCGGCCAGTGCGTCAAGCAAGCGCCGCGCCGGATGCGATTTCTGCGCGAACAGGTGCTTGTCGACAATCGCGACTTTGAGATACGGAATCTGCAGACGCCCGAGCAGGGCCTGCATCTGCGCCGGCAGGTTGCGGTCCTGCAGGATGTACTCGAACAGCATGCCGACGAGGTCGATGGTGTCTTCGTCGGCGGTCGAGACGCGGCGCTCGCGCGCGTCGTCGGACAGCTTGCTGACCTGATCGAGCAGCTCGCGCTTGATTTGCTGTACCGCTTCGGCCGCGTCGGACACGCTGTCCGCCTTGGCCTGCACCGCCATCGACTGGTTCTGCAGGATCGTCAGTGCACTCAGCAGATCGGTCGGACTGAGACCAGGCAAGCCCATGCCGGCACCGCCGCGCTCGCCCGTTGCGGACGCATAGCTCGAGCCGCTGTCGCCGTGACGGCTCGCCAGCAGCGAACGCAGGGTGCTGTAGATCTCAGCCTGCAACCCGGCTGCGGCCGGATCGTAGTAGCCGCCCTGGCTGCCACCGGATTCGCCCGGCGCGATGTCGGATGCGCCATGCGTATCGTGGTGCCCACTGCCGCCGCCTGACGCGCGCGAACGATCGCCCTGCGGCAGCATATGGCGAATCTGCGGCAGAACGCCGGCGCGGATCAGCTCGACGTTGACCTCGTCGTAGACCGGTTCGAGTCCCGCCATCACATAGCGATCAAACAGCTTGTAGATGATCAGCTTGACCTGGATGTTGACCTCGAACTCGCGGATCGCATTGCGAAACGCGTTGCCGAGTGCGGCGGGGCCGATCGGATTGCTGGCGTCCTCGACCTTGCCCCCCCCGCTGATCACGGCGAGGCGCTGGTTGACCTGATAGAGCGCACGTGAAAGACGGTTTTCAGCCTTCGCAACCATGCTGGTCACAGCCAGCGATTCCTCGAGTTCGAGGTCGTCAACCAGAGAAAGCCCCGCATTGATCGCCTGCGGCGCGACCTCCGGCTTGGCTGCCTTAAGCTTGCCCTCGGCAAAGTCGCCAAATGCCTTGGTTGCCTGTTCCTGGAACAGGCGCTCGACCAGCTGGCGCTTCTTGCGCACTTCGCGCATGCCATCGAAATATTCGGTCTGGATCGCGTTGCTGCCGGCGCGCTCAGCGAGATCGAACAGGGCGTCATCGACATTCTCGAACAGGGTGCCGACAAGACCATTGATGCGTTTCAGCGAGATTCCGCGGACCAGCTTCAGCAGATCGCCGAGGCGATCTGCGCCGCCCGCAACAGACTGACGCTGCTGCAGCTCGACGACATTCGGATTGTCCTTGGCGGCGGTCATTGTGGTCGTATGCTTCCGGCAGGCGTCTGCACCCGCCAACGCGGGCGGCGACTGCTGCCATCATAAGCGGACGCTATTCCGCGATTGTGATCCTGATCACGCCTGCTCGCCAGCGACATCGTCAGGGCCTCGGAAATTCACCCAGTTGCGCCGTCGCGACCGCTGCGTCCGCGAGCATGATCGGAATGTCGTCTTCCACGCGATAAATCGTGCGGCCGTCACGCGTGATCAGGCCGGCCGTCATCGTTCCGCTCACGTGTGCACCGCTGGCGTCGGTGACCTGCGTATCGATGATCGCGCGATTGAGCGCCGCGAGTTCGCTTTCGCCGAGCAGGCGCAATGGCAATTTGGTGGTCGGGCAACAGAGGATGTCGAGCAGGCGCTTGTCCATGGATGTCCAGACGGCTCCGCCGATTCAGGGGCAGCGGGAATACGCGTACAATAGCGATTTGCGCGTGCAACGACCATGACAGAAGGTTCGACCTCGCCGCGGATCGGCGTCGTGATGGGCTCCCGCTCGGACTGGGAAACGATGCGCCACGCGGTCGAAACCCTCGAACGCCTCGGCGTCGCGTACGAGACGCGTGTGGTGTCGGCGCATCGTACGCCCGACCTGCTGTTCGATTACGCCGCCGCTGCGGTGGCACGCGGGCTGTCCGCGATCATCGCAGGCGCGGGCGGTGCCGCCCATCTGCCCGGCATGCTGGCGGCCAAAACACGTTTGCCGGTGCTCGGCGTGCCGGTGCAGTCGCACGCGCTGAACGGCCTCGATTCGCTGCTGTCGATCGTGCAGATGCCAGCCGGAATTCCGGTGGCGACGCTGGCGATCGGCCGCGCCGGCGCCGTCAACGCGGCGTTGCTCGCTGCGGCCATTCTGGCGACCACCGACAGCGAACTCGCGACACGCCTCGACACCTACCGCCGCGAGCAGACCGAGAGCGTGCTCGCCAATCCTGATCCGCGCGCCAACGCATGACCACGATCGGTATCCTGGGCGGCGGCCAGCTCGCCCGCATGCTCGCTCTTGCCGGCGCCCCGCTCGGACTGCGTTTCCTGGTCGTCGATAGCGCGGCCGATGCCTGCGCCAGCCAGGTCGCTCCGCTGGTGCGCGCCGACTGGCGCGATTTCGACACGCTCGGAGATTTCGCCCGACGCATCGATGTGGCGACCTTCGACTTCGAGAACGTGCCGGCCGATACCGCCGATTGGCTGACCGCGCACACGCAGGTGTTCCCGAATCCGCGCGCGCTCGGCGTCGCGCAGGATCGTCTCGCCGAGAAGACGCTGTTCCGCGAGATTGGACTCGACACGCCCGCGTTTGCCGCGGTTGACAGTCGCGCGGACCTCGATGCGGCGATCGCATCGATAGGGCTGCCGGCGGTGTTGAAGACACGCCGTCTCGGCTACGACGGCAAGGGCCAGGCCGTGCTGCGAACGCCGGCGGATGCGGATGCAGCCTGGCAGGCGCTTGGTGGTACACCGCTGATCCTCGAATCCTTCGTGCCGTTCGAGCGCGAGGTATCGGTGATCGCGGTGCGTTCGCGCAACGGCGAGTTCCGCCACTATCCGCTGACGCAAAACTGGCACGCGAGCGGCATCCTGTCAGCGAGCCTGGCGCCGGCGCCACACGCGGGCGCACTCGAGCAGGCTGCGGTTGTGCACGCGCGCGCGCTGGCCGAACGGCTCGACTACGTCGGCACGTTCGCGCTGGAACTGTTCGTGCGGGAGGGTCATCTGCTTGGCAACGAGATCGCGCCGCGCGTGCACAATTCCGGACACTGGACCATCGAAGGCGCGATCTGCAGCCAGTTCGAGAATCATCTGCGTGCGGTGCTCGGACTACCGCTCGGCGATACCGCGGCGCGCGGCCTCAGCGTCATGCTGAACTGGGTTGGCGAACTGCCGTTGGCTGACGCCGTGCTACGCGAAAGCGATGCGCACTGGCACGACTACGGCAAGGAACCTCGAGCGGGTCGCAAGGTCGGCCATGCGACGGCCTGTGCACGCGATGCGGCACAGATGCGCGAGCGTCTCGCCCGATTGGGGCAAGCACTCGGGCGCGACGCACAAGTTGCACCGGTGATCGCTGCGTTGACTTAGCGTGGCAGCACGTCTGGTCAAATAAACAGGGCGCTAGGGTATGGACAGCAAGCGCTGAACGAGCCTGCTTTCAACATGCGCGGCACCTTTCGCGCCCGCGCGGGAAGGAACCGTCTTCATGCGTTCGACCTGTTGCTTCAACTGAGCGCCGGGGAGGTAAGCAAAGAGCGCAGCTCGCCTTTCGCTTCCATTCCCAGCGCCGCGGCGAGGCGCACACACGGTGGAGGGGCGTTTTATCGCGTCGCGCGCACGGACCGCAAAGACGAAGGCCGCCCACAGGCGGCCTCGCGTGCTGTCACGTGACGCGCCATTGTGCGGCGCCATGCATCAGGACAACTGGCTTGCCGCGAAGTCCCAGTTGACCAGGTTCCAGAAGGCCTCGACGTACTTCGGCCGCGCGTTGCGGTAGTCGATGTAGTAAGCGTGCTCCCACACATCGCAGGTCAGCAGCGGGCGATCCGCGCCGGTGATCGGAGTGCCGGCGTTCGAGGTGCTGGCGAGCGCGAGTCCGCCGTCCGGACGCTGCACCAGCCAGCCCCAGCCCGAACCGAAGGTGCCGACACTGGTCTTGCTGAACTCGTCCTTGAACTGGGCGAAGCCACCGAACGCCTTGTTGATCGCGTCGGCAAGACGACCGCTGGGTTCACCGCCGCCATTCGGCTTCAGGCAATTCCAGTAGAACGTATGGTTCCAGACCTGCGCGGCGTTGTTGAACATGCCGCCGGACGCTTTGCGGATGATCTCCTCAAGCCCGAGATTCTCGAACTCGGTGCCCTTTATCTGGTTGTTGAGGTTGGTGACGTAGGTCTGGTGATGCTTGCCGTAGTGATAATCGATGGTTTCCGCGGAAATGTGCGGAGCCAGCGCATCGCGTGCCCAGGGAAGCGCGGGAAGTTCGATCGCCATGCGGGTTCTCCTTGCCGGTGGGTGAGGAAGCGGTTTGAAAGGTCGTTCAGTCTATGGAGTTGTGTCTTGGCAAATCAACCGCATAGTCCGAGCTGGTAACATTCGCCCATCCGCGCGTAACCGCGCCTGTATACAAGTGCCGAGCTATCCATGGACGTCATCGAACGCATCAAATCCACCGTCGAATCCCATCCGATCGTGCTTTTCATGAAAGGCACGCCGCAGTTCCCGATGTGCGGTTTCTCTAGCCGCACCTCGCAGGCGCTGAAGGCCGTCGGCGCGAGCTACCACTCGGTCAATGTCCTCGAGGACGCCGAAGTTCGTGCGAACCTGCCGCGCTACTCGAACTGGCCGACCTTCCCGCAGCTGTTCATCCATGGCGAGTTGATCGGCGGTTGCGACATCGCGCTGGAGCTGTACGAATCGGGCGAGCTCGAACGCTTGGTTCAGGACACCCAGAAGGTCTGAGCGTGCTTGCGCTTGCACGTATGGCGGACGACGACCTGTCGCCCGCAAGCGGATCGCTGCGTGATCGCGTCGTGTTGGTCGCCGGCGCGACCGGAGGTCTCGGGCGCGCGACTTCGCTGGCTGCTGCCGGCGCGGGTGCAACGGTCGTCCTGCTTGGCCGCAAGGTACGTGCCCTCGAAGCGGTCTATGACGGAATCGAGAAAATCGGTGGTCCGAAGCCTGCGCTGTATCCGATGGATCTCGCAGGTGCAACGCCCAAAGACTATGCCGATCTCGCCACCGCGATCGAACGCGAGTGCGGTCATCTCGATGGCCTGGTGCATGCGGCTGCGCAGTTCGACAGCCTGCAACCCTTCGAGCAACAGACGCCGGAGGAATGGACGCGCGTGCAGCAGGTCAATGTAACCGCGCCGTTCCTGCTGACCGGCGCCTGCCTGCCGTTGTTGAAGCGCTCCGGTGATGCCGCGATCGTTTTCGTGTTCGACGACCTCGATCGAGTCGGCAAGGCGTTCTGGGGCGGGTATGGCGTCGCCAAGCACGCATTGCAGGGCCTCGCCTCGATCGTGCACCAGGAAACCGAAGGCTCGACCGTGCGTACGCACGCCGTGCTGCCCGGACCGATGCGCACGACCTTGCGCCGCGCGGCGTACTATGGCGAAGACACCTTGAGTCATCCGGAGCCGGTGCACGCGGCAGGCGCGATCGGCTGGCTGCTCGGTGAGGCTGGGCGTGGGATGCGCGGCAAGGCGCTCGACTTGCGCTGAGGCGCGTCGTGCCTTGCGCAAGAAGATCCAATCCATGTAAGCGCGCAACTGATTTTCTTCCTCTTCGCTGACGGCTGTTCGTCGAGGGAGAGGGCACAGGGTGGTGTCGTGCTGCGCACGACGGATTTATTTCATTGACGCGCGGGGGCATCGCTTTTGGAAAACTCGATGAGCACGCTGTCGGCGGGCATCCTGCTGTTCCTGATCATGGACCCGGTCGGCAATATTCCATTGTTCCTCAGCGTGTTGAAGAATGTCGCGCCGGACCGGCGCATGTTCGTGATCGTGCGCGAGATGTTGATCGCGCTGGTCACCCTGTTCGCGTTCCTGTTCGGTGGTCAGTATTTGTTGCACTTCCTGCAGTTGAAGCAGGAATCGGTCAGCATCGCAGGCGGCATCATCCTGTTCATCATTGGCGTGCGGATGATCTTCCCGCCGCACCACGGCATCTTCGGCGACGACGATGAAGAGCCGTTCATCGTACCGCTGGCGATCCCGGCCGTGGCCGGGCCCTCGACGATCGC
>JBDTYM010000103.1:0-12396 GCA_040005635.1 Dokdonella sp. | reverse complement strand
CCACATCATCAATCTCGAAAAGACCCTGCCGCTGTTCACCGACGCGATGAACTTCATCTCGGGCCTGGCGCAGAAGCGCGGCACCATCCTGTTCGTCGGCACCAAGCGCTCCGCGCGCGAGGCGATCCGCGAGGAAGCAGCGCGCTGCAGCATGCCCTCCATCTCGCAACGCTGGCTCGGCGGCATGCTGACCAACTTCCGCACCGTCAAGCAGTCGGTCTCGCGCCTGAAAGAGCTCGAGACGATGACCAACGACGGCACCTTCGAGAAGCTGGTCAAGCACGAAGTGCTGTCGCGCATCCGCGAGCGCGAGAAGCTGGAGAAGTCGCTCGGCGGCATCAAGGACATGAACCGCCTGCCGGACGCGCTCTTCGTCATCGACATCGGTCACGAAGACATCGCGGTCAAGGAAGCCAAGAAGCTCGGCATTCCGGTCATCGCCGTGGTCGATACGAATTACGATCCGACGCTCGTCGACTATGCGATCCCCGGCAATGACGACGCGATCCGCGCCGTGCAGTTGTACGCCAGCGCGGCCGCAGACGCCGTGCTGGAGGGCAAGGCCGCCGCGCCGCAGGTGGCCGCCGGCAAGGAGGACGATTTCGTCGAACTCGACGCCGAAGGCAACCCGGTTCCCAACAAGGAAGCGCGCGAGCGCGACGACCGTCGTCGTCCGGGTCCGCGCAAGCCGGCACCGGGCAAGCGTCCGCCGGCCGGTCGTCGTGGCCCGGGGGGCCCTGGTGGTCCGCAGCAGCGTTCGGGCGGTCGCCCGGACAGCTCAGGCGAAACGCCGAGCGCCGAGTAACAACAAGCGTCATGTCGGGTCGCCCTGGTGCGACCCGATATTGTCCGCTCAAGCGCACCGCATTTGCCGCGCCGGCGGCATTGGTCGCGTGCCGGTAAACATGCATCTGTAAAACGAGCGTTGCGCCAGGCGCGGCGCTCCTGCCATCGAGGACACCATGGAAATCACAGCACAGCTGGTCAAGGAACTGCGCGAGCGGTCCGGCGCCGGCATGATGGAATGCAAGAAAGCGCTGACCCAGAACGACGGTGACGTCGACACCGCAATCGAGTGGCTGCGCAAGCAGGGTCTGGCCAAGGCCGACAAGAAGGCTGACCGCATCGCCGCCGAAGGTCGCGTCGTGCTCGGCCAGGACGGCGGCAAGGCCGTGCTCGTCGAGATCAACTGCGAAACCGATTTCGTCGGCAAGGACGCCAGCTTCCTCGCGTTCGCCAACGACGTCGCCAAGATCGCGCTCGCCAGCGGCGCACCGGACGTGCAGGAACTGCTCGACGAGGCATGGCCGGGCGGCGGCAGCGTCGACCAGGCGCGCCAGACCCTGGTCGCCAAGATCGGCGAGAACATCCAGATCCGCCGCATGGTCCGCGTCGACAGCGGCAACAACGTCGGTGCCTACGTGCACGGCGGCCGCATCGGCGTGCTCGCCGAGCTCAAGGGCGGCAGCGCCGAGTTCGCGCGCAACATGGCGATGCAGATCGCCGCGATGAACCCGCCGTACATCTCGCCCGCGCACGTGCCGGCCGAGATCGTCGCCAAGGAAAAGGAGATCGCACTGGCCCAGGTGTCCGAAAAGGACAAGGCCAAGCCGGCCGAAATCCTCGAGAAGATCACCTCGGGCAAGGTCAACAAGGCGATTTCCGAAATGACCCTGACCGGCCAGCCGTTCGTGCTCGATACGAACATGACGGTCGAGGCCGCGTTGAAGAAGGAAGGCGCCGAGGTGCTGGCGATGCATCGCCTTGCCGTTGGCGAGGGCATCGACAAGCCGACCGGCGAGGACTTCGCTGCTGAAGTCTTGAAGCAGGCCGGCCTGGCCTGATTTCATCGCCCAAAGGCTCCTGACAAGGATTTCCACGAAAAAGCCGCGCACTGCGCGGCTTTTTTACGTTTGTTCACAACATCAATCCAAAGAAATGTAACAAGCGCGCTTTTGCAGCGTCGCATGGCCCGCGCGTTGCTCCTGTTCCGGCATCCACCCCGAACAGGATGCACGACATGGCCTTCATCGATCCGCGCAATCGCCTCAATCTGGTCGCGCAGCGGCCGACCCTTGCCGCCGCACGCACCGCGATCGTCGTCGATGCCGGTTGCGACCTGCCGACGGAATTCTTCGAGCAGCCCGGCGTGATGGTGCTGCCGATCAGCGTCAAGGTCGGCGAGCACGAGTACACCGACAATCACAGCGCCGAGACCACGCAGCGCTTCCTCGCCGACAACCTCGGCGGACGCAACGCGGGCGCCGAAACGCGACCGTATTCGGTCAAGGAAATCCGCGCCCTGTTCCTCGAGCGCCTGGTGCTCGACTACGACAGCGTCTATTGCCTGACAATTTCGGCCAAGCGCAGCCAGATCTACGAGAATGCGATGCGCGCGAGCCTGGACATCATTCGCGACAGCCGCGAGATGCGCAGCGCGGCGGGCATCGCAAAACCCTTCCTTCTGCGTGTGATCGACACCAAGAACGTGTTTGCCGGCCAGGGCATCCCGGCCCTCGATCTGGCCGACATGATCAACCGCGGCATGGCTCCTCGTGACATCACGCCGCGCCTGTTCAAAATCGTCGAGGCGAGCTACGGTTATTTCGTGCCGGACGATCTCTATTACCTGCGCACGCGCGCCAAGAAGAGCGGCGATCGCAGCGTCGGCCTGGTCGGCGCAATGCTCGGCAGCACGCTCGACATCAAGCCGCTGATCCGCGCGCACATGGGCGTGACGACGCCGGTCGCGAAGATGCGCGGGCGCGATACCGCGATGCGCAAGCTGTTCCGCTTTGCCGGTGAACGCGTGCAGACCGGCCTGCTGACGCCGCACGTCAATGTCAGCTACGGCGGCAGCCTGGAGGAATTGCGCGCGCTGCCGGGCTATCACGAGCTAGCCGAAATCTGCGCGGTCAAGCGCGTCGCCCTGCACGAATCGATCATGAGCATTACTGGCTGCGTCAATGTCGGGCCGCGTGGCGTGACCGTCGCGTTCGCCGCGCCGCCGCACGAATTGCTCGGTTTTTGACATTTTTCGTGGCAGGCGGACGCGTGCGTGGCGTGCCGGCGTGTCGCGCAAACGTCCCGGCGGGGGCGCGCGTCGGCTAAACTTAGGCTGTTTGCCCGCTCCGAGGTGTCCCGATGTCCCCAGCCCCGCTGTTCCGCCGCATCCTGCTGAAGCTTTCCGGCGAGGCGCTGATGGGTGAGTCCGATTACGGCATCGATCCCAAGGTGCTGCAGCGCCTGGCGCGCGAGATCATCGAAGTGCAGCGCGCCGGCATCCAGGTCGGCGTCGTCATCGGCGGCGGCAACATCTTCCGCGGTGCCGGTCTCGCCGCCGCCGGCATGGACCGCGTAACCGGCGACCACATGGGCATGCTGGCGACGGTGCTGAATGCGCTGGCGATGCAGGACGCGATCGAGAAGGCCGGCGGCGTCGCGCGCACGATGTCAGCCATCAAGATCAACGAAGTCTGCGAGGATTTCATCCGCCGCCGCGCGATCCGGCATCTGGAAAAGGGCCGCATCGCGTTGTTCGCTGCCGGCACCGGCAACCCGTTTTTCACCACCGACTCCGCTGCCGCGCTGCGCGCGATCGAGATCGGCGCGAACCTGCTGCTGAAGGCGACCAAGGTCGACGGCGTCTACAGTGCCGATCCGAACAAGGATGCCAGCGCAACACGCTACGAGCGCCTCACCTACGAGGACGTCATCCAGCGCAACCTGCAAGTGATGGACACCAGTGCGATCGCGCTGTGCCGCGACCACAAGATTCCGCTGCGCATCTACGACATGTCGCGCGAAGGCGACCTGATGCGCATCCTGCGCGGCGAGCAGATCGGCACGCTCGTCGGCGGCAGCCGCTGAACGTCACGCCGGCGCGTGTGCTGCGGCGGCAGGCTGACAGCGGCGTGGCCCCGCGCATCCGGCGCAGCGGCTGGCGGCGTCATCGCTCCGGCGCGGATTTCCGTCGACGCATCGCGTAGCGACGCCGGCGGGTGTAACTGTTTGCCCCGAAACACGATCCCTATTCCTGAAGACCTCGCGTCTTCGGCGCCCACAACGGATCGGACGTCCCCTGTTTCCGCAAGCAGGCCCGGGCCACGGACTGCCCGCGGCCAACGCGCAGGATACCGTCATGAAAACCATGCTCGTCTTGACCCTCACGACCAGTCTGCTCGCCGCCAGCGGCACTGCATTCGCGCGCGACAATCCAGACCGCACGCTCGCCCCGATCACCATCCATCGCGATACGCTGCCCGACTGCACGCCACCCAGCGCGAAAAGCGCGTGCGCCCCGCTGCACGCACAGATTCGCCATGTCTTCAGCAAGCGTGAAATCGGCCTGCTGTTCGGCAACCGCACTTCGTATCCCGAATACTGGACATCGTACGACCTCGTGCGTGCACGCTATCAGGCGTTCCTGCGCGACGTCGAAACCTACGGCCAACCGGCGGTGGCGCTGGTGATCCGATAGCATCGTCTTGCGCAGAAGCGCACGGAAACGCCCCGCTGCCGTGGGGTGTTTCCCGCATGCGCCTTCGAACCCACCCCGCGTCACGCTGCCAGCGACGTGTCATGCGCGCGCATGCGCCGCGCGTCGCCTGCCTGTACGGGCGCCCGGCGTTCGCCACGCAGGGTTGCAATCGCTGCGGCACTTCGCGGAAACCACGATCGAGTCGGATTCGATCAGGTCCACGACGACCCTGGGGACCGCCTGCCGAACCGACACGACTTCGATCATCGTCCAGATCGGTGAAGATCGCGCCTGGCCCGAAGCGATGGCGATGGCGCTGGCGCTGCCGCGCAGCGCGCGTATCCGGCTACCAGACCACGACTGCCGTGGGCACGCTGCCGCGCTCGCGCAGGCGTGGCCGGGCCGCGCACGCCCGCTGCTATACTCCGCGGCCGATTGCAAAGGCTTTACAGGTGAACGCGCCATGCTCGACAACATCAAGAAGGATGCGCAGACGCGCATGCAGAAGAGCGTCGATTCGCTCAAGCACGATCTGACGCGCGTGCGCACTGGCCGCGCCAGCACCTCGCTGGTCGAACCGCTGAAGGTCTCCTACTACGGCGCCGACACGCCGATTTCGCAGGTCGCCAACATCGCGCTGGCGGATGCGCGCTCGATCACCATCACGCCGTTCGAGAAGAGCCTGATCGGCCCGATCGAGAAGGCGATCCTCGCCTCCGATCTCGGCCTGACGCCGAACACGATGGGCAACGTCATCCGCATCAACCTGCCGGCGCTGACCGAAGAGCGTCGCCGCGAACTCTCCAAGCATGTCGCCCACGAAGGCGAGAACGCCAAGGTCGCCGTGCGCAACGTGCGCCGCGACGCGCTGCACCAGTCCAAGGAGCTGCTGAAGGACAAGAAGATCACCGAGGACGAGGAGCGCCGCGTCGAGGAGGAAATCCAGAAGTACACCGACAAGTTCGTCAAGGATATCGACGCCGTGGTCAAGGCCAAGGAAGACGAATTGATGTCGATGTAGTCGAGGTCGAAACGGGCCTCAGCCGACCGGAAGGCGCTCCAGGGACGGAAGCTGGCATCAGGGCCTGAGACCAGAGCGTCAGCAGCGTCCGATTCGCACCGCTGCCTTGTTCGAAATTTATCGCGGCCGCCGCCGCTCCAACCCAGAGCTTATGGATTCCGACGCCGCTCCCCGCATTCCGCGCCACATCGCGATCGTCATGGACGGCAACGGCCGCTGGGCCGAGCGCCGCCACCGGCCGCGCAGCTTCGGCCATCGCGAGGGCCAGAAGGCGGTGCGCGCAGCGGTCGAGTTCTGCCGTCGTCGCGGTGTCGAAGCGCTGACCCTGTTCGCGTTCTCCAGCGAAAACTGGAAACGCCCGCAGGTCGAAGTCGGCGCCTTGATGCAGCTGTTCCTGAAGGCACTCGAACGCGAAGTCGACGAACTGCATGTGAACGGCGTACGCATCGATTTCGTCGGAGATCTTTCGGCGTTCTCGCCCGAGCTCGCCGCGCGCATGCGCGCGGCGATGGCGCGCACGTCGAACAACACCGCTCTGCGATTGAACATCGCCGTCAACTACGGCGGCCGCTGGGATATCGTGAACGCCGCGCGCACGCTTGCTGCAGCTGCAGCACGCGGCGAATTGCTGGAGCAGGACATCGACGAGAAGATATTCGCGCGCCACACCTGCCTCGCCGATCAGCCGCCGGTGGATCTTTTCATCCGCACCGGCGGCGAGATGCGCATCAGCAATTTCCTGCTCTGGCAGGTCGCCTATGCGGAACTGTATTTCACCGATGCGCTGTGGCCGGATGTCGATGCCGGCGTACTCGACGGTGCGCTGGGCGAGTTCGCGCGTCGCGAGCGGCGCTACGGCCTGACTTCCGCGCAAGTGCGCGCAGCGAGCTGACACCGCGCATGCTGAAACAGCGCACGCTCACCGCCCTGATCCTCGCTCCGCTGGCGATCGCGGTCATTCTGTTCCTGCCGACCTCGGCCGTTGCACTGATCACCTCCGCGCTGTGCCTGATTGCGGTGTGGGAGTGGACGCGCCTCGCCGGAATCGGCGCGGTCGGCATGCGTCTCCTCGCGGTCGCGCTCAACGCGGGGCTGTTCGGCGCGCTCTGGGCGATCCGCCACGAGCCGCTCGGCTGGTTCGTAATCGGCACCGGCTTGCTCTGGTGGTTGCTTTCGCTGCTCTGGCTGCGCAGCTTCTCGTACGCGGCAGCGCCGACCCGCGAGAACGCCGCGATCAAGCTGATCGCCTGCGAACTGTCGATCCTGCCGGCCTGGCTCGCGCTGATGAAGCTGCATGACAGCAGCGATCACGGCCATGTCTGGGCATTGTTCGCGATGGTGCTGATCTGGACCGCCGACATCGCCGCCTATTTCGCCGGCAGCCGTTACGGCACCACCAAACTGTCGCCGCGGATCAGTCCGAACAAGACGACTGCCGGGGCCTGGGGCGCGCTCGCCGGCGCCGGCATACTGGCGCTGATCTGTGGCTGGGCGTTCGGACAACGCGGTCTCCAACTGGTCGCGCTGATCGCGCTGGCCCTGCTCGCGGTCATCGCCTCGATCATTGGCGACCTGTTCGAAAGCCTGCTCAAGCGTCAGGCCAGCGTGAAGGATTCGGGTGCACTGTTTCCCGGCCACGGCGGCCTGCTCGATCGCCTCGACAGCCTGTTTGCGGCTTTGCCGGTGTTCGTCGCCGGCAAGGCCGTGCTCGATCATCTGTTTTCCCCATGAGGAACATTGCGGTCCTCGGCGCGACCGGCTCGATCGGCGCGAGTACGCTCGACGTCGTCGCGCGGCATCCGGACCGTTTCCACGTCAGCGCATTGGCGGCGCATCGCAGCGTGGCTGCGCTGGCTGACCTGTGTCTGCGTTTCCGGCCTGAGCTCGCCGTCATCGCCGATGCCGCGTGCGAAGGCGAACTGCGCGCGCGGCTCAAGGCGGCGGGCGTGAGCTGCCGCATCGAGGCCGGCGCGCAGGCGCTGGTCGAAGCGGCGGCCGGCGCCCATTGCGACACCGTGGTCGCTGCCATCGTCGGCGCCGCCGGTCTCGCCTCGACCCTGGCTGCCGCGCGCGCCGGCAAGCGCCTGCTGCTGGCGAACAAGGAAGCGATCGTGATGGCGGGGCCGCTGCTGCTGGCCGCGCTGGAGGAAGGCGGCGGCGAGCTGCTGCCGGTCGATTCCGAGCACAACGCGGTGTTCCAGTGCCTGCCCGGCGGGCGGCCTGACCTCGCCAAGGCCGGTGTGCGACGCCTCCTGTTGACCGCGTCGGGTGGTCCGTTCCGCGGTCGCACTCGCGCCGAGTTGGCCGCCGTCACGCCGGAGCAGGCCTGCGCGCATCCGAACTGGCGCATGGGTCGCAAGATCTCGGTCGATTCGGCGACCCTGATGAACAAGGGGCTCGAGGTCATCGAAGCGCACTATCTGTTCGATGCGCCGGTCGAATGTATCGATGTGGTCGTGCACCCGCAGAGCATCGTGCATTCGCTGGTCGAGTACGTCGATGGCTCGGTATTGGCCCAGCTCGGCAACCCGGACATGCGTACCGCGATCGCGTACGCCCTCGCGTGGCCGCAGCGCGTCGATGCCGGCGTCGGCGTGCTCGACCTGCTGAAAATCGCGCGACTCGACTTCCAGGCAGCGGACCTGGAAACCTTCCGCTGCCTCGACCTCGCCTACCAGGCTCTTCGCGCCGGCGGCAGCGCGACCACCGTGCTGAACGCGGCGAACGAGGAGGCTGTGACAGCCTTTCTGGATGGCCGCCTACCCTTTCTAGGCATCGCCGAAACGATCGAACGTTGCCTGGCATCGGCCGCTAACGGAGCCGCCACCGATTTGCAAGCCGTTCTTGACGCCGATTTAACTGCGCGTCGGGATGCGCAACGTATCATCGGCAGTCTGGCCGCCTCAGTGTCCAAATCCGCACCATGAATGAAGTTTTCGGTTCCGTTTGGTGGCTGATCGTCACCCTGGGTCTACTCATAACGTTCCACGAATACGGTCACTTCGTGGTCGCGCGGCGTTGCGGCGTCAAGGTGCTGAAGTTCTCGATCGGCTTCGGACCGGCGCTGTGGTCGCGTTTCGATCGCCACGGCACCGAGTTCGTGATTGCCGCGATCCCGCTCGGCGGCTACGTCAAGATGCTCGACGAGCGCGAGATCGACGGCGTCGTCGCGCTCGAGGCGCTGAAGAACGCGTTCAACCGCAAGTCGGTCGGCCAGCGCATGGCGATCACCGCAGCCGGTCCGGTGTTCAACCTGATCTTCACCCTCGCCGCGTTCTGGCTGATGTTCGTGATCGGCAAACCCGACTATGTGCCCCTGGTCGGCCATGTCGACCGAGTCGCCGAAAGCGCTGGTTTCCGTAGCGGCGACCGCATCACCTCGATCGACGGACACCCGATCGCCACGTGGACCGACGCCAGCATGGCGCTGCTGCAGGCTGGCGTCGACCGCCAGGATCTCGACGTCACGGTCACGGACGCGGGCGGCAGCGTGCACCACCGAATGCTCGCGTTGTCGAAGCTGCCGAGCCAGCTCGACGAACAATCCCTTTATCGCGAGATTGGCCTGACGCCCCAGCAATGGGCGACGCCGGCGGTCATCGGCACGGTGCAGCCAGACGGCGCCGCCGCGCGCGCGGGACTGCAGCCCGGCGACCGCGTCGTCGCCATCGGCGGTGACCCCATCACCGACTGGCGCGAAGTGCCGGATGCGATCCAGAAACACGCCAAGGCCGAGCAGCCGCTGGCGATCGAGGTCATGCGAGGCAGCGAAAAACTCAGTCTCGCGGCGCAGCCGGTGCGGCAGGAGCAAGGCGGCAAGACGAGCTGGCTCCTCGGTATCGGCGTGCAGCCGACCGAGCCCCAGTACGATGCCACTCTGCGCTATGGTCCGCTCGCGGCCGTGTCCGAGGCGTTCGGCGAAACCTGGAAACAAACCCGACAAACGCTCGGCATGCTCTGGAGCATGCTGAACGGCCACGCCTCGTTGAAGAATCTATCCGGCGTGATCACCATCGCGCAGGTCGCCAATACGTCCGCTCATCTGGGTCTGGCCTGGTTCCTCAATTTCCTCGCCGCGATCTCGCTCAGCCTGGCCATTCTCAACCTGCTGCCGATCCCGATCTTGGACGGCGGGCACCTGCTGTATTACCTTATCGAGCTGGTCAAGGGCAGTCCGGTCAGCGATCGCGTGCAGATTGCCGGCCAATACGTGGGTTTGACCCTGCTCGTGGCCCTGATGGGCCTCGCGTTCTACAACGATATCCTGCGGATCGCGTCCTGATCCCAGGCTTTGCCCAATAACGATTGTGGCCGCGGCAGGCGCCCTCCGCGAGCCGACTGATGCCCTGACGGAAGTGACGATGAAGCGTATAGCCGCCCTGTTCCTGCTCGCCTTTTTCGCCACGCGAGCCGCCTTCGCGTTCGACGCCTTCACCGTTTCCGATATCCGCATCGAAGGCCTGTCGCGCATCGCGCCGGGCACGGTGTTCACCTACATGACGGTGGAAAAAGGCGACAACCTGACCGCCGACCGCGCCGATCAGACGATCCGCGCGCTGTACAAGACCGGCTTCTTCAACGACGTGCAGTTGTCGCGCCAGGGCGACATCCTGGTCGTGACCGTGAAGGAACGCCCGCAGATCTCCAAGATCGCCATCCGCGGCAACAAGGACCTGAAGGAAGAGGAACTGCTGAAGGGCCTCAAGGGCATCGGTCTGGCCGAGGGCGAGGCGTTCGACCCGCTCAAGCTCTCCGAAGTGCAGAACGAACTGACGCGCCAGTACTACAACCGCGGCAAGTACAATGTCTCGGTGAAGACGTCGACGGTGAATCTCGACCGCAATCGCGTCGAGGTGGCGATCAACATCGCCGAAGGCACCGCGGCGAAGATCAAGCACCTCAACATCGTCGGCAACACGACCTATCCGGACAAGGCCATCAAGGGCGAGTTCGAGTCGAATACCTCGAACTGGACTTCCTGGTATTCCAAGGACGATCAGTATTCGCGCGAGAAACTGTCCGGCGACCTCGAGAAGCTGCAGTCCTACTACATGGACCGCGGCTATGCCGACTTCAACGTCGATTCGACCCAGGTCAGCATCAGTCCGGACAAGCGCAAGATGTACGTCACCGCCAACATCAAGGAAGGCGAGATCTACAAGATCAGCGACATCAAGCTGACCGGCAACCTTGTCCTCAAAGAGGAAGACCTGCACAAGCTGATCCAGCTCAAGCCCGGTGATGTCTTTTCGCGCAAGAAGATCGAACAGTCGGTCGATGCGATGACCGCGGTGCTGTCCAACATCGGCTATGCATTCGCCGACGTACAACCGATCCCCGCGATTGACAAGGACAAGCGAGAGGTCGGTCTGAACTTCTTCGTCAATCCGGGCAAGCGCGTCTATGTCCGCAAGATCGTCTTCAAGGGCAATGCACACACCGAGGACGAGGTCGTGCGCCGCGAGATGCGCCAGCTCGAAGGCGCGTGGTACTCGCAGGCTGCGATCGACCGTTCGAAAATCCGCCTGCAGCGCCTCGGTTTCTTCCGCACCGTCGCGATCGACACGCCGAAGGTACCCGGCACCGACGATCAGGTCGACCTCACGGTCACGCTGGAAGAACAAAACTCCGGCCAGTTCCAGTTCGGTCTGGGCTATTCGCAGGTCGAAGGTCTCATCACCAGCGTCGGCGTGACGCAGAACAACTTCTTCGGCAGCGGCGACCGCATCTCGGTTACGGCGGTGCAAAGTCTAAATATCAAGCAGTACGAACTTTCGTATTTCGAGCCGTATCTGACCGACGACGGCATCGGCATCGGCTACGACATCAAGCACACCGAGCTCGATTCGAGCGAGCAGAACATCGCCGCCTACCTGACCAATACCGATGCCTTCGACATCTATCTCGGTATCCCGATCACCGAGGCAGACACGATCAACGCGCAGATCGGCCTCAGCAAGACCGGCGTGAACACGTTTCCAACCATCACGCCGCAGCGGATCATCGACTACATCGACAACCTCGGCAACCGCACCTTCCATACCTGGAACGTGCAGCTTTCTTGGGCGCACGACACGCGCAACCGCTACTGGAATCCGACGCGCGGCTCATTGCAGCAGGTAACGCTGGAAACGACGCTGCCAGGGTCCACGGTCGAGTACTACAAGGTCAACTACAAGTTCGCCCAGTACCTGCGCTTGACCGAAAAGCTGACGTTCTACGGCCATTTCAACGTCGGTTACGGCGACACCTACAGCACGTCCAAGAGCGTGATGTCTCCATCCGATCCGCGCTATATCGCGAATCTAGGCGGCCTGCCGTTCTTCGAGGACTTCTACGCAGGCGGTGTTTCCGACGTGCGCGGATTCCGCGACAACACCCTCGGTCCGTACTCGATTGTTCCGGGCTGCACCAATCTGACCGACAAGAACTGCCGCCTGCCGATTGGTGGCGCGCTGAAGACGGTGGCATCGGCCGAAGTGATTTTCCCGACGCCCTTCGTCAAGGAAAACGACGACAGCACGCGACTTTCGGCGTTCGTCGATGTCGGTAACGTGTTCAAGAACAGTCTTTGCGATGCCGTACTCGTGCCACAGTGCAAGAATTACAATTCCTTCAGCGCGAGCCAGCTGCGTGCCTCCGCGGGCTTGTCATTCCAGTGGCGCGCGCCGGTGGGTCCGATCGTCATCAACCTCGCCCATGCGATCCGAAAGCAGACCGGCGACGATACCGAATTGATCCAGTTCACGTTCGGCAACACGTTCTGATTCTGCGGCACGGCGGTCGGCGGCAGGGGTCGAGGAGAAGCCGGGTGACGCAACGTGCACCATCAGGGAGCCTGATTTTCGCTCTGCTGCTGGCGTCGGCGGCCATTGCGTTTGCCGGCGTTGCCGGT
>JBDTYM010000102.1:0-12541 GCA_040005635.1 Dokdonella sp. | reverse complement strand
CGCACCTGGTCGCTGATCTGCCGTTCATGAGCTATCGCAATGCCGACGTGGCGCTGGCGAACTCGGCGCGCCTGCTTGCCGAAGGCGGCGCGGCGATGGTCAAACTCGAAGGTGCCGGGTGGGTCTGCGAGGTCATCGATGCGCTGAAGCGGCATGAAATTCCGGTATGCGCGCATCTCGGCCTGACGCCGCAATCGGTGCACAAGTTCGGCGGTTATCGCGTGCAGGGTCGCGGCAGCGCCGACGCGGCGCGTCTGAAGGCAGATGCGCTCGCGGTCCAGGAAGCCGGCGCGGACCTGCTCGTGCTCGAATGCGTGCCGGCAGCGCTCGGCGCCGACATCACGAAATCGCTGCGTATTCCGACCATCGGCATCGGTGCGGGCGTCGATTGCGACGGCCAGGTGCTGGTGATTCACGATCTGCTCGGCATCACGCCAGGCAAACGACCGCGCTTCGTCAAGGATTTCCTGTCCGGGCGTGGCTCGATCGTCGAAGCGATCGCCGCCTACGCGAGCGACGTACGTGCGGGCGTGTTTCCTGCCGCTGAACACAGCTACTGAGCATGCGGATCATTCGTCGCAGCAGTGAATTGCACGCCCTCGTCGATGGACTGCTCGGCGAGAAAAAGCGCGTGGGTCTCGTGCCCACCATGGGCAATCTGCATGCGGGCCATCATTCGCTGGTCGAACTCGCCCGCGAACACGCAGACGTCGTCATCGCCAGCGTCTTCGTCAATCCGACCCAGTTCGGTCCGAACGAGGATTTCGCACGCTACCCGCGCACGCCGGAAGCCGATGCCGCCGGTCTCGAAGCGAGCGGCTGCGATGTGCTGCTCATGCCGGCGGTCGAAGACATGTATCCCTATGGCGTCGAGCGCAGCGCGCGCATCAGCGTGCCGGAGTTGTCCGATGTGCTCGAGGGCGAGATTCGTCCCGGACATTTCGACGGCGTCGCGACCGTCGTCGCCAAGCTGTTCAATTTGGTGCGACCGCACGTCGCGGTGTTTGGTCAGAAGGACTATCAGCAACTCCTCGTGATCCGGCGCTTGGCACGCGATCTCGCCTACCCGATCGAGATTGTCGCTGCGCCGATCGTGCGCGAGGCGAACGGCCTGGCGATGAGTTCGCGTAACCAGTACCTGGGCGCGGAACAGCGTGAGCAGGCTGGCGTCATCCATGCGACTTTGCAGCAGATGGCCGTCGAGGTCCGTGCCGGCCAGCCGCTCGATACGGTCGAGGCGGAGGCGCGTGCACGTCTGCAGAAAGCCGGTTTCGCGCCTGACTATACAGTCATCCGCCGCGCCGACGATCTGCGCGCGGCGACGGCAGCCGATCGCCATCTGGTCGCGCTCATCGCCGCGCGCTTGGGCTCCACCCGGCTGATCGATAATTTCATCATCGACCTGTAGCGTTTTCGCCAGGGGCTGTGGTATTCTCCCAACTGTCTTAGGGGTTTTCGCAACGACAGCCGTTGTTCCCGAGGACAGCAGGGCGCATTGTAGGTAATCGTCACTCCGATTGAGACCCTCGCAGCGGCAACGCGCGAGGGTTTTTTTTGCCCAACAGAATATCTATCTTACTGAATTAATTGATAATTCAATTGCGTGCTGGAACTTCGTGCTGCATCAGCACATGCCTTGATATAATAGTATCCGGCGCCATGTTGCGCGCGTACAACAGCTACGTCGGAGATTCCATGCACCTCAATATGCTCAAGGCGAAGATCCATCGCGCCACGGTGACCCATGCCGAGCTGCACTACGAGGGCTCGTGCGCGATCGACGGCGACCTGCTGGATGTGTCCGGCATCCTCGAATACGAACAAATCCACATCTACAATGTGAACAACGGCGAGCGCTTCTCGACGTATGCGATCCGCGCGGACGAGGGTTCCGGCATCATCTCGATCAATGGTGCAGCGGCTCATCGGGCGCAGCCTGGTGACATCATCATCATTGCCGCATACGGCGGCTACGACGCCGCCGAAGCCGTGCAGCACAAGCCGCAGCTGGTCTATGTCGACCGCCACAACAAGCTGAGTCACACGAACACATCGATTCCGAAGCAGGCTGCCTGAGCGTTGTCGGATTCGAGCGGGCAGCGCATGGTCGGAGAGGTAATCGACCGCCTGACCGCCTGACCGCGTGAATGCATGCCGCTTCGTGTCAACGTTATGCTTGCTCTCGCTGCTCTCGCTGCTCTCGCTGCTCTCGCTGCAGTCGTTGCGCCTGCTGTTCCAACCCCCAGGCCACATGCTCACGTACCAGTGCTGACGGATGCTCGGCACGCGCCTGCAGCGCTGCCGTGACGCGAGCGCTTCGCGGCGCATTGCCGAGCGCGACGGCAATATTGCGTAACCAGCCCTCGTATCCGGTGCGGCGGATCGCCATGCCCTCGGTGCGGTCCAGGAATTCCTGCTCGCTCCACCCGAACAGATCGACCAGCGCCGCTCCATCGAGGCCTTGGCGCGGCGCGAAATCCGCCTCGGGCGTGCTCTGCGCGAATTTGTTCCAGGGACAGATCAGCTGGCAGTCGTCGCAGCCGAAGATACGGTTGCCGATTGGCGCGCGCAGATCTTCCGGTATCGCCCCGCGCAACTCGATGGTCAGGTACGAAATGCAGCGGCGCGCATCGAGTTTGTACGGTGCCACGATCGCACGCGTCGGGCAGATCTCGATGCAGCGCATGCAGGTGCCGCAGTGCGCGCTCGCGGGCGCATCGACCGGTAGCGGCAGATCCGTGTAGATCTCGCCGAGAAAAAACCAGGAACCGGCTTCTCGACTCAGCAGCAGGGTGTGCTTGCCGATCCAGCCGAGTCCGGCGTTGCGCGCCAATGCTTTCTCCAGCACTGGCGCCGAATCCGTGAAGGCCCGATAGCCGAACGGTCCGGTCACCTCGGCGATGCGCTCCGCCAACTTCTGCAGGCGATTGCGCAGGACCTTATGGTAGTCCCGACCGAACGCGTAGCGCGCCACGTAGCCGCGATCACCGTCCGCAAGCACGTGCCAGGCATCGCCGAGCGCCGCAGGCGCGTAATCCATGCGCGCGGAGATCACGCGCAGCGTGCCGGGCTGCAGCTCGGCCGGGCGGCTGCGCCGGGTTCCGTGCCGTGCCATGTAGTCCATCTCGCCGTGAAAGCCGGCGTCGAGCCAGCTCAGCAGATGTTCCTCGTCCTTGCCGAGCTCGATGCCGGCCACGCCCACGCGCTGGAAGCCGAGTTCGGCACTCCAGCGATCGATATCGGTGCGCAGCGTGTGGAAGTCGATCGTGCTCATGGCTGAAAGTGGCAATCCGTATTCCAGCATAGCGCGCAGCGGTGCCCATCGTGGACGCGCGGCTTTAGAATCACGCGATGAGCGATGACGTTCGCGCCAGTTCCCTGTACACGACCGCGCAGGTGCGCCGCATCGACCGCGCCGCCATTGAGCATCTCGGTATCTCGGGCTTCGTGCTGATGGAACGAGCGGCAGCGGCCGCATTCGCGACGCTGCGTCGACGCTGGCCCGATGCGCGCCGCATCGCGCTGTATGCCGGTTATGGCAATAACGGCGGCGATGCCTTCCTGCTGGGTCGACTCGCATTGCAGGCGGGTCTCCCGGTCGAGGCCGTGATGCTGGCGGACCGTTCGAACAGTGACGATGCAATGCGTGCGCGCGTTGCTTTCGTCGCCGCAGGCGGAAGTATCCGGATCGACAATGGCGAGGACGCGTGCCCGTCCGCCGACATTCACGTCGATGGCTTGTTCGGTACCGGTCTGACGAGACCGGTGAGCGGCGTCGCAGCGGCGCTGATTGATCGCTTGAATGCGCTGCACGCGCCGGTACTTGCGCTCGATGTGCCTTCGGGACTCGACGCGGACACCGGCCTGCGCCTCGGTCCCTGCGTCGTTGCCGCCGCGACGGTCAGTTTCGTCGCCTGGAAGCGGGGTCTGTTCACCGCGGACGCCGGCGATTACTGCGGCGTGCTCGAACTTGCGACGCTGGATATTCCCGCGACGGCGCTCGAAGGCATCGTTGCCGATGCGCAGCGGATGGACGATGCACTTTCTCTGCTGTTGCCGCCGCGCGGCAGCAATGTCAACAAATCCCATTATGGACACGTGCTCGCGATCGGCGGCGACGACGGCATGGGCGGTGCGATCCGCCTGAGCGGCGAGGCGGCGCTGCGTTGCGGCGCAGGACTGGTCAGCGTCGCGACGCGCACAACCCACGTCACCGCGTTGAACACCGCGCGACCGGAGCTGATGGCGCGCGGCATCGACGATGTAGCATCGCTGGCGCCGTTGCTCGAACGCGCCAGCGTCGTCGCGATCGGGCCCGGATTGGGGCAGGGCGACTGGGGGCGCGCGCTGTTCGAGGCGGCCATCACCAGTGGCAAGCCGCTGCTGCTGGATGCGGATGCGCTGAACCTGCTGGCCGGTTCGCCGCGCAGGTTGCCGCCAGCGACCGTGCTGACACCGCATCCGGGTGAGGCTTCGCGCCTGCTCGGATGCGATACCGCTGCGATCCAGCGCGATCGTTACGCAGCCGCGCGCGATCTCGCCGCTCGTTACCAGGCCGTGGTCGTGCTGAAAGGCGCCGGCAGTTTGGTCGCAGATCCGCAGGGCCGCGTTGCCGTCTGCCCCTGGGGTAATCCGGGAATGGCTTCGGGTGGCATGGGCGATGTGTTGACGGGCGTGATCGCGGCGCTGCTCGCGCAGCGGTTGCTTGCCTGGGATGCCGCACGGCTCGGTGTGGCGCTGCATGCGCGCGCCGGCGATCGGGCCGCTGGCGATGCGCCGCGTGGCCTGCTTGCGAGTGACCTGTTCGAGCCGCTGCGCCAGTTGGTCAATCGGTTCGCAGCGTGATCGATCGAAAGGTATTCGGCGCTATCGACGAATCTGCGTTGCAGAGGCTGGCGAAGCATTTGGCGTCGGCCGCGCAGGCGGGGGGCGTGATCCATCTGGCTGGCGAACTCGGTGCCGGCAAGACCACGTTCGCGCGCGCGCTGCTGCACGCGCTCGGGGTCGGCGAGCGCATCAAGAGTCCGACCTACAGTCTGATCGAGTCCTACCAGATCCCCGGGCTCGACATCCATCACCTGGACTTGTATCGAATCGCCGATGCCGGCGAGTTGGAGTGGCTGGGCCTGGATGACCTGTGGACCCCGGCAGCCCTGGTGCTGATCGAATGGCCCGAGCGTGCCGCGGGCACGCTGCCAGCGCCGGATCTCGCGCTAAGCCTGTCGCATGCGGGCTCTGTGCGCAAACTCGAAGCGGTCGCCAGTGGCGCGCGCGGGCGGGCCTTGCTGCAGGTCTGGGACCGCCCAGACTGAGTCATGCCGAACCGGTTCGTTGCGGGCATCTCCTGAGCAACAATTCACGAAGTTGCCCCACGTGACGGATTTTCAAGGAAAAAGCTTGCTTTTTTCTGGCGCTTTCGAGTTGAATACGCGGCATGTGGGGAATCCGCGACCTGACTTCGGTAATTGCGTGCGGTGCGGCACTGCTGCTGGCCGCCGGAAGCGTGCGTGCTTCTGAAATCAAGAGCTTGCGCATATGGGCCGGGCCCGAATACACGCGCGCCGTCTTCGACGTGTCCGGCCCGGTCGATTACAAGCTGTTCGAGCTCAACAAGCCGAACCGTATCGTGCTCGATATGCGCGGCAGTCAGCTTGGCAGCGGTTTCAGCGCGCCCGCCGCGAAAGGCTTGCTGAAGAGCCTGCGCGCCGGCAAGCAGGGCAAGGCGGACTCGCGCGTCGTATTCGATCTCGCCGAAGGCGTGCGGCCGAAGAGCTTCCTGTTGCCGCCCGCAGACAAGTTCGGTTATCGACTCGTGCTCGATCTGTACCCGGCGACGGTCAAGCCGGCCCCAGTCAAGACGGTGGCTGAAGCCTCCAATGGCAAGGCACGCAATGTCGTGATCGCGGTCGATGCCGGCCACGGCGGCGACGATCCAGGGGCGAGCGGCAGCAGCGGCACGCACGAGAAAGAAATCACCCTCGCGGTGGCGCGCCAGCTGAAGAAGCAGATCGATCGTACGCCGGGCATGACGGCCGTGCTGACGCGCGACGGCGACTATTTCATTCCACTCGAAGATCGCTATCGCAAGGCGCGCGAGGCGAAGGCCGACCTGTTCATTTCGATTCATGCCGATGCATTTACCAGCAGCGATGCGCGTGGCTCCTCGGTCTGGGTGCTGTCCCCGCGTGGCGCGACCAATGAGGCTTCGCGCTGGCTGGCCGATCGCGAGAACCGCGCCGATCTGGTCGGCGGTATTTCGCTGGACGACAAGGACGACACGCTCGCCAAGGTGCTGCTCGATCTGTCGCAGGGCGCCACGATGGGCGCCAGCAGTGCCGTCGCCGAGCAGGTGCTGTCCGCCTTGCGCAAATTGGGTCCTACCCACCGAGCCTACGTCGAGCGCGCGAATTTCGTCGTATTGCGCTCGCCGGACGTGCCATCGATCCTGGTCGAGACGGCTTTCATCAGTAATCCCGCCGAGGAAGCGCGCCTGAAGAATCCCGAACATCGCGAAAAACTCGCTTCGGCGATCCTCGGCGGTGTCAACGAATACTTCCGCGCCTCTCCGCTGCCTGGCACGCAGTTCGCGCAGGGTGGCAACCGCGAGCGTGAGGCCGAACCGGATCGCCGGAAGAGCGAGCGCTACGTCGTCGGCCGCGGCGATACGCTGCGCGCGATCGCCGAACGCCACGGCATGACCACAGCTCAGCTGCGCGCTGCCAACGAACTTGCCGACGAGCGCGTGCGTCCGGGCGAGGTATTGCAGATTCCCTCGGGCTGAAGCGCGCGCGCGTTCGGCTATCATGCGGGCCCGCCCTGCGGTCCGGCCATGTCGCGCATCCGTTCCCTGCCTCCTGAACTGGTCAACCAGATCGCCGCCGGCGAGGTCATCGAGCGCCCGGCGTCGGTGGTCAAGGAACTCGTCGAGAACAGCCTCGACGCGGGCGCGCGACGCATCGAGATCGACATCGAGCAGGGCGGCGCACGCCTGATCCGCATCCGCGACGATGGCAGCGGCATCGAGGCAGAAGACTTGTCGCTCGCCGTTTCCGCGCATGCGACCAGCAAGATCGCTTCGTTCGACGATCTCGAACGCGTCGGCACACTCGGCTTCCGCGGCGAGGCGCTGCCATCCATCGCATCGGTGTCGCGCTTCGCACTGACGTCGCGCCGCTCCGGCAGCGACACGGCATGGCGCATCGAAGTCGATGGCGGCAAGCCGCGCGCGCCCGCGCCGGCGCAGCATCCGCCTGGCACCGATGTCGAAGTGCGTGACCTCTTTTACAACCTGCCGGCGCGGCGCAAATTCCTGCGCGCGGAGCGCACCGAATTCAACCATATCGACGAGCTGGTGAAGTCGATCGCGCTGGCGCGCACGCAGGCGGAATTCCGTCTCAGCCACAACGGAAAACCGGTGCGGATGCTGAAACCGGTGCTGGACGAAAGCGACGGCACGCGCCGCGTTGCCGACGTGCTCGGCGAGGAGTTCGTCGCACAGAGCCTGCGCATTGAACATACGGGCGCAGGGCTGCGCTTGCATGGCTGGGTTGGCTTGCCGACCGCTTCGCGCGCGCAGGCCGACCAGCAGTATTTCCACGTCAATGGCCGTCTCGTGCGCGATCGTCTGGTCGCGCATGCGGTGCGTCAGGCCTATGCGGACGTTCTCTATCACGGACGACATTCGAGCTTCGTGCTGTTCCTCGAACTCGATCCGGTGTTGGTCGATGTCAATGTGCATCCGGCCAAGCACGAGGTGCGCTTCCGCGAAGGGCGCCTCGTGCACGACTTCCTCTATCGCACGCTGGATGATGCGCTTGGTGGCGCGCGCGCCGGAGGAATGCTGTCGTCGGCGTCATCGTTGGCTGCGGGCGCCCCTGCGGCTGCGTCGTTCAATGCGTCGTCCCCTGGCGTGCCAGGCTTTCAGAACTCAGCCTATCGACAAGGGGGCCTTGGCCTCGGCGTGCGCGAGCCGCTGGCCGACTATGCAACGCTGTTCGGTCAGGCGCGCGCATTGCCGCAATCGTCGACGCTGGCAGGCGCCGCGCACGCGCAGGCGGCGAATCGCGATGATCAGGAGATTCCGCCGCTCGGTTTCGCGCTTGCGCAGTTGCACGGCATCTACGTGCTGGCGGAAAACGCACACGGACTGATCCTCGTCGACATGCATGCCGCGCACGAGCGAATCACGTACGAACGCCTCAAGACGGCACAGGATGGCGAGGGCATCCGCTCACAGCTGCTGTTGGTGCCGATGACGCTCAGCCTGAGCGAGCGCGAAGCGTCCGTCGTCGAGGAACAGGGTGAGCGTTTCGGCGCACTCGGCTTCGATGTCGCCCGCAGTGGGCCGCAAAGTGTCGCGGTGCGCCGCATCCCGGTCTTGCTCGATGGCGCCGATATCGGACAGCTGGTGCGCGACGTGATCGCCGACTTGGCCGTGCACGGCGAGTCGCGTCGCGTCGAGGAGAGCGCGAACGAGCTGCTGAGTACGATGGCCTGCCATGGCTCGGTGCGCGCGAACCGGCGGCTCAGCCTGCCCGAAATGAATGCGCTGCTGCGCGAGATGGAAGCGACCGAACGCTCAGGCCAATGCAATCATGGCCGTCCGACCTGGGTGCAGCTTGCGATTCCCGAGCTCGACCGGCTTTTTCTGCGCGGCCGTTGACTTCGCTGCTCGAATATTCCTCACTTGCGTGTCGACCCACTTCCCCACCACGGACTTTTTTCATGCTGAAAGCCATAGCCCTGCTCGCAGCGAGCTTCGCCGGAGTGCAACTGATGTCAGCGAATGTCGAAAGCGGCAAAGCGCCTGCCGACTACGTCAAACAGATCGAAACCGGGCGCGCGCAACGCGTCGAGCGGCTGAAGGCACCGAATGGCTGGCTCAGTCTGATCGGCCTGCCCTGGTTGAAGGATGGCGGCAACAAGGTCGGCAGCGCCAAGGACAATGATGTGGTGCTGACGAAGGGGCCGGCGCATCTGGGTACCATCACGCTGAAAAGCGGCAAGGCGACGCTCGAACTCGATGCCAAGGCCGATGCGACGATCGATGGCAAGAAGGTGAGTTCCGCCGAACTGCTCGACGACAGCCATGAGAAGCCGACCACGGTCGCGTTTGGCACGGTGAACTTCTACGTGATCGATCGCAACGGCAAGAAGGGCTTGCGCGTGAAGGACAGCGAAGCCGAGACTCGCGCGAAGTTCGTCGGCATCGACTATTTCCCGATCGATCCGTCCTGGCGGGTCGAGGCGAAATGGGAGCCGTACCAGCCTGCCCATACCCTCGATATTCCGACCGTACTCGGCACAGTCGACAAGATGCCGGTGCCGGGCAAGGCAGTGTTCGAGCGCGGCGGCAAGAAATACGAGCTGCTGCCGGTGCTGGAGGACAAGGATGCGAAGGAACTCTGGTTCATTTTCGCCGACGGCACCACCAGCAAGCAGACCTACGGCTCGGGTCGTTTCCTGTACGCCGACATGCCGAAGGACGGCAAGCTCGTCATCGATTTCAACAAGGCGTACAACCCGCCCTGTGCGTTCACGCCGTATGCCACCTGTCCACTGGCGCCCCCCGAGAATCGTCTCTCTGTGCCGGTCACGGCGGGCGAGAAGAAATACCGCGGCGGACCCCATTGATCGAACGGCGTGCGCGTCCTGCTGCTGTCGGACACGCACGGCGCGCTCGATGAGCGTATTGCTGCGCTCGCACGCGGTAGCGATCTGGTCGTACACGCCGGCGATGTCGGTTCCGCCGAGGTGCTCGCGACCTTGCATGCAGCATGCGCACGGGTGATCGCCGTGCGCGGCAACAACGATGTGCGTGAAAAATGGGCGCGGCAGGACCGCGACGTGCCGGATACGCTGACGCAGCAGGTGCAGATCGACCTGCCCGGCGGTGTTCTCGTCGCGATTCACGGCGACCGTTTCCCACCGGCGCAGCGCCACAGACGGCTGCGCGCGGCATTTCCGTCTGCGCGCGCGATCGTGTATGGGCACAGCCATCGGCTCTGCATCGACGATGACGAGCGGCCTTGGGTGCTGAATCCCGGCGCCGCAGGTCGCGCCCGTACCTTCGGCGGTCCCAGTTGTCTCGAACTCGAGACGACCATGCAGCGTTGGCGGGTCGAACCGCTGCGTTTCCCGCGCTAGATGAGTTTCGGCTCCAGTTCAGGGCGCCATGGCGATGATACGGGTCGCCTTGCCAGACACGTTCGGACCGAACTTTCCGCGCCCTTGGCGTTCCGAACCCGAGCGTTTTGGACCGCGGCGCGGCTCGGTTACACTACCGCGCTTTTCGATCCGGCGCCCGCCGGGCTCGATTTCCCCGATTCGCAGATAATCCGGAGGTTTCACGCATGAAGTTCGGTTGGTCACTCGCCCTTGCGGCGCTGTTCGTCACAGGGTCCGCGCTGGCGCAGGACACCACGTCCGACAAGGGCAAGATCTCCTACGCGATTGGCTACCAGATCGGCTCGGGCCTGGCCGACCGCAACATGGATGTCGATATCGCTACAGTCACGCGTGCCGTGCAGGATGCGTTCTCCAAGAAGCCGCCGGCAGTGCCGGAAGCGGCGATGAAGGACGCGCTGACGAAGCTCGACGCGAAGATGAAAGCGGAAGCGGACAAGGCGCTTGGCGACAACAAGCGTACTGCCGATCAGTTCATGACCGACAACAAGGCCAAGAAGGGCGTCACCGTTCTGCCGAGTGGCGTGCAGTACAAGTCGATCGAGGACGGCACCGGCAAGACTGTCGCGCCGACCAGCGAAGTAACCTTCCATGTGCGCGTTTCGCTGACCAACGGTCGCGAGATCCGCAGCTCCTTCGTCGGCGAGCCGATCAAGTCCAAGGTCGCCGACATGCCGAATATCTTTGGCACCAAGCTGTTGCCTGAGGTGATCCAGAAGATGAAGGTTGGCGATCACTGGATGATTTTCCTGCCACCGGAACAGGCTTCCGGCAACCAGGTCTTCATCTGGGAAGTAAAGATCATCGACGTGAAATAAGGTCAGAATGATCTTTTTCCCGTGCAGGCTACTGGCCGATAACACGGGAATCGTTCGATAGGATGACCAGCAAACGCCGCGTCGAATCGCGGCGTTTGCATTTCAGGGCAATGATGAATCCTGCATCGCCAACGCTGATCCTGAGTCCCTGCATCGGCATCTGCCGGCTCGGCGCAGACGGCTATTGCGAAGGCTGCCTGCGCAGCGGCGAGGAAATCGCCGGCTGGGTCGCAATGGGCGAACGCGAGCGCCGACGCATCATGGATGAGCTGCTGCCGCTGCGCGAGGCGAAGTCCGCGTGAGCGCAGCCCAGCTCGCAGTCGACAGTGCGCGCCTACGTCGCGCCGTGCGCCCGATCGATGACCCGCCGAGTGCACCGGGCTGGAATGCCGAACAGCTGGCTGATGCGGCCGATCTGTCCTCGTCGACACGCGCTGCCGCTGTGCTGGTTCCTTTTGTGCGACGTGCGCATGCGCTGTCGATCCTGTTCACGCGGCGCACCGAGAACTTGCGCACACATGCCGGCCAGATCAGCTTTCCCGGCGGCGGAGTCGAGGCCGGTGACGCCGATGTCATCGCTGCCGCACTGCGCGAAACCGCCGAGGAAACCGGTATTGCGCCGGACCTGATCGAACCCTTCGGCTACCTTGATGGTCTCGACACCGTGTCTGGTTATAACGTGACGCCGGTGGCTGGCTTCGTCGGCGGCGATTACTCGCTGCGGTTGCACGCAGACGAGGTCGATGAGGTGTTCGAGGTGCCGTTGCCCTTCATTCTGGAGCCCGGCCGCCTGCAGCGCGAACATATTCTCTGGCGCGGGCGCGAGCGCGATATCTATGCGATGGTCTGGCAAGGTCGACGCATCTGGGGCGTTACAGCGGCGATCCTGAAGAACCTCCTCGATCGATGGGAGAAAACGGCGTGATGTCGATGCGCACGCTGATCTCCGCCGCCGAACTGAAGGCACTGCAGATGCGCGGCGGCCTGTTGATCGTCGATGCGCGTTTCGATCTCGCAGACGCCGGCAAGGGTGAACGCGACCACGCGGCCGCGCATATTCCCGGCGCGGTGTACGTCCATCTCGATCGCGACCTTTCCGATCTTTCCAAACGCGGCCTCGGGCGGCACCCGTTGCCCGATGACGATGCGTTCTCCGCGATGCTGTCGCGCTGGGGTTGGCTCAGCGATCTCGACGTGGTCGTCTACGACGACGCGAACGGCGCGCTCGCCGCGGCGCGGTTGTGGTGGTTGTTGCGACTGGCGGGTCACGAACGCGTCGCCGTGCTCGATGGCGGGCTCGCAGCCTGGCGTGCAGTGGGACTCGAACTCGAAGGCGGCGTCGTCGCGCGCGAAACCTCGCGCGTGCGCGTTCAACTCGATCGCAGCGAAGTTGTCGGGTTCGATGAACTCGAGCGCCGCCGCGGGCAAGGTGCAACGCTGTTGCTCGACGCCCGCGCCGCGCCGCGCTATCGCGGCGAGGTCGAGCCGATCGATGCCGTCGCCGGCCACGTGCCCGGCGCAAGCAATCGGCCGTTCTC
>JBDTYM010000101.1:0-12561 GCA_040005635.1 Dokdonella sp. | reverse complement strand
GGCTCGTCGAGGATCAGCACCTTCGGATCGTGCAGGATCGCGCCGGCGAGACCGACGCGACGCTTGAAGCCTTTCGACAGCGTGTCGATCGGCTGCTCCAGAACGCGTTCCAGATGCAGACGCCCGACCGCGTCGTCGATGCGCCGGTCACGCAGCTCGCCCTTGAGCGCGCGCACGTCGGCGATGAAATCGAGGAATTCGCGCACGCTCATCTCGCCATAGCTCGGCGCGCCTTCCGGCAGATAACCGAGGGCGCGTTTCGCTTCGAGCGGTTGCCTCTCGATATCGAAGCCGGCGACCGTCGCGCCGCCCGAGGTGGGAGCGAGGAAGCCGGCCAGCATCTTCATCGTGGTCGACTTGCCGGCGCCATTCGGTCCGAGGAAGCCGAGCACCTGGCCGGGTTCGACCTTGAAACTGATCGCGTCGACAGCGGTGAAACCGCCATAGCGCTTGGTGAGTTGCCGCGTTTCGATCATCGTCTATGCACCATTCAAGAAAACATGGATGCCGGCAGCGACCGGAGTCGCCGGGCTGATGGCCGTGTTGGGAGCGTTCGATGGCTTGCGTGCGCAGGATCGGATCGAGCCGGACCGCATCCGCTGACCGGACCGATTCCGCTGATCGTCGACCACATTCACCACGTCAGAACATCGAAGCGCCGCGAAAGATACCGCAAGAGCGGCGGAAAGTTCCCGCCGCGGCGGACTCCTGCCGTACCGACGGACTGTTACATCGAGCGATCGGTTTCGTCCAGCGGCAGCGGCGCAGGATAGCTTCGTCCGGGGCGCAGGGGCCGAAAACACGGAGCGTCGCGAAGAAACGCGGGTTCCATGCCGCGGGCATGCCAGCCCGGAATGCCGGCCAGCGGCAACGGGCGCAGCTGTTGCGGGTCCGCTAGCAGACGGCCGTCGGCAATCGCCTCGGCAACCGCGACTTCGCCGGCCTGCCAGTGCGCGATGATGGCACCTGCGCCAACGACGCGAGGTAGCGTCTGCGCTGTCGGCACGTGCACGACCAGCACCTTGGCGACCGGCAAAATGTGCCCGTTCCAGACGTGCTCGATCAGCGCGTGGCCGAACACCGTGAGCGCAACCGAATCGCCCCAGGCCGCGCTTCGATCGAGGAACAAGGCCGGCCAGTCGTGCGCATCCCACAACGGCAGCAGCGATGCATCGGCCAGCCAGACGATCGCGCCGGCCTCGTCGAAATGCGTCAGCGCGCATTGGCCGCGCGTGCGCTGTTTCGGGCCGATGCGTGCAATATCGGTGATCTGGCGCGCGTTCAATGCGCTCTTCAAGCGCGGATGACGCAGCCAGACCAGCGCATTGAACAAGTCATGCGAATTGCATTCGCGCGTCGCCAGTTCGCCGCGCTCGGCGATGCGCGACTCGTAATGCAATCCATCCTCCAGCAGTGCGGCGTCCTGCGCTCGAAATCGCGGTCGCGGGCAGGCGTCTGTGGCAATCGCGGCAACGCGGCGCCGCTCGAGCGTGCCGATGCCGGTCGCATCGGCGCGTTCGAGCAGATCGGCGTACTCGTGCCATGCGCGCAGCAGCGGATGGGCCGCACGTTCTGCCGCAGGCGTGCACAGCGACTCGGCTGAAATCTTTGCCCCTTCGTCGAACTGCATCGCGTCGCCCGAAATCGTGTCGCCGCGCATGATAGCCGGCCGCCGCGGCAGTGCCCGCGAACTGCCGGCTTCAGAGGTCGGCGCGCAGCCGCCGCAGCTGCAGCAGCGCGCCCAGCAGGAACACCACGACCAGCACGCCACTGGCGATCTGCAATTCGGGCGCGTCGGCGCTCGGCAGCAGTGGCTCGCCGGGTGGCAGCCGCGTCGAGGCTTCAGTAATTGCCGGAATCCAGTGGAACAGGAACGTTGCCGAGTAGCTCACCGTGGCGACCTGCATGCCCAAGCGGCCAAACGCACGGGTGTACTCGGCAACGGCGGCGACACCGAGCACGATGAGGGTCACGACGCCGAGCAGGTGCGCCTTGCCGAAGCCGCCATGCTGGAAGATGCCGAAGCCGGTCAGACAGGTCAGCACAGTCGCGATCACATAGATCATGCCGACCGTGTCGCGCGACGTGATCAGCCCTTCACGCAGCAGCGCGACGATGCCTGCGCCGACGGCGATCAGGCTGATGGCCGTGTGAAGCACACCCAGTTGCGTCAATCCGAACATGTGAACCCCCAGTGGTCCCACGTGCGCGACATCGAGCGTGAAGCAAGCGCGCGATACACGACCTTGTCGTGATCGCCCGCTGCAGCGCACTCCCCAGTGCCCGCGCCGGCTTTCGGCGGATCGGCGCGGCGTCAGCGATGCTAGCAGGCCGTGGGCCTTGCGGCATTGTCCACTTCGCGGTGCGTCGCAGGCGCGCTTGTGCGACTCACACCGTCAGTCTGCCGATCAGATCGTGCTCATCGGCATGGATGATCTCGACGTCGACGAACTGACCCGGCTTCAGCGACTGGCCATCGTCGATGCGTACGACGCCGTCGATCTCGGGCGCATCGGCCTGCGAACGCGCGACCGCGCCATCGGCATCGACTTCGTCGACGAGCACGCGCTGGCGCGTGCCGATCTTGCGCGCCAGGCGCGTCGCCGAGATCCCGGCTTGCACTTCCATGAAGCGCTCGAGACGCTCCTCGCGCAGCGCGGCGGGTACCGGATCGGGTAGTTCGTTCGCCTTCGCCCCGTCGACCGGCGAATAGGCGAATGCACCGACGCGATCGAGCTGCGCTTCATGCAGGAACGCGAGCAGTTCCTCGAACTCCGCCTCGGTCTCGCCTGGGAAGCCGACGATGAACGTGCTGCGGATGGTCAGATCCGGACAAATCCGGCGCCAGTTCTGGATACGCTGCAGGGTCTTGTCGACGGCGCCAGGACGCTTCATCAATTTCAGAATGCGCGGGTTCGCGTGCTGAAACGGGATATCGAGGTAGGGCAGCAGTTTGCCGTCCGCCATCAGCGGTATCACGTCGTCGACGTGCGGATACGGGTAGACGTAGTGCAGACGCGTCCACACACCGAGCTCGGCGAGTCCCTCGCACAGGCCGGTCATGCGCGTCTGATAGCTGTGACCGCGCCATTCGCGCGCGGCGTATTTCATGTCCACGCCGTAGGCGCTGGTGTCCTGCGAGACGACCAGCAATTCCTTGACACCGCCCCTGACCAGCTTCTCGGCCTCGATCAGCACCTCGTCGAGCGGCCGCGAGACCAGATCGCCACGCATCGAGGGGATGATGCAGAACGTGCATCGATGATTGCAGCCTTCGGAGATCTTCAGGTAGGCGTAGTGCTTCGGCGTCAGCTTGACGCCGACGCCATCGATAATCCCGGCGCCAAGGCGCCGGGAGGTCGGCACCAGGTCGAGAAACGGGTCGTGCTTCGGCGGCAGCACTGCGTGGACGGCACTCATCACGCTGGCGTAGTCCTGTGGGCCGCTGATCGACAAGACATCCGGATGCGCCTCGCGGATCAGTTCGGCGCGCTTGCCGAGGCAGCCGGTCACGATGACCTTGCCGTTCTCTTCCAACGCCTCGCCGATCGCGTCCAGCGATTCGGCCACCGCAGCGTCGATGAAGCCGCAGGTGTTGACGACGACGACGTCGGCTGCGTCGTAGCTCGGCACGATCTCGTAGCCCTCCACGCGCAGCTGCGTGAGGATGCGTTCAGAGTCGACCAGGGCCTTGGGGCAGCCGAGGCTGACGAAACCGACTTTGGGATTGCGACGCGACATGAAGGTCCGGTTTGCGGCAAACCACCGATTTTACCGGTGATTGCGTTCAGGCACATACCTTGGCGAATGGTAGAATTGCCGCGCTGCCGGAACTGGGATGCGGCATTTCGACGGGCGGCAGTTCGACAGGGGAAGCAATACCCGATCATGGCGCGTGACATTCAGCGAGGGGCGCGAACGCCTGCGTGCGATCGACCGCGGCCGCCCGTGCAGCGCCTTGCATGGCTCCTGGCGCTCGCATCCGCCTCGATCGCCTGCCCACCGGCAACAGCCGCGGAAGCGCTCGCGCGCGCGCAGCTCGCCGCGAACACCCAGCAATTCGCGGCGGCCATGGATCACTACGCCGATGCCGGCGGCGCCGCTGCAGCGCGCGCCATCGGCGGCGGATGGGCTGAGCAGAGCCTGATGATGGTGCTGGCGAACCTTTCCGCGGCGATGGACGCGCCGACGCGCGCCGACCGCCAATGGATGCGCGCCGCCGAAATTGCGCAACAGCGCGGCGACGATGCGGCCTTGATCCTGATCCTCTCGGGCGCGACGCAGACCGCGCTCAGTCTCGGCGACTATGAGCGTTGCATCACGCTGGCTGGCCGGCTGTCCGAGCTGTCGCGACAGCACGGCGATCGCGTCGGCGAAGCGATCGCGGAAGGCGTGCTGGGCGTCGTCGCACGGCGGCTGGGCCACCTCGATGAAGCGCTGCGCCACGCCGAGCGCGCGCTCGAGCTGCAACGCAGCGCCGGCAACGCCGCCGGAGCCGCCCTCGTTCTCGGCGATCTCAGCGTGGTTTATCGTGATCGCGGCGATTTCGCGCGCGCATTGGACAGCGGCCTCGAGGCGGTTGCGCAACGCGAGCGCAGCGGCGACAAGCTCGATAACGCCTACCGCAACGTCGCCCTGCTGTATCGCGAAATCGAGGACGCTTCGACCGCGCGCATGTATTTCGAGCGCGCACTCGACGCCGCGGCAAAACGCGGCGCGCCCTCCGCCTATGCGACCGTGGTCGGCTCCTACGCAAGCTTCCTCAACGACGCTGGCGAATCCGTGCGCGCGCAGGCCGCCGCGCAAGAGGCGCTGGCGATCGACGACGCACTCGACGACCGTCCACACCAGGGACTCGAACACCTGGAAATCGGACGAGCCCTGCTCGGCCAGCACATCGCCGACAGCGCGGTCAGCGAGTTCGAGCAGGCCCTCGCGCTGGGACGCGAGCTCGGCCAGCGCGAGATCGTCGCGCGCGCGCTGCTGCATCTGAGCGAAGTGGCACTTACGCGGCACGACACCTTGCGTGCACGCGGGATGATCGATGAAGCCATTGCGGGTCTGGAAGCGGCACGGCTGCGTCCGCAACTCGCACAGGCCTATGCCCTGCGCGAGCAGTTGGCACGAGCCGAGAGCGACGATGTCAATGCTTTGCGTTTCGCGCACAAGTACGCGGCCGAACGTGAAGAGCTGCTCGGCATCCGCGCCAGCCGCCAGCTGGCGGCGATGGAGACGCGACATGCGCGCGAAGAAGCCGAGCAACGCCTCGCCCTGCTCGCCAAGGACAACGAACTCAAGGCAGCGCGCATCCAGGCCCAGCAACTGCAATGGCGCCTGTACGCCGCCGCGGTGGCCGGCCTGCTGGTGCTGCTGACGACGCTGGTCTGGCGCTATCGCGGCATCAGCCGGCTCAATCAGGCGCTGGCCCTGCGCAACGCCGAAGTCGAGCGCCAGCGCGCCGCGCTGAGCGAAGCGAACAGCTGCCTCGAGCTGCAGGCGGCCGATCTTTATCAGGCGGCGACGACCGATTGGCTGACGCGCACCGACAACCGTCGCCACCTGCGCGAGCAGCTCGAACGACGCTTGCTCGAGTGCCGGCGCGACGATCGCGAGCTGGCGCTGTTGGCGATCGACTTCGATCATTTCAAGCAGATCAACGACCGCGGCGGGCATCCGTTCGGTGACCGCGTACTCGTCGCGGGGGCTCGCGCGATGCGCGAATGCCTCGGCCCAAACGACTTGCTCGGCCGTTTCGGCGGCGAGGAATTCGTTGCGGTCGCCTGCGATCGCGATCCGGCTGCTGCGCTCGCGCTGGCCGAACGCATCCGCACGCATGTCGCCGAACAACTCGCGGCGCTGGCACCGGAGTTGCGCACAATGGCGACGATCAGCATTGGCGTTGCCCGGCTCGCCCAGCTGGACGAGCCAATCCATGTCGAAGCCCTGCTCGAAGCCGCCGACCGCGCGCTGTATGCGGCAAAGAGCGAAGGTCGCAACCGCGTCGCGCGTTACGCCGCCTGAGTTTGCGCAGCGCGGGCGGCAGCAGCTCGAAAACCTGGCACGAGGCCCTTTACCTGTGCTGCCGATTTGATGGATGCTGATCCACCGCGCCGTATCGCTACAGGACTTCGCATCGTGGGTCAGCACATCCAACTCAGCACTTCACGCCAGCATTGCATCGGCGCCTATGTCGCGTATGCGGCCGGTACGCCGAAAGGCGGTATCGTCGTCGCGCAGGAAATCTTCGGCGTGAACGCGCACATGCGCAGTGTCGTCGATCGCTTCGCCGAACACGGTTACAGCGCGATCGCACCCGCATTCTTCGACCATGTCGAGAGCGGCGTCGAACTCGGCTACGACACGGCGGGTTTCGAACAGGGCAAGCGTCTGGTCGGCGAAATCGGCCTCGACCTCGCCGTCGAGGATGTAGCCAGCGCAGCGGCCGCAATCGCCTCGGCCGGCAGAATCGGCTGCGTCGGCTACTGCTGGGGTGGCACGGTTGCGTTGCTGGCCGCCATCCGGCTCGGCCTGCCGGCCGTCAGTTACTACGGCGCGCGCAACGCGATGTTTCTGGAGCAGACGCCGCACGCTCCGCTGCAGTTCCATTTCGGTGAGCGCGATCGTTCGATACCACCCGACGTGGTCGCGCTGCATCGCGCCAAGCTGCCGCAGGCCGACGTCTACACGTATCCGGCCGACCATGCATTCAATCGTGACGTCGATCCCACCGTGTATGACGCGGTGAGCGCGCAGCTCGCGCTCGAACGCACTCTGGCGTTCTTCGACCGCCATCTCGCGGGGGCTTGATCGTGTCGTTCATGCTCGATGCCAGACTTGCCGCCGACACGCACGAGATCGGCGAGCTGCCGCTGTCACGCCTGCTGCTGATGGACGATGCCCGCTATCCGTGGCTGATCCTGGTGCCGCGCATCGCCGGCGCGCGCGAACTGATCGACCTCGACGGCAACGATCGCAGTGTGCTGCTCGATGAAGTCTCGACCGTCGGTCGCGCGCTGGAAGAGTGGCTGCGTCCGGACAAGCTCAACATCGCGGCGCTCGGCAACGTGGTGCCGCAGCTGCATCTGCACGTGATCGCGCGCTATGCCACCGATGCGGCGTGGCCGCAGCCGGTCTGGGGTCGCGGCGATCGCGTCGCCTATCCCGCCGAGGAAGCGAACGCACGCATCGGCGAGTTGCGCCGCGCGCTGCAGGCCAAGCTCGCATGACACAGGCCGGCGGCGCCAGCGACTTCACGATCGAGCCGCTCGGCGAATCGGTTCTGCTGCTGCGCTTCGGCGAGCGCATCGATGCACAATTGAACGCGCGCGTGCAAGCCGCCGCCGAAATGCTGCGCCGTGTCGAAATGCCCGGCTTGCTCGATCTGGTACCAGCCTACGCGACGCTGGCGCTGCACTACGACACCGCGTTCTGGGTCGGCCGCAACGGCGACACGGCCTGGCAGCATCTGGCCGGCGCCTTGCGTGCGGTGTTCGCGAAGCCGCTGCACTGGGATTCGGCTGACGCGCGCCTGATCGAAATCCCGGTCTGCTACGGCGGCGACTTCGGCGCCGACCTCATCGACGTCGCACGCCATGGCGGACTCGCTCCCGCCGACGCGGTCGCGCGCCATGCAGCGGCCGAGTATCGCGTCGCGATGCTCGGCTTCGCGCCGGGCTTTGCGTATCTGCTCGGTCTTGATCCTGCGCTGCAGATGCCGCGCCGCGCGAATCCGCGCACACGCGTGCCACGCGGCTCGGTGGCTATCGGTGGCGCGCAGAGCGGCATTTATCCGTCCGAACTTCCAGGCGGCTGGCAGTTGATCGGACGCACCCCGTTGACCCTGTTCGATGCCGAGGCCGAGCCGCCCTGCCTGCTCGTCCCCGGCGATCGCGTGCGTTTTCGTGTCATTGACGCGACTGAATTCGATGCGCTCGCGGTGGCTTCCCCGGCATGAGCATCCGGGTGCTGAAGGGCGGACTTCTGACCACGCTGCAGGATCGTGGTCGCAGCGGCTATGCAGCATTCGGCATCGGCCGTGCGGGACCGATGGACGAGGTCGCGTTGCGTCTCGCCAATGCACTGGTCGGAAACGCTGACGATGCAGCCGCGCTCGAGATAAGCGTGATCGGTCCGCGCCTGCACTTCGGCGCCGACGCTCTCGTCGCTCTGACCGGGGCCGAGTTCGATGCCCGGCTCGGCGCGCATGCCATGGCGGGCTGGCGGCGCCAGCACATTGCGGCCGGCGACGTACTAGACTGCGGACGCGTACGCCACGGTGCGCGTGGATATCTGGCGGTCGCCGGCGGCTTCGACGCGCCGTTGCTGCTGGGCAGCCGCTCGTGCGACGTGAATGCCGGGCTCGGTCCGCTGCATGGGCGGCCACTGCGCGCAGGCGATGCGCTGCTGATCGAACGCACGCGGGCAGCCGATGCCGCGATGGCACAGAACCTCGCGTCCGCCGAACGACAGCGGCCCGCCTCCGCCCACGCTGTCGACTCGGCGTGGTCGCTCGACCCGCGTCCCTGGTTCGATACCGATTCCACACACGCGATTCACCTCATCCGCGGCCGTCATTTCGATGCGCTCGATGCGGCTTCGCGCGCGGCACTGTTCACGGCCGAATTCCGCGTTGCGCCGGAGTCCAACCGCGTCGGCTTTCGCCTCGACGGACCTCGCCTCGCACTCGCCGCTCCGCTCGAACTCGTCAGCGAAGCCACCGCGTTCGGCACGCTGCAACTGCCGCCCGGCGGCCAGCCGATCGCGTTGCTGGCCGAGCATCCGACCACCGGCGGCTATCCGCGCATCGGCCAGATCGCCGCGATCGATCTGCCGCGCCTTGCCCAGCGCAAGCCTGGTGACAGCGTGCGTTTTCGCGAAATTGGACTGGACGAGGCGCAAACGCGTTATCTTCAACGCGAACGCGAACTCGCCCGCATGATCGAAGCGATCACGAGCCGATTGCACGCATGAGCCGGACCCTCGATCTCAACTGCGACATGGGTGAATCCTTCGGCGCCTGGACGATGGGCGACGACGCCGGCGTACTCGCGCACGTATCGTCGGTGAATATCGCGTGCGGCTTCCACGCCGGCGATCCCGATACGATGCAGCGCACCCTCGCGCTCGCGCTGCAGGCGGCGGTCGCGATCGGCGCGCACGTGTCGCTGCCCGACCTGCAGGGCTTCGGCCGGCGCGAGATGAAGATCAGTGTGGAGGAAGCCTACGCGCTGACGCTGTATCAGATCGGCGCACTCGCCGGTTTCGCGCAGGCGGCCGGTGCCCGGCTGCATCATGTCAAACCGCATGGCGCGCTCTACAACATGGCCGCGCGCGACGCGGCGCTGGCCGACGCGATCGCGCGCGCGATCCGCGATTTCGATGCAGCACTGCTGCTCGTCGGTCTCGCCGCCAGCGAGCTGCCGCGAGCCGGTGTACGCGCAGGGCTCGCCGTCGTGCACGAAGCCTTTGCGGACCGTCGCTACGAGAGCGATGGCAGCTTGACTGCGCGACGCGAGCACGCGGCCGTCATCGAGGACATCGACGCGGCCGTCGCACAGGCGCTGGCCATCGCACGTGGTGATGGTGTGACGACCAGGCAAGGCACACGGCTCGCGCTACGCGCGGAGACGATCTGCGTGCACGGCGACCGTCCGAATGCCGCACAATTCGCTCGAAGATTGCGCGATGCGTTGCGAGACGCAGGCGTTTCGATCGCCTTGCCGGATCGAGCGCTCTGTAGCAAACCCCACTCGGGCGAGACGGTTTCAAGCCGGAACGCGCGCGCATGAACTACTGGCCTCTGCTCGGCGTCGCCGTCGTCGTCGCCGGTTTCATGCTGAAGCGTAGCCCGGTGCTCGTCGTGGTAGTCGCCGGCGTGGTCAGTGCGCTCGCGGCGGGCATGGGCGTCGGCGACCTGCTTGCCCTGCTCGGCAACGCCTTCGTCAGCAATCGCGCCTTGCTGCTGTTCGTGCTGACGTTGCCAGTGATCGGCCTGCTCGAGCGGTACGGTTTGCGCGAGCGTGCTCAAGCATGGATCGCGGGCTTTCGGTCGATGACGCTCGCACGCCTGCTGATCGCGTATCTCGGCTTGCGCCAGCTGCTGTCGATGTTCGGCCTGATCGATTTGGCCGGCCACGCGCAGACGGTGCGTCCGTTGCTCGCACCAATGAGCGAAGCGGCCGCGTCGGGCGCCGATGGAGCCATCGACGCGACGACGCGCGAACGCGTGCGTGCGCTCGCCGCAGCGACCGACAATATCGGACGTTTCTTCGGCGAGGATGTCTTTCTCGCCTTCGGCGCGGTGCTGCTGATCCAGGGTTTCTATGATCGCCAGGGCATCCATCTGGAGCCGCTCGCAATCGCGCTATGGGCATTGCCGACCGCAATCGCGGCGTTCGTGATCCATGCGATCCGCATCGCATGGTTCCAGCACAAGCTGGCAGGTCGTGCTCTTCGTGAAAAGCGCGGCCAGGAAAGGCCGCTTGTTGATTCTCACGATCAAGGACAATCGCTGGAATGATCGCCATTGAACACATCTACTGGCTCCTTGGCGCTTTTCTCGTGATCGCGACCTGGCTGAATCTGCGCGAACGGCGCCGGGCGATGGCGGCGTTCTGGGCCGTCCTGGCCGGCGCCTTCCTGTTCGGCGACGCGATCCAGCGCGCCAGCGCGAACGGTGTGCGCTGGCCGGCACAGGCGATGGGCCTCGGCGTGATCTCGCTTGGCTTGTTGGCCGCAAGCGGACGCATGCAGGCCGACAAGGAAGTCGAAGGTGCAGCGAGCGTGCGGCGTGCCAGCGCGCAACGACTTGGCAACCGCCTGTTCGTTCCGGCACTCGCGATTCCACTGGCGACACTCGCGCTCGCACTGGGTGCGAAGTATCTGCGTTGGGGCGAGAGCTCGCTGATCGATACGGCGCAACCGACCCTGATCTCGCTCGGCATCGCTTGCGTGATCGCGTTGCTGGTCGCTCTGCGCACGACGCACGCGAGCCTGCCGCAAGCCTTCGGCGAAGGCCGACGCCTGCTCGACACGCTGGGCTGCGTCGCCGTACTGCCGATCTTGCTGGCGACGCTCGGCAGCGTATTCGCCGCGACCGGTGTCGGCGACGCGATCGCTGCGCTGGTCGGCATGGTCATCCCGACCGACAACCGCATCGCCTGTCTGGCCGCGTTTGCACTCGGCATGGTGCTGTTCACCGTCATCATGGGCAACGCGTTCGCCGCGTTTCCGGTGCTGATGGCCGGCATCGGCCTGCCACTGCTGGTGCTGCGCCATGGCGCGGATCCGGCCGTGCTCGGCGCCATGGGCATGCTCACCGGCTACTGCGGCACCTTGCTGACACCGATGGCCGCGAACTTCAATATCGTGCCGGCGGTGCTGCTCGAACTGCCGGACCAGTACGGCGTGATCCGCGCGCAGATGCCGACCGCGCTCGCATTGCTCGTCGTGAACTTCGTGTTGATGTGGCTGCTCGTGTTCCGAGCAACGTGAAGTCGGATAGCGATGAGCAAACCAAACCACACCGTCCTGCTGACAGGCTTTGAACCGTTTGGCGGCGAGTCGAACAATCCTTCGCAAGACATCGTCGGCGCGCTCGATGGCGAAGTTCTGCACGCACACCGCGTGATCGGTGCCGTGCTGCCGGTGGCGTTCACGCCCGCCCCGTTGGCGCTGCAGGACCTGATCGAACGCCACCGTCCGACGCTGGTACTTGCGCTTGGACAGGCCGGTGGATGCAGCGAGCTTTCGCTCGAGCGCGTGGCGATCAATCTGATCGATGCGCGCATCCGCGACAATGAAGGACTGCAACCGATAGACACGCCTGTCGTCGCCGGCGCGCCTGCTGCCTATTTCAGCAGCCTGCCGCTGAAGGCGATGCAGGCGCACCTGCACGCACTCGGCATTCCCGCCGCGTTGTCGCTGAGCGCCGGCAGCTACCTGTGCAATCAGGTCTTCTTCGCGCTCGCGCATCTGATCGCGACACGGCATCCGGCCATACGCGGTGGCTTCATGCACGTGCCGTGGCTGCCGGCGCAGGCGGCGCGCTACCCGGGCCAGCCCAGCATGGCGCTGGAAACGATGGTCGTAGGCGTGCGTGCGGCGCTCGAATGCGCACTGACAACGACGCGCGACCTGCACGTTGCCGGCGGTGCGACGCACTGAGCGTGGACTGGCGACCTTGACTCAGCAGCCCTTGCCGCTGGCCGGGGCTGTACTGACTTCGAGGATCAATGTGCCCGTCTCGGCGTAAGGCAGCTTTGCCTTGACCGCGTCGGTCGCGTAATGGAACCCACCCGGCGTCGGTGCGCTGACGGCTTCTCGAACTTCGCTCTCGTAGGATTTGCCGACCGTATCGGGCGTCGTCGCTATCGCGAATCGCTGGACCTTGTCCAGCGTCACGCAGCCGAGCAGGCGTGTGCGCCGGAACGGCCGTATGTCCAGATGCAGCGGCTTCGCCTCGACCGGCTCGCGCACGCTGTCGGCATCACCGAGCACATACAGCAGCGGCTTGAATACTGCATTGCCACGGCCCTTCCGGTTGGGCTCGGCCACCACCTG
>JBDTYM010000100.1:0-12686 GCA_040005635.1 Dokdonella sp. | reverse complement strand
CGAGGTCAAGGGCGTCGTCGAGTCGATCGTCAACCAGAAACTCGAGGAATTCCTGCTCGAAAATCCCGCCGAGGCGCGCGCCATCGCCGCCAAGGTCGTCGATGCCGCGCGTGCGCGCGAAGCGGCGCGCAAGGCGCGCGAAATGACTCGACGCAAAGGCGCGCTCGACATTGCCGGACTGCCCGGCAAACTGGCCGATTGTTCCGAGAAGGATCCGGCGCTCAGCGAACTGTTCATCGTCGAAGGTGATTCGGCCGGAGGCTCGGCCAAGCAGGGTCGCAACCGCAAGAACCAGGCGATCCTGCCGTTGAAAGGCAAGATCCTCAATGTCGAGCGCGCCCGCTTCGACCGCATGCTCGGCAGCGCCGAGGTCGGCAGCCTGATCACCGCTCTGGGCACTGGCATCGGCAAGGATGAGTTCAACGTCGACAAGCTGCGTTACCACCGCATCATCATCATGACCGACGCCGACGTCGACGGCTCGCATATCCGCACGCTGTTGCTGACGTTCTTCTACCGGCAGATGCCGCAGCTGATCGAACGCGGCCACGTGTATATCGGCTTGCCGCCGTTGTACAAGTTGAAGCAGGGCAAGCAGGAGCTGTACCTGAAAGACGATGCGGCGCTGAATGCCTACCTGATTTCGAACGCCGTCGATGGCGCCGAACTCGTTTACAGCGAGGATGCGCCCGGCGTGAGCGGCCCAGGCCTGGAAAGTCTGATGGCGGTGTATCGAACAGCCTTGGACCAGATCGAGCGTCTGAGCTTCCGCTTCGATGCCGCCCTGTTGCATGCACTGCTGAACGCGCCGCTCGCGGCCGACGGCTGGCACGACCCTGTGGTGCTGCAGGCCTGGGTGGTCCGGCTGCAGACGGCGCTGGCCGCTACCGGTCTGGGTCGTCCGCGTTACGCGTTGCGCATCCAGCCGGCCGGGGATGGGCACGGCGCTGCACTGGTCATCGATCGTGATCAACACGGTCTGCGGCACACGCAAATGCTGCCTGCAGGCTTCCTGACCGCGGGCGAGTTCAAGCCGATCGTCGATGCCTCGGCGCAGATTGCCGGGCTGATCCAGGCAGGCGCGCAGATCCGTCGCGGCGGCAAAGCTCAGTCCGTCTCGACGTTCGCGCAGGCTTACGATTGGCTGATGGACGAAGCCAAGCGTGGACGCGCGATCCAGCGCTTCAAGGGGCTCGGCGAGATGAATCCGGAACAGCTGTGGGAGACCACCGTGAATCCGGAGACGCGCCGTTTGCTGCAAGTCAGCATCGAGGATGCAGTTGCTGCGGACCAGATCTTCTCGACCCTGATGGGCGATGTCGTCGAACCACGTCGCGCTTTCATCGAGCAGAACGCGCTGCGCGTGGCAAATCTGGACGTCTAGCCGTCTATACTTCCATAGCATGGAAAACCAGCTGTGCTGCGGTGCGCCGCTGCTGCGACGCAGCATTGCTGCGGCGGAGTAGCGCTTGTGCAGTTCATCGCACCAGCGTTACCCTCTGCGCCCTTTTTCCGTCGGCGACTTAAACTCCGACGGCCTTCGTAGGTTTATCGAGGTGATCCCATGAAGCTCTCGAAATCGATCCTTGCGGCAGTCTGCGCCGTCGGTCTGGCGCTGGCAGGCGAAGCGTTCGCCAAGGACACCAAGAAGGTCGAGAACGAGTACCCGAATGCGACGCGGGTCGAGCCGAAGCTCGAAATGGCGTCGGGCGACCAGCGCGATCTGAACAAGGCGGCCGATCTCGTCAGCGACAACAAGGCCGACGAGGCGCAGCCCTTGGTTGAAAAGGTGCTCGCCAACACGAAGGCGAGCAAATACGCGCAGTCGTTCGCGCATCAACTGCAGGGGCAGATTTACTACGACAAGGACAAGAGCGCGGAGGCGATTGCCGAATACAGGAAGGCGGTCGAGATCGACGGCCTGTCCAACGCGCAGCATTTCTCGATCATTCTGACCATTGCCCAGTTGCAGTTGCAGGATGAGAAATACAAGGACGGACTGGCGACGCTCGATCAATGGCAGAAGCTGAGCGGCAAGGAAACCGCCGACGAACTCGCGCTCAAGGCGAACGCCTATTACCGTCTGGATCAATACCAGCCGGCAGTGGATTCGATGAAGAAAGCCATCTCGATGTCGGACAAGCCGAACGACAGCTGGACACAGATCCTGATGGCGAGCTACTTCGAGCTCAACCAGTACGATCAGGCCGCGCAGCTCGTGCAGCAGCAGATGGTGAAGGATCCGACGAACAAGAAACTGCTGAATCAGCTCGCGACGATCTACATCCAGGGTGACAAGCCGCAGCAGGCGCTGGACCTGATGGCCAAGGCGAAGAGTCAGGGACTGATCACGACCGGCGACGACTACGTGCAGTTGGCAAAGCTGTATGGCGCCGCGGAAAAGCCCAAGGACGCGGCGGCGACATTGAAGGAAGGCATTGCCAAGGGCGTCGTCCAGCCCACTTTCGACGTCTACAAGCTGCAGGGTGACGTTTGCCTGCAGGCCGAGGACGATGCTTGCGCGATCGAGGGCTACACGAAAGCGTCGCCGATGGCGAAAGACGGCAATGTCGACTACCAACTCGGCTACCTGCTGTTCTATTCGAGCAAGTCGAAGGAAGCCATCGATGTGCTGACGCACGCAATCTCGAAGGGCGGCCTGCGCCAGGAAGGCGAGACGTACCTGCTGCGCGGCGATGCCGAGAACGATGTCGACCAGAATGCTGCGGCACTGGCAGACTGGCAGAAGGCTGCCGGCTATCCGAGCACGAAGACGATGGCCGATCAGCGCATCAAGGCAGCCAAGGGCGGCGTGAAAATCAAACGCGCCGAGAAGAAGAAAAAATAGGCGGCATCGTCAAAACCGGCACCGTGCGACGCTGCTCTTGCCGTCGCACGATCATTTTTAACAGACGCGTGTTGCAAATCGCGGCAGACTCACTGCTCGCGACTTGATTGCTTGATCCGAATGCTTGTCGTAAGGCCATGCTGTGTTGTACCGTGCTTCGCTCTCGTGCTCGCGCCTCGGGGGATGCACTTGGGCGGAACGATAGCGTCGTCAAGCGGCGACACAGTCTCAATCTGGTTGGTCACCACTGATGGCAGATAACTCCCAATCCGGCGGCAGTTCGTTCAGCTGGCGACGCGTCACAGCGTTCACGTGCGCGTTCGCGCTGCACGTGTTCGCGTTCATGATGATGCTGACGCCGGTCGCGCCGCCGACGGCAAAAGACAAGACGCTCGACCGCAAGGTAATGGTCGAGTTCATCGAGCCGCCACCACCGCCACCGCCACCACCGCCGCCGCCGCCGGAGCCGCCGAAGAAGCCGCCGCCGAAGGTCATCGAGAAGGTGCAGCCGCCGCCGAAGGCGCCGCCACCGCCGCCGGCTCCGGCGATCGTGACCGAGGAAGCGACGCCGATGTCGACGCCTGCGCCGCCACCCGCGCCGCCGGCACCGCCAGCACCGCCCGCGGATATCGCGCCGAGCGAAAACATCAGTTACCGTAAGATGCGACCGCCGAAATATCCGCCTCAGGCGGTCCGTCAGCATCTGCAAGGCAAATTGATGCTGAAGGTATTGGTTGGCGCCGACGGCCATGCCGAAGAAGTCACAGTGGAGAAGTCGAGCGGCTCGCGCCTACTCGATCAGGCCGCGATCGACGCAGTGAAGACCTGGATGTTCAACGCAGGTATAAAGGATGGCAAACCCAGTCGTGGGTATGCCTTGGTTCCCATCGAATTCAATCTGAGCGAGTAGGTAGCGCCATGCAGCAAGATCCGTCCCAGACCCCAGCAGCCCAGCCGGCTGCGGTACCCGTCCCCGGTGGCGGTGGCAATGCCGCTGCCATGAGTCAGATGGGCTTCCATGATTTGATCCAGAACTTCGATGCTCTGGGCTGGATCGTGTTCGTCACCCTGTGCATCATGTCGATCGCCTCGATCTATTTCATCGTCGCGAATTTCTTGCGCAACGCAATGATTCGCGGGCGCATGGACAAGGTCATCAATACCTTCTGGGATACGCCATCGGCACAGGATGCCGTGCGTTTCCTGGAGGATCAGCCGAAGGGTGAGCCGTTCTCGAAGATCGCGCTCGATTCGGCATCGGCCGCGGCGCACCATCAGCGCAACGAAGGCAGCCGCCTGGTCGAAGCACTGAACCGCTCGGAGTTCATCGATCGCGCGCTGCGTCAGGCTGTCGCTCGCGAGAGCCTGCGTCTGGAAGGCGGCATGACTGTCCTGGCGACCGTTGGCTCGTCGGCCCCGTTCGTCGGTCTGCTCGGCACGGTGTGGGGTATCTACCACGCGCTGATCAAGATCGCGGCTTCCGGCAATGCCTCGATGGAAGCGGTGGCAGGCCCGGTCGGCGAGGCGCTCATCATGACCGCGTTCGGCCTGTTCGTCGCGATTCCGGCCGTGCTCGCCTACAACTTCTTCGTGCGTCAGAACCGCGTGATCTATGCGCGTTTCGACGAGTTCGCGCACGACCTGCATGATTTCTTTGCGACCGGTTCGCGCGTTGAAGCGGGCGTTGCTCCGGTTGCCGTGAGGAAGTAAGCCATGGCCATGAGTACAGGCGGTTCGGGCGGCGGCCCGATGGCGGAAATCAACGTCACGCCGCTGGTCGACGTGATGCTGGTGCTGCTGATCATCTTCATGATCACGGCACCACTGATGTCGCACAAGATCCAGATCAATCTGCCGCAGGCGAACCCGAACACGGTCGACACCAATCCTCCGACGCCGATCGATCTGGCGGTGAAGGAGTCGGGTGATCTGTTCTGGAACGACGAACCGGTGACCGAGGCGATCCTCGAAGCGCAGTTGCGCGTCGAGGCGACCAAGAGCCCGCAACCGGAACTGCAGATCCGCGCCGAGAAGACTACGCAGTACCAGAAGGTCGCCGCGGTCATGGCTGCCGCGAAGCGAGCGGGCATGGTCAAGATCGGCTTCCTGACGACCGGTCCGAACGAGTAGTCGAGCGAAAACCGGGGAGTGTTCCCGACGGCGCTGCGGAAACGCAGCGCCGTTTTTCATTGGCGACTTGCGCTACAGCGATCCTGAGAATTGCGGCCCGCCGTTCAGCGGCGTAGCCTCGTCCATGCGTTCCCTACCGCCATGGGAGAGTGCGATGACCGCTCGTTCGCTGCAAGCGTATGCGCCACAGGTACAGGCCGAGATCAATGTCACGCCGCTGGTCGACGTGATGCTCGCCCTTGTCGTGATTCTGATGATCACCGCGCCCTTGGCGTTGCATCGGATTCCGCTGCCACTCGGGGCGCCGCACGGCGGCCAGGTGCCACGCACACTGAGCTTGTCGGTAAAGTCGACCGGCGAACTTTATCTCGATGGTTCGGGCATCAACCACGCGCAGTTGGCGTCAGCCCTGACGGCCGCTGCGAATGCGGACAATCCGCCCCTGCTCGACGTCAAACCCGAAGCCAGCGCGAGCTACGACGATGTCGCCAACGTGCTGGCGCTGGCGAAACGCAGCGGCGTGTCGGCGATTCGCATCGAAGGCGCGCAGTAAGCCTTCCTGCCGCTGCCGACATCGATAGTGCGGCTTGCAACGCGAGCGCCGGTGGTCAGGCGTCGGTCGCCGCAAGGAGGGTGAGGTAATTGCGTACGGTAGGCGCCAGTCCATCGTAGATGGACTCGGCGATCAGCGCGTGCCCGATGGAGACTTCCGCGAGGAATGGGATCGCGCGCTTCAGCGTCCCGAGATTGTATCGATTGAGATCGTGGCCCGCATTCACGCCGAGTCCGGCCGCACGCGCGCGCTCCGCGGTCCGCGCGCAATCGTCGAGCGCGCGTGCGTAGTTGCCGCTAGCGAACGCGCTGGCGTAGGGTTCCGTATAGATTTCGATTCGATCCGCGCCGATCTCGGCCGCACGCTCGACATCCTCGAGGCCGGCATCGACGAACAGGCTGACCCGGCAGCCATACGATCTCAATTCGCGCACCAGCGGGCGCAAATGTGCGGCGTCTGCGCGAAGATCGAAGCCGTGATCGGAAGTCAGCTGCGCATCGCCGTCGGGGACCAGTGTCGCCTGCGCCGGGCGTGTCGCGCGTACGAGCTCGACATAACCCGGATAGTCGCCACGTGGCGGCGCAAAAGGATTGCCCTCGATGTTGTACTCGACATGGCCAACGATGGCGCCGATGCGCGCGACATCAGCGACACGGATGTGCCGCTGATCCGGCCGCGGGTGGACGGTGATGCCCTGGCAGCCAGCTTCGATCGCGATGCGCGCAGCCAGCACGGGATCAGGCTGCTCATGACCGCGTGAATTGCGCAGCACGGCAATCTTGTTGACGTTGACGCTCAGAGCAGTCATCGCTCGCTCGCGGGCCGGAAGGCCCGATTATAGCGATCGTCGCGCATTCACTCCTGCAGGTCACCTCGCCCGGCACGCGCGCCGAGCGTTCGCCGCGCGACGAGCCCGTGAGATCAACGGCAGCCTTCGGCCGTCTGCTTCCAGGCCACCGGATCCCAATAGCGACCGCCCTGCCACTCGTTCCGCTTGTCATCGTTGAGCCGTGCGGCGATCAATGTGGTGGTGTCGGGCGCAACGTCGACCGTCAAGGTCTTGTAGCGATCGCGGTCAGAACCGCCGTTGCGCTGGCGATCGTTGAAGCTCAGGTAGCGGCTTTCGATGCGCTCGGCGACTTTCAACACGTGCTGCCCGACGTTGACGCGATACGAGGTCGCTCCGCTGGGTCCCGGCGTCACGCCGTCGATGCTGATGATCGTCGCGGCATGCAGTTGTTGCTGGCGTGGCGCCACGTCGAAATCGCTGATGCGTCCGCACCCCGCCGCGACCGTCGCGGTCGCCGTCGCGGTTTGCATGGCCGCCGCCGCCGCGCCGGTGCCGTTCGCCGCGAGTGCAACGCCGTCACCCACGCGCAGCCGCATGGGCGGCAAGTAAACGCTGTTGACGATGCCGCTTACGCTGCGCGCCTGATGGTCACGACGCACTTCGAACGCGAGTTCTCCGCCGTTCGGCAAACTGTCCACGGTCTGTCGCAAGGTGGCCGTCGACGTGCCGCCGTCCGTCAGCGCAGCGCCATTCAGCGCGACCAGCACATCGCCGGCACGCAAGCCCATGTGCTCCGCGCTGCCGCCAGGGGTGACACCCAGCACATGAAGACCGTCGCGACTCGCCCCGCTGCTGTCAACCAGCAGTCCGAGGTTGCTGACCCGCTGCGCCGGCGCATCGACATCGAGCGCAATCTGCTGCGGTGACTTGTCGCCGAAAGCGCCGGTCTCGATCAACTCCGTCATCACCGCGCGCAGCTCCTCGCGCAGGCGCTGCTCCACACCGAGACTCGCATTCTCGCTGGCACGCGTCGCTGCTGCGGAAGCCGTCGCGATCTGCGCGGCACCCTCGCCCTGCGCCAAACCCGTCGCCAGCAACAGCAGCGGGATCGACCAGGCCAACATCGTCTTGCACCCCGCCCGATACTCTTTCGAGATCTTCATCGCTATCACCTCTGAAGTCAGATTCGTGTGATCGCCGACGCGTCGTGCGCGCCCGGCGTCCGGAACTGCGCGATCAATCCGCGCAGCGCCTCGTTGCGCTGCCGCCAAAGAGGGGCCAGCTCGTCCGTGCGCGCACCGCGATCGTAGGCCGCCTGCAAGGTGGCATCGATCAAGCGCAGTCGGCTCAGTCCGCCTGGATTCGGTGAACTCGCCGCCGCAAGGTGCTGCCACTGCGACTCCAGCGTGCGCGATTCGCGCTGATCGTCGGCCACCGCGTAAGGCGACGGCGACGACATCCATTGCGGCAGCGTCAGCACCACGACGCCAATGATGGCCGCCGCTACGGCGCCGCCTGCACCGATCGAGATCCGCCAACGCCGGACTCGTCGCTGGCGCAGCGCTTGCGCGGCGGCAATGCGGCGCCACAGGTCCACGCTCGGCGGAAAGACCGGCAGCTGGCTGAAGTCCACGGTCCGCTTCACGTCGTTTGCGTCATCAGTTTCCATCGTGCACCGCCTCCTTCGAAGCCGATATCGAAGCGTCGTCGCCAAGCCGCTTCAGGGCCCGTGCCAGGATCGATTTCGAATAACTTTCACTCTGCCCGAACAATTCCGCGAGCTCCTTGTGCGTATAGCCCTCGACCTCGTGCAGGATCAGCACGGCGCGCGCACGCGGCGGCAGCCGCATCAGCAACGTCCAGGTATCCGTGCGGCTCTCGGCGTCCGCGTCGATCGCGGGCATCGCGTCGAACAGCGTCTCTGCATCGTCGCTGCCGAAGCGCTGCTGCAGGCGCAACGCGTCGATCGTGGCGTTCGCGGTCATCCGCTTCAGCCATGCGCCGAACGGGGCATCGCCGCGAAAGCCGCGCAGAGTGCCGATCAGTTTCAGAAAAACCTCCTGCACGATGTCTTCCGCCGCGGCCGGCTCACCGAGCACGCGCAGGGCGAGGTTGTAGCAGGCCGTACCGAATCGCTCATAAATCGCCGCATACGCCGACATGTCCCCACGGCGCGCACGCTCCAGCGTGATTCGATCGAGCTCCTGCCCAAAACCGGAAGGAGCGCGGCCGCTGTTCACGAGGCTTGCTTGTCCATCGGCCATGTCACAGCCAAGGACGGCCGGAGGTACGCCAGCGTCGCAGCGCAATCGCTCATGGCAAGCGCATGAACAGGCGCAAGGACCGGTCCGCGCCGCGCCAGGCAACTGCGGCGACTAGGTCATCGCCCGGAAACAGTCTGCGCAGATGCCACTCTTCGGCGCGGCCGGCCACCTCGGCGATGCGCAGCAGGTCCCCAACCTCGCCGTCGCCGCCAATCGCGAACGCGAGCCGATTGAGGCCGAAGCCGAGCCCCTGGCCGAACGCCTTCAGCACGGCTTCCTTCTGCGTCCACAACTGCAGAAAGCAACGTTGCTGCGCCTCGGCGGGAAGCCGCTGGAGGGCGTCCGCCTCGTCACTGGCGAAAAACCGGCGCGCGAGTTCGCCGGTCGCGAGCCGGCGATCGAAGCGCTCGATGTCGACGCCCAGCGGCTGCGCGCGCGCGAACGCGAGCAGCGCATCGTGCCCGGCATGGCTCAGGTTGAAATCAAGATCGCCCAGTGAGGGCGCGAACGGCTTGCCGTGCGGCCCACGCTCGATCACCGGCGGCGTCGGCACATTCCCGTAGGCACACAGCAGGCGCTCGAGTTCCGCGCGTGCGGCGATGCCGACCGCGCGCGCACTCGCGGTGCGTTCGACCCGCAGCGACCAGATGTGAATCTCGCCCTCGACAAGCGCCGGCACGTCCATGCGAGGTTCGAGAGCGAGGGCGGGCTGCTTCATGCCCGACATGCTTGGCAGTGCGACGCGCGGCGTCAAGCGCCGGCGCGTCTACAATGATCGGGCGACGGAGGTGGGGATGATTTCGGCCTGGTTATTGATGCTGGTTTCCGTGCTGTACGTGATCGCGTTGTTCGCGATCGCGTACTACGGCGACCGCCGCCCACTGTATCCGGCGCGCGCCTGGTTGCGGCCGATCGTCTACAGCCTGGCACTGGCGGTCTACTGCTCGTCGTGGACGTTCTATGGCGCGGTGGGGACGGCTGCGCGCGGCGGCCTCTCCTATCTGCCGATCTATCTTGGGCCGATCCTGCTGTTCGTGTTCGGCTTTGGTTTGCTCGAGCGTCTGGTGCTGGTCGCGAAGGAGCGCAACGTCACCTCGATCGCGGACTTCATCGCGTCGCGGTTCGGTAAATCGCACGCGCTGGCGGCGCTGGTCACGGTCATCGCGGTGACCGCTATCGTGCCCTATCTCGCGCTGCAGCTGAAAGCCGTCGCCATGAGCTTCGATGTGATGTCCGGGGCGACCTCGAGCGTGAATCCGCCTTTGCTCGGCGACAGTGCGCTGTATGTCGCTCTATTGCTCGCCATGTTCGCAATCCTGTTCGGCACGCGCGGCATCGACGCGACCGAACATCATCACGGCATGATGCTGGCGATCGCGGCCGAGTCGGTCGTCAAGCTGCTCGCCTTCGTCACGATCGGCGTCTATGCGTTGTTCGCTGGCGGCAACCTCGAGGTGGTCGCCGAACCGCTCGCGCAGATGGCCCAGCATGGATTGCCGGCCGGATTCCTCGCGCAGACCTGCCTCGCGTTCGCGGCGATTTTCTGCCTGCCGCGCCAGTTCCAGGTCGCCGTCGTCGAATGCGAGAACGTCGGCGACCTGCGCCGCGCGCGCTGGATGTTTCCGCTCTATCTCGGCGTGATCTCGCTGCTGGTGCTGCCGATCGCCAGCGCCGGCATTGGCGCCGCGCAAGGCAGCGCTGTATCGCCGGATGCCTACCTGCTATGGCTGCCGCTGGCGCATGGCAATCAACTGCTCGCGGTATTCGCCTACATCGGCGGGTTCTCCGCGGCGACCGGCATGGTGATTGTCGCCTCGGTCGCACTGGCCACGATGGTTAGCAACGACCTTGTGATGCCGGCGTTGCTGCGCGTGCGCGCGCTCAAGCTCGAGCAACGCGCCGATCTTTCGCCGCTGGTGCTCGGCGTGCGCCGTGTGACGATCGTCGCGCTCGGCTTGCTCGCGTTCCTCTACTACCGGCATACGACGCAATCGCAGAACCTCGCCGCGATCGGCCTGCTTTCCTTCGCGGCTGTCGCGCAGTTCGCGCCGGCGATCGTCTGCGGCCTCTACTGGCGCGGCGCCAGCCGCATCGGCGTGATCGCCGGACTGGTTGCCGGATTCGCCGTATGGATCTACACCCTGCTGCTGCCATCGCTCGCTTTTGCCGAGTGGCTGCCTGGCGACTGGATCGAGCGCGGCGCCTTCGGCATTGCCTGGCTCAAGCCGCAGGCGTTGTTCCTGATGAGCGGCTGGGATCCGGTCACACACGGCGCTTTCTGGTCGCTGCTGGCCAACGTCGGCTGCTGCGTATTCGTCTCGCTGCGATTCCGTCCCGGTGTCGAGGAACGCCTGCGCGCTGCGGCGTTCCTCGATCCCTATGCGATGCGCGCATCGAACATCGGTGAATGGCGCGGTCGTGTCCGCATCGCCGATCTCGCGGCGATCGCCGAACGCATCGTCGGCGAGAAGCATGCCGCGCGTGCCTTTGCCGAATACGCGGAAGCGACCGGCAAGCCGCTGTTGCCGGACGCATCGGCCGATCGTGCGCTCGTGCAGAACACCGAGCGCGTGCTCGCCGGTGCGATCGGAGCCGCTTCGGCCCGGCGCATGCTGACCAGCGCGCTGCGCGGCACCGGCCTCGACCTGTCCGAGGCGGCGATCCTGCTCGATGAGACTTCGCAGGAACTGCGCTTCAATCGCGAACTGCTCTCGACCACGCTGGAGAACATCGCCCAGGCGATCAGCGTGGTGGATGCGGAGTTGTGCCTGGTCGCCTGGAATCGGCGCTACCTGGAATTGTTCGATTACCCCGATGGACTGGTCTACGTCGGCCGTCCGATCGCCGATTTGATCTACTGGAATGCGGTGCGTGGCGAATGCGGTCCGGGCGATGCCGAGGGTCATGTTTCGCGGCGCCTGGCGCATATGCGCGCGGGCACGCCGCACCCGTTCCAGCGCGTGCGGCCCGATGGCAGTGTGATCGAGATGCGTGGCAAACCACTGCCCGGCGGCGGTTTCGTCACCACCTTCACTGACGTCACCGCCTACAAACGCGCCGAGCATGCGCTGATCGATGCCAACGAATTGCTCGAAGCGCGCGTGCGTCAGCGCACCAGCGAATTGTCGGAAGCCTTGAATGCGCAGGAGCTGGCCAAGCGCGAGGCCGAGGCCGCAAACCATTCCAAGTCGCGCTTCCTCGCCGCCGCCAGTCACGATCTGCTGCAGCCCTTGAACGCGGCGCGTCTGTTCACGTCGGCGCTGCGTCATCAGCCCAACCTCGACGACGAATCGGCCCTGCTGGCCGAGCGCATCGACACCTCCTTCCGCGCGGCCGAAGACTTGCTCGAATCCCTGCTCGAAGCATCGCGCCTCGAAGCCGGCCGCTATCGCCCGGAAATCGGCGGCGTGGTGCTGGCCGAATTGTTCGAACCGCTGCAGCAGCAGTTCTCGGTGGTGGCGCAACAACGCGGACTGGAACTGGTGGTGATGCCCAGCAGCTTCGTGGTGAAGAGCGATGCGCATCTGCTGCGGCGCATCCTGCAGAATTTCGTATCGAATGCGCTGCGCTACACGCGCAGCGGACGTGTCCTGCTCGGCGTGCGTCCGCACGCGGGCGAGGTCAGCATCGAAGTGTGGGACAGCGGCCCCGGCATCGCGCCCGAGCAGATGCAACGCATCTTCGATGAGTTCCATCGGCTGGAGCAGCCCTCGCCCTGGGGCGAAAAAGGGCTGGGGCTTGGTCTCGCGATTTGCGAGCGCATGGCGCGCATCCTCGGCCATCCCTTGAGCGCAAGATCCTGGCCCGGCAGCGGCAGTTGTTTCGCGGTGAAGGTGCCGATTCTGGCGCGGCGTCAGCGCGGCGTGGTGCGCCCGACGCCGTCACCGATGCTCGGCGCGCTGGGCCATCCGATGCACGTGCTCTGCCTCGACAACGAGCCCGCCATCCTCGACGGCATGGCTGCCCTGCTCAAACGCTGGAATGTCAGCAGCGATCTCGCCGCCAATGCCCAGGACGCCCTCACGGCCCTGCAAAAGCGGCGGCCCGACCTGATCCTCGGCGATTTCCATCTCGGCGGCGCGAAAGACGGCCTGGAAGTGC
>JBDTYM010000099.1:0-12804 GCA_040005635.1 Dokdonella sp. | reverse complement strand
TTGGTCGCCTTCGACGAGTTGATGTCGATCGAGGTCAGCGCTTCGGTCTGGTCGAGCACGATGGAACCGCCGGATGGCAGGCGCACGGTGCGTTCGAACGCGTTCTCGATCTGAGTTTCGATCTGGAAACGCGAGAACAGCGGCGTCGTGTCCTGATAGAGCTTGAGCTTGCGCAGGTTGTTCGGCATCACCTGCTGGACGAACTCGCGCGCGTCCTGATAGAGCTCCTCGTGATCGATCAGGATCTCGCCGATGTCGTTGCGCAGGTAGTCGCGCAGCGCACGGATGATCAGCTTGGATTCCTGGTAGATCAGGAACGGCGCCTGGCGCGACAGCGCCGCTTCCGAAATCGCCTTCCACAGCTGCAGCAGGTAGTCGAGGTCCCACTGCAGCTCTTCGGCATCGCGGCCGAGGCCGGCGGTGCGCACGATCAGGCCCATGTCGTCGGGCACCTGCAGGTGGTCGAGCGCTTCCTTGATGTTCTGGCGGTCTTCGCCCTCGATGCGGCGCGAGACGCCACCGGACTTCGGGTTGTTCGGCATCAGCACCATGTAGCGGCCGGCCAGACTGACGAATGTCGTCAGTGCCGCGCCCTTGTTGCCGCGCTCTTCCTTGTCGACCTGGACGACCAGTTCCTGGCCTTCCTTCAGCAGTTCGCGGATCGTCGCCTTGTTCGGGTTGACGCCCGGCGTGAAGTATTGCTCGGAGATTTCCTTCAGCGGCAGGAAGCCGTGGCGGTCGGCGCCGTAGTCTACGAAGCAGGCTTCGAGCGACGGTTCGACGCGGGTGATGCGGCTTTTGTAGATGTTGGCTTTTTTCTGTTCCTTCGACGGAATTTCGATATCGAGGTCGTACAGGTTCTGTCCGTCCACAATCGCGACGCGCAACTCTTCCCGCTGAGTCGCGTTGATCAACATACGCTTCATTGTCGTGTCCTAGTGTCGGCGCTCGACTGTCGTCGGCGCTGCGCGAATCTCGCGCTGCGCGATGCCCGCATTTCGCGGGCCGACGGCGGCAGGTGCGCCTCCGTTTCCTGCCAGCGCTTCCGCGCGCCGGCGTTAATGGGGTTGCTTGCGCATCCGCGAACTCACGCCGTCTTTCCGACGGCGAGCAATCCGCGACCCGAGCCATTACGATGAGCTTCTCGCTCCTGCGCAACGCTCCGACGGAGTTGACGAATGCGCAGGCCGCGAAAGGACGCGATGGACGGGTGCGTCATAGGCTGTTCCCAAACTCCCGCGGATGGGGCAGGGAACGGCGCGACACGCTCCTCCAGCATATCAGTACCGGGAAGATTTTTTCAATGAAGACACAGACTTCGGCGACAAATCGCGACGCGGACTCCATTCGGGAGCCGGCGGCCGAAGGCCGCCACGAGCGTCCCTCCCCCGCAAAGCGGAAGAGGGGGGGGCCATCGGCGGCCGATGGTGGGGTGAGGGGAGGGCCACTGCCACTCAAGCAACAAACCATGGCAAGCGAATCCGGACGGCCCTCTCCGCGCGTCCATCTGGTCGCCGTGCCCGAGGATCGCGACGGCCAGCGCCTCGACAATTTCCTGGCGGGCCGCCTGAAGGGCGTGCCGCGCAGCCTGATCTACCGCATCTGCCGCACCGGTGAGGTGCGCGTGAATGGGCGCCGCGCCAAGCCGGACCAACGCCTCGTCGCCGGTGATGAAATACGTATCCCGCCGGTGCGAACCGCCGAGCCCGCCGAGCACGGCACGCCGCCCAGCGGCCAGCTGAACCGCATCGAGGCCGCGATCATCTATGAAGATCGCGAGTTCCTGGTCCTCGACAAACCGGCGGGTATTGCCAGCCACGGCGGCAGCGGGGTGAGTTTCGGGGCGATCGAACTGTTGCGCGCGGCGCGACCGCGCGACACGCTGGAGCTTGCGCATCGGCTGGATCGCGACACCAGCGGGATCCTCGTGCTGACACGTAAACGCTCGGCCTTGACGGGGCTGCAGGCACAGATCCGCGAAGGTCACGTCGAAAAGCGCTACCTGGCTTTGATCCAGGGCGCGCTGCCGCAGGCGCGTCTGACGGTCGACGCGCCGCTGCGCAAATCCGTTCTGCAGGGCGGCGAGCGGATGGTTCGCGTCGATCCCGAGGGCAAGGAGTCGCGCTCCCGTTTCAACGAACTGGAGCGCTACGCCGGCTCCAGTCTGGTCGAGATCGCGCTGGAAACCGGCCGCACCCATCAGATCCGTGTGCATGGCCAGCATATCGGTCATCCGCTGGCGGGCGACGAAAAGTACGGCGACAAAGAATTCAATCGAACTATGCGCGATAAGGGATTGAAAAGACTGTTCTTGCACGCCGCGCGCTTCGAATTTTCGCTGGGCGAGCGCAGCTACAGTTTCAGTACTCCGCTGCCGCCTGAGCTGGCCAACGTGGTGGATGTTCTGCAGAAAGGATCGGTGCGGGGCAAGGCATGATCGAACTGGTCGGCTTCGACGGCGACGACACGCTGTGGCATAGCGAGGGTTACTACCAGAACGCCGCGGTCGAGTTCGAGCGCATTCTCGGCACGTGGATCGACGTCGCCGATGCTTCGGTGCGCAGCCGCCTGCGGGCGGCTGAACGGCACAATCTGGCCCTGTTCGGCTATGGTGCGAAGAGCATGACCTTGTCGATGATCGAAGCGGCCATCGAGCTGACCGATGGCGCCATCACGGCCGCCGACATCCATCGTATCGTCGCCCTCGGCAAGAGCCTGCTCGAACACCCGGTGGAACTGCTGCCCGGCATCCGCGCGGCACTCGAGGCGGTTGCCACCAGGCATCGCGTCGTCTTGATCACAAAGGGCGACCTGTTTCACCAGGAGCGCAAGGTCGAGCAATGCGGGCTCGGCGATCTGTTCGAGCGCATCGAGATCGTGTCCGAAAAGGATGCCCGCAGTTACGCACGCGTGATCGCCGAATGCGATGCGGCGGCGAACGCATTCGCGATGATCGGCAACTCGCTGCGTTCCGATATCGAGCCGGTCATCGGGCTGGGCGGCTGGGGCATCCACATGCCTTACCACGTGACGTGGGCGCACGAGATGGAGCACACCGTCGATGGCGCTCATCCGCGCGTGATCACGATTGCGTCGCCGCAGGGGATTGTCGACGCTGTCGCTCGCTGCGGCTGAAGTTCAGGCGGCGACGAGCAGGTCCTCGACCTTTGCAGCGCAGATGAAGTCGTTCAAGGATAGTCCGCCGACATCGTGTGTCGAATAGCGCACGAGGCAACGGTTGTAGCCGACTTCGAGGTCCGGATGATGATCCTCGCGGTGCGCGACCGAGGCCACGGCATTGACGAAAGCCATCGTATGGAAATAGTCGACGAAGCGGAACTCCCTGTGGATCTCGCCGCTGTCGGCAGTCAGGTGCCACTCCGGCAACTGCGTCAGGTAGTGGGTCACTTCGCCATGATCGAGCCCGGCGTCCTTGCCCCTGCGTGGCTGGCAGTGCTGCGCGCGCAGCGATGCGATGGTGTGCGTCATGGCCGAGTATCCCAAAACGCAAAGTATAGTCGGAGGTGACCGGCGGGCAATTCAGGACTAAACTAGTCCTGTTTTCTTCGGAAGCCAGAAAGATGATCACGCTGTCCAACGACGCCCAGGAACATTTCCGCAAGTTGATCGAGCAGCAAGCCATGCCCGGAATCGGCATTCGGCTGCACGCGGTCAATCCAGGCACGCCGACGGGCGATTGCCAGCTCGAATTCTCTGAGCCAGGCGACCGCGACGGCAGTGAGTGGGAAGTCGAGTGTGAGGGCTATTCGCTGTTCGTCGATGCGGCCAGCGTCAGTTTTCTCGATGGCGCCACGATCGACTTCGATCGGTCATCCACCGGCGGCCAGCTGACGATCCGAGCGCCGGCCCTGCGCGGCGCGGTGCCGGGCGAGGACGCCAGTGTCGTCGAGCGCGTGCGCTATGTGATCGAGTCGGAGGTCAATCCGCAGCTCGCGTCCCACGGCGGTCGCGTTTCCCTGCGCGAAGTCACCGCCGAAGGCATCGTCGTGCTGCAGTTCGGCGGCGGCTGCCACGGCTGCGGCATGGTCGATGCGACCTTGCGTGGCGGTGTCGAGAAGACCCTGAAGGAGCGCGTGCCTGAAGTGACCGGCGTCGCCGATGCGACCGACCACAGCAGCGGCGAAAATCCGTACATGCCGCGCGAGGCACAGGCTGGCGGCCGCAGATGAAACAAAGGACGCGGCGCGACCGCGTCCTTGATCAAGCAGCAGGCGCCAAGCCTGCCGTCGATTCGCTGCTGCCGTCAATCGCCCTGCACGTGATCGTGCAGGTCGGTCAGCTTGCTCGGCAGGCTGGAAAAATACGCCGCGAGATTCAGGATGTCTTCGTCCGACAACGTGGTGGCGAAGCCCGCCATGATCGGGTTCTTGCGGTCGCCCGTCTTGTACTCGTGCAGGGCACGCTCGAGATAGTCGTGGTATTGGCCGGCCAGACGCGGATATTGCGGATCGGTGCCGGCGTTGCCATCGGCGCCGTGGCAAGCCTGGCAGACGGCGGCCTTGGCCTTGCCGGCCTCGATGTCGCCCTTGGCGAAGGCCGTAGCGGTCGAGCAGGCGAGCGTCGTGATCAACAGCGATGCGAAGAGGCGCTTCATCTTGAGGTCTGTCCCGATGCGGCCCGAACTCAGGGCGTGATGCTGGAGAGATAGGTGGCGATATCGCGGATGTCCTGCTCGGACAGGCTTTCGCCTTGAGCGCGCATGGTCGGATGCGAACGCTCGCCCTTCTTGTACTCGGTCAGCGCGTTGATCAGATAGTCGTAGTTCTGACCCGCGATCTTTGGCACGTGATAGTTCGGGTACGCGTTCTTCCAGCCGACGATGCCATGGCATCCGGCGCAGGTGTAAACCTTGGTCTTGCCGGCAGCGGCGTCGCCCTTCTCGGCAGCCAGACAGGGCAGGGTGGTGAACAACAGGGCGATGGCCAGCAGAGGCGCTCGGGTCATTGTCGATTCCGGGACGGCAAGAGGTTGATCACGCGGGCGTCAAGCCGAGCGAGTATAGCGTGTCGTTCACGATTTCAAATCGGGGCGGAAGACGCAACGCCATGCTGTCGCGCCACGCTGCGCGCGCCGTTTCGACTTCGCGACAAATTGCCGCAACTTTTTTCGCGCTTCATGCATCCGATCTGCCGTGCGCGTCGTGACTACCGGCTCACGACGAATGACGCGGATGCGGGCACTCTTCCGATGCGAGCAACGGGGCGCCTGTCGATGCAAGGGCAAGGCCGGACATGCTCCGCGAAGCCATCCATTGCCAGCGTCATGCGCAAAAACGCTATTGCACATCAATAGTGATGTAGTTTAGTATAACACTAGCTCAACCCAGCAGGCCCAAACCCATGTTTCCGACCCACGTTTCGAACCTTTTTCGTCCGCTGGAACGCCGCGTCCGTCTCGCTGCCCTCGCCGCCGCTATTGCGCTGTTGACCGCGTGCAGCGGCAGCGGCGCGCCCGGCAAGGACGCGAACAGCACGGCGCAGGCGGCGATTCCGGTCGAGGTGGCCTCGGCGTCGCATCAGTCGGTGACCGCGAACTACTCCGGTACCGCGACGCTGGAGGCAGTCGGTGACGCGCAGGTCGTCGCCAAGACGACCGGCATCGTGCTGAAGATCCTGGTCGAGGAAGGCATGCATGTGCAGAAGGGCCAGGTGCTCGCGATGCTCGACGACGACGCCGCGCGCAACAAGCTGGCACAGGCAACCGGCACCTTGAAGAAGACCGAGGCGGCGTTCGACAAGTCCGAGAAGGGACTTGCGCTGAAGATCACCCCACGCGCCGACTACGACCGCGACAAGTTCGATCTGGAGACTCAGAAAGCCGTCGTCGAGGGCGCCCAGCTCGACGTTTCTTACACGCGCATCGTCGCACCGATTTCCGGCGTCGTTGCGAAGCGTTCGATCAAGCTCGGCAATCTGGTGCAGACGAACCAGAACCTGTTCCAGATCGTCGATATGGACCCGCTGCAGGCCGTGCTGAATGTGCCGGAACGTGATCTCGACACGCTCAAGGCCGGCCAGACCGTGCAGATGCGCGTCGACGCGCTCAGCGGCAAGAGCTTCGAAGGCACGATTGCGCGTATCGCGCCGGTCGTCGACGCGGCCAGTGGCACCTTCCGCGCGACCTGCGAATTCCGCGACACCACGCGCACACTGAAACCCGGCATGTTCGGCCGCATCGAGGTTGCCTACGACCAGCGCCACGATGCATTGGTGGTGCCGCGCTCCGCGCTGCTCGAAGAGGACGGCGAAAGCTCGGTCTTCATCGTCGAGTCGGCGCCTCCGAAAGCGCCCGCTCCGGCTGCAGCGAAGGGCAAGCCGGGTGAGGCCGTCGCCGCCGAACAGGCCAAGCCGGTTTTGCCCTCCTTCGTCGCCAAGCGGCGTCTGGTCAAGACCGGCTATGCCGAAGGCGACCGCGTCGAGATCCGCGACGGCCTCGAGGACGGCGAGCGCGTCATCACGATCGGACGCAACGCCGTGCGTGACGGCACCGAGGTGCAGGTGCTCGGCGATACGCCGCAGGCGCTGGCCGGCACGCCGACCGGAGGCAAGGCGTCGTGAATCTGCCCGAGCTGGCCACGCGCCGGCGCGTCACGGTCGGCATGCTGACGCTGACCTTGGTGCTGTTCGGTCTGATCGGATTGTTCGGCCTCAAGGTCAACCTGCTGCCGGATCTGTCGTATCCGACGTTGACCGTGCGCACCGAATACGAAGGCGCCGCACCGCTCGAGATCGAGAACCTGATCAGCCAGCCGGTCGAGGAGGCCGTCGGCGTCGTCAAGAACGTGCGCAAGGTGCATTCGGTCTCGCGCACCGGCCAGTCCGATGTCGTGCTCGAGTTTGCCTGGGGCACCGACATGGACATGTCCAGCCTCGAGGTGCGCGACAAGCTCGATACACTGCAATTGCCGCTGGAGGCGAAAAAACCCCTGCTGCTGCGCTTCAATCCGTCGACCGACCCGATCATCCGGCTCGGCCTGTCGGTGAAGGGCGAAAGCAGCGAAGCCCAGTTGAAGCAGCTGCGCCGTTTCGCCGACGACGACCTGAAGAAGCGCATCGAACCGGTCTCCGGCGTTGCTGCGGTCAAGGTCGGCGGCGGTCTCGAGGATGAGATCGACGTGTCGATCGACCAGCAGAAACTGGCGCGGCTCGGCATCGACATCAACGAGGTCATCACGCGCCTGAAGAACGAGAACGTGAACGCCTCTGGCGGACGCATCGAGGAGGGCAGCCAGCGCTTCCTCGTACGCACGATCAATCAGTTCAAGACGCTCGACGAGATGCGCGAGCTGCTGATCAAGGTCGACGGCACCGTACCGGTGAAGCTGAAGGATATCGCCGAGGTGCGCCAGGGCTTCAAGGAACGCGAAGGCGTAGTGCGCATCGACGGCCGCGAGGCGATCGAACTGGCGATCTACAAGGAAGGCGACGGTAACACGGTCAATGTCGCTGCCGCGGTCAAGACGCAGCTCGAGAAGCTAAAGGATTCGCTGCCGACCGGCGCGGCGCTGACCACCATCGAGGACCAGTCGGTCTTCATCGAGCATGCGCTGTATGACGTGAAGAAGGACGCCGTCATCGGCGGCGTGCTCGCAATCCTGATCATCTTCTTCTTCCTCGGCGACTCCTGGAGCACGTTCATCATCTCGCTGTCGCTGCCGGTTTCGCTGATCGCGACGTTCTTTTTCATGGGTCAGCTGCATCTGTCCCTGAACGTGATGTCGCTCGGCGGCCTTGCGCTCGCCACCGGCATGGTCGTCGACGACTCGATCGTCGTGCTGGAGAACATCGCGCGCCTGCGTGAGAAGGGCGCCTCGATTCTGGAAGCTGCCGTGCGCGGCACTGCCGAAGTCGGCATGGCCGTGACAGCGTCGACGCTGACCACGGTCGCGGTGTTCTTCCCGTTGGTGTTCGTGCAGGGCGTCGCCGGCCAGCTGTTCCGCGACCAGGCGCTGACGATCACCTTCGCAATGCTGGTCTCGCTGGTCGTCTCGATGAGCCTGATTCCGATGCTCGCCTCGTTGAAAGGCCGCTCGCCGCTCGCCTATCGCGATGAGCCGCTGAAAGCCGCACGGCCGTTGCCGAACAATCGCGTACTGCGCGGAGTCGTGGTGGGCGCGCGCGCGATTGGCGAGTTCATCGGCCAGACGTTGCCGCGCGCGCTCGCATGGGTTATCGCGATCGCCGCGCGCCTGTGCGGCATCGTTTTCGGTCGCAGCTTGCGTTTCATCGGTCGCTTCGTGACCTGGCCCTACGATCGCGCCGCGGCGTTCTATCGGCGCTCGCTGCCGAAAGCGCTGGCGCATCCGTGGCGCGTGCTCGGCTTCGCTGCGGCCGCACTGCTCGCGACATTGTCACTGGTGCCGTCGCTCGGCCTCGACCTGATTCCGCAGCTTGCGCAAGGCCGTTTCGACATGACGGTGACGCTGCCGCCGGGCACGCCGCTGGCGGAAACCGACAAGCTGGTTGCCGAGATCGCTGCGCGTCATGCGAAGGATCCCGGCGTCGAATCCATCTATGGCGTTGCCGGAGCCGGCACGCGCCTCGACGCGAACCCGACCGAGTCGGGCGAGAATATCGCGCGCTTGTCGATCGCGCTGAAAGACGGCGGCAGCAAGGCGATCGAGGCGGCAGAGATCGAGCGCCTGCGCGCCGGCATGATGCGTGCCGATGCCAGCGTGAAGTTCGCGCGGCCCGCGCTGTTCAGTTTTTCGGCGCCACTCGAAGTCGAGATTCGCGGCTACGATCTGGATGCCCTGGCCAAGGGCGGCCAGCGCCTGGTTGAGCTGATGAGGGCTTCGCCGCGCTTCGCCGACGTCAAGTCGACCGTCGAAGGCGGCTATCCGGAAATCCAGATCCGCTTCGATCAGGATCGCGCCGCAGCGCTCGGCCTGACCACGCGCGACATCGCCGATCGCGTCGTGCGCAAGGTCAAGGGCGAGGTGGCCACGCGCTACGATTTTCGCGACCGCAAGATCGATGTGTTGGTGCGTGCGCGTGCTTCCGACCGCGGCAGCGTCGACGATATCCGCAATCTCGTCGTCGGCTACGTCGCCGCGAACGCTGCGTCGCAGCCCGGCAAGAACAACGCGAGTGCCGCAGCGGGGACCGCATCGTCAGGTGGCAATTCGAATGCGAACTCCACTTCGAAGTCGAACGCCGTCAGCAGCGCGTCGACCCTCAATGACAGTGCGCAATCGAGCAGCGATACGCCGATCCGCCTGTCCGCCGTCGCCGATGTCGTCGCCGGTGAAGGTCCGAGCGAGATCCATCGCATCACGCAGGAACGCGTAGCCATCGTCTCGTCCAACCTGCACTATGGCGATCTGGCCAGCGCGGTGGCCGAGGTAAAGGACATCGTTGCGACACATCCGCTCGCCGCGGGTGTCAAGGTGCGCGTCGGCGGCCAGAGCGAGGAATTGGATTCGTCGGTGAAGTCGCTGGTATTTGCGTTGGGCCTGGCGATCTTCCTCGTCTATCTCGTGATGGCTTCGCAGTTCGAATCACTGCTGCACCCGTTCGTGATCATGTTCTCGATCCCGCTTGCTGCAGTCGGCGCGATCCTCGCGTTGAAGCTCAGCGGTTCGGCCGTCTCTGTCGTCGTCTTCATCGGCCTGATCATGCTGGTCGGCATCGTGGTCAAGAACGCGATCGTGCTGATCGACCGCGTGAACCAGTTGCGCGAAGCCGGCGTGCCGAAGCGCGAAGCGCTCGCGCAAGGCGCGGAATCGCGTCTGCGTCCCATCGTCATGACGACGTTGTGCACGCTGATCGGTTTCGCGCCACTCGCAATCGGCGTCGGTGAAGGTGCCGAAGTGCGCGCGCCAATGGCGTTGACCGTGATCGGCGGCCTCGCCGTATCGACCTTGCTGACGCTGATCGTGATCCCGGTCGTCTACGACTTGCTCGATCGCCGCGGCGACGCCTGGTACGCCGCACGTGGCCGACGTACTTCCGCGATCGTCCCTGATCGCGGGGATCTGGAAACGCCCATCCATGGCCGCGCTGCTGGAGCCAACCCTGCGGGAGAACCCGCGTGACCCTTGCCGAGCTCAGCCTGAAACGTCCCGTCACCGCGATCATGTTTTTCGTGTCGATGGTCGCTATCGGCTTGATCGCGGCATTCAGGCTGCCGCTCGAACAGTTCCCCAGCATCGACTTTCCGTTCCTGTTCGTGCAGATCCCGTATCCGGGATCCACGCCGACCGAGATCGAACGCACGATCGCGCGACCGGTCGAGGAAGCGCTGGCGACCTTGCCCGGCATCAAGCGCATGAATTCGACCTCGGATGCCGAATCCGCGCAGATCTTCCTCGAGTTCAAGATGGGCGAGAACGTCGCGATCAAGGCCGTGCAGGCACGCGAGAAGATCGACGCGATACGCACCGACCTGCCGTCGGACCTGCAGCGTTATTTCGTGCAGAAGTTCTCGACCACCGACGAGCCGGTGCTGCAGCTGCGCATCGCCAACGACCACGGCGATCTCTCCAATGCCTACGAGCTGATCGATCGCGAGATCAAGCGCCCGCTGGAACGCATTCCGGGCGTCGCGCGCGTGGACATTTCCGGTGTCGGCAAGCCGGAGGTGCAGATCGAGCTATCGTCCGATCGCCTTAGCGCGCACAACATCAACCTCAACGATCTCTACAAGAAGCTGCAGCAGGCGAATTTCGCGATCTCGGCCGGCGAGATCAGCGCGGCCGGCAAGCGCTTCCGCGTGCAGCCGCAGGGACAATGGACGAGCCTCGACGATATCCGCGCAATTCCACTCGATGCAAAAGGACTCAAGCTCGGCGACATCGCGACCATCGGCCTGCGTCCGGCAAGGGTCGAGTTCGCGCGCCGCCTCGACGGCAAACCGGCGGTCGGCGTCGACATCTATCGCGAGCGCAACGCGAATCTGGTCGATGTCGGCACCCAGGTGATGGCCGAGGTCAAGCACATCCAGTCGGCGCCGGAACTCAGCGGCGTGCGCGTCTTTCCGATGCAGAGCCAGGCCGAGAGCGTGACGACTTCGCTCAGCGAACTCGGCAAGGCGGGGCTCGAAGGGACCGCGCTGTCGATCCTCGTGCTGTTCTTCTTCCTGCGCGACTGGCCGTCGACGTTCATGGTGTCGCTGGCGATCCCGATCTGCATGGTGATGACGCTCGGCTGCATGTATTTCTTCGGCGTCAGCCTTAACGTGCTATCGATGATGGGTCTGCTGCTCGCGGTCGGCATGCTGGTCGACAATGCGGTCGTCGTCGTCGAGAGCATCTATCAATACCGCGAAAAGTATCCGGACAAGCCGTGGTATTCGGCGGTGCAGGGCACCCAGGCCGTCGGCATCGCGATCGCAGCCGGCACCTTGTCCAGCATCGTGGTGTTCCTGCCGAACATCTTCGGCGAAGCGAACGACATCTCGATCTTCCTTGCCCAGATCGCGATCACGATGTCGATCGCGCATCTCGCCTCCTGGCTGGTCGCGGTGAGCCTGGTACCGATGCTCGCCTCGAAGCTGCCGCCGCCGAAGTTCCTCGGCCGAGAAACGATGATCACGCGCCTGCGCGAACGCTACGGCCGCGTCGTCGACTGGACCCTGCGTCACCGCCGCTGGACGATGTTCGCGGTGCTGGTACTTTTCGTGTCGAGCATGTTTCCGATCACGCACACCAAGATGAACATGTTCGACGACGGCGAATCGCGGCAGATGCGTCTGGTCTACCAGCTCAATGCGAACTACCGGCTGCAGGACATCAAGCCGGCCGTGGTGGCGGTCGAGAAATACCTCGATGACAATCGCGACCGATTCGAGATCAAGTCGGTCTACACCTGGTACAGCGAGAATTCCGCGAACGGCCCGACGCAGACGCGCATCATGCTCAAGGAAGGCAAGGAAGTTCGTCGCGGCGCGAATGAGATCAAGGAAGACATCCGCAAGGGTCTGCCGCAGCTCGCATTGGGCAAGGTCAGTTTCGACGGCGGCGACGGCGGCAATAACAACAACAACGGCGTCGACATCTCGCTGATCGGTGACTCGATGGATCAGCTCAAGGATTTGAGCGGCAGCGTGCTGCCGGTGCTGTCGAGACTGTCGACGTTGCGCGACGTGCGTACCGAGAAAGGCAACGGCGACCGCGAGGTCGGTGCGTATGTCGACCGCCTGCGTGCCAAGCAGTACGGCTTCGATGCGCAGACGGTGTCGGACTATATCCAGATCGCATTGCGCGGCATGCCGCTGAAGGACTTCCACGCGGATGATCGCCAGCTCCCGGTCTGGCTGCGGTTCCAGGGCGCCGACACGCAGAGCCTGGCCGGTCTGTCGGACTTCAAGCTGCGCGCGCCGGACGACACGCAGATTCCGCTGCTGTCGATGCTGCGCACCGATACGCGCGAGACGCCATCGGCGATCCAACGCATCGATCGGATGACTGCCATCCAGTTCAAGGCGACGCTGGCCGAAGGCAAGACGATGCCGGAGGCGCGCGAGGAGATCACCAAGGCGATGAACTCGGTCGCGCTGCCGGCAGGCTATCGCTGGAGTTTCGGCCAAGGCTTCGACCGCGACGAGAATGCCGGCCGGCAGATGCTGTTCAACACCTTGATCGCACTCGTGCTGGTCTACGTCGTCATGTGCGCGATGTTCGAGTCACTGATCTTCCCGGCGGCGATCCTGACCACCTTCATCTTCTCGGTGTTCGGCGTGTTCTGGCTGTTCTGGCTGAGCGGCACGACGTTCTCGATCATGGCCGCGATCGGCGTGCTGATCCTGATGGGCGTCGTCGTCAACAACGGCATCGTGATGATC
>JBDTYM010000098.1:0-12826 GCA_040005635.1 Dokdonella sp. | reverse complement strand
CGGTGATCGCCGACAACGTCGGCGACAACGTCGGCGACTGCGCCGGCATGGCGGCCGACCTGTTCGAAACCTACGCGGTCACGCTGATCGCCACGATGCTGCTCGGCGGCGTGATGTTCGCGAGCAACCCGAACGCGGTGCTGTATCCGATCGTGCTCGGCGGCGTCTCGATCATCGCCTCGATCATCGGCACGTTCTTCGTCAAGACCAGTCCCGGCGGCAAGATCATGAATGCGCTGTACAAGGGCGTCATCGTCTCCGCGGTGCTCTCGGCAATCGCGTTCTGGTTCGTCACCGCGCAGCTGTTTCCGGCCGGCCTGCCGGGTGCGGGCGCGACGATTCCTGCGCTCAATATCTTTCTGTGCGGCCTGATCGGCCTGGTCCTCACCGGCGCGATGGTCGTCATCACCGAGTATTACACCGCGACCGAGTACGGCCCGGTGCGCCACGTCGCGCAGGCATCGACGACCGGTCATGCGACCAACATCATTGCCGGCATCGGCATTTCGATGAAGTCGACCGCGTGGCCGGTGCTCGCAGTTTGCGCCGCGATCTGGGGCGCTTCGTACCTGGCCGGCCTCTACGGCATCGCGATCGCAGCAACCGCCATGCTCAGCATGACCGGCATGATCGTCGCGCTCGATGCATACGGCCCGATCACCGACAACGCCGGCGGCATCGCCGAGATGGCCGAGCTGCCACCGGAAGTGCGCGCGGTCACCGATCCGCTCGATGCGGTCGGCAACACGACCAAGGCGGTCACCAAGGGCTATGCGATCGGTTCGGCCGGCCTCGCCGCGCTGGTGCTGTTCGCCGACTACACGCACAAGCTCGCGATCCAGCATCCGGATCGGATCTACACGTTCGACATTTCCGACCACATGGTCATCATCGGCCTGCTCCTCGGCGGCCTGATTCCCTATCTTTTCGGCGCCATGGCGATGGAAGCGGTCGGCCGTGCCGCCGGCGCGGTGGTCGAGGAAGTGCGCCGCCAGTTCCGCGAGATTCCCGGCATCATGGCCGGCACCGCCAAGCCGGACTATTCACGTGCGGTCGATCTGCTGACCAAGTCGGCGATCAAGGAAATGATGATCCCGTCCCTGCTGCCGGTGGCGGTGCCGATCCTGGTCGGCCTGATCCTCGGACCGAAGGCGCTCGGCGGCCTGCTGATCGGCACGATCGTCACCGGCCTGTTCGTCGCGATTTCGATGACCACCGGCGGCGGCGCCTGGGACAATGCGAAGAAGTACATCGAGGACGGTCACTTCGGTGGCAAGGGTTCCGACGCGCACAAGGCCGCGGTCACCGGCGACACCGTCGGCGATCCGTACAAGGACACGGCAGGACCGGCGGTGAACCCGCTGATCAAGATCATCAATATCGTGGCTCTGCTGCTCGTGCCTTTGCTGTAAGCGCAGACCAGGCAGTCAACCGCAGAGTTTCCGAAAGCCCCGCACGCCGGGGCTTTCGTTTTTCCGGCCGGGTACCACTTTGCACATCTGGAAAACGCCATGAGGTTGTTCTTCGTACTCACCATGATCCTGACGACCACCGCAGCCATTCACGCAAACGAACCGGTCCCCGCACCCGCCACGGGTGATGATGCCTACCTCTGGCTTGAGGACATCCACGGTGCGAGGCCGCTCGCCTGGGTCGAGGCGCAAAATGCCGAGACGAAGAAGGCCTACGCCGACACGTCGGCGTTCGAGGCGATGCGCCAGCGCATCCTCGAGGTGCTCGATTCCGACGCGAAGATTCCGTTCGTATCGAAGCTCGGCGCGAACTACTACAACTTCTGGAAGGACAAGCAGCATCCGCGCGGGCTGTGGCGACGCACCACGCTGGAGGAATATCGCAAGGAAAAGCCGAACTGGGAAACTGTCATCGATCTCGATGCGCTGGCGAAGACCGAGGACACGCATTGGGTCTGGCATGGCGCGCAATGTCTGAAGCCGGCGTACCGCCGCTGCCTCGTCTCGCTGTCGCCGGGCGGCGGCGACGCCGCGGTCGTGCGCGAGTTCGATCTGCTCGACAAGGCGTTCGTGAAGGACGGCTTCCAGTTGCCCGCGGCGAAGTCACAGGTCGCCTGGATCGATGCGGACCGTCTCTACGTCGGCACGGATTTCGGACCGGGCTCGATGACGACATCGAGCTACCCGCGGATTGCGAAGAAATGGACACGTGGCACCCCGCTGTCCGCCGCGGCAACCGTTTATGAAGGCAAGAACGAGGATCTCGCAATCAGCGCCTCGCGCGATCTCACACCGGGTTTCGAGCGCGACTTCATCACGCGCACGATCGACTTCTTCAGCAGCGAGACGTTCTTGCGCGGCAACGACGGCCAACTCGCGAAGATCGATGTGCCGCTCGATGCGCGCGTCGATGCGCATCGCGAATGGCTGCTGGTGCAGCCACGCACGGCATGGACCGTCGGCGGCAAGACCTACCCGTCCGGCGCGCTGCTCGCGGCGAAGTTCGACGATTTCGTCGCCGGCAAGACGGACTTGACCGTGCTGTTCATGCCGACCGCGACGACCTCCCTGTCCGGTTATTCGTGGACGCGCCATCACATGATCCTCGACATGCTCGACAACGTCGTCAGCCGGCTCGAAGTGCTGACGCCGCAGCCTGGCGACTGGAAGCGCGAACCGCTCGGCGGAGCGCCGGCCCTGTCGACGATCGAAGCCGGCGGTATCGACGCGGACGCAGACGATTCGTACTTCCTGACCGTGAGCGGCTATCTCGCGCCGACAACGCTGTACTACGGCACGCTCGGCGCCGGCGACGCGCTGCCGATCAAGCAGGCGCCAACGTTTTTCGACGCGTCGAATTATGAAGTGCAGCAGTACTTCGCTGATTCCGAGGACGGCACGCGTGTGCCGTACTTCGTGATTGCGGCGAAGGCGCTCAAGCACGATGGCACCCATCCGACGCTGCTGTACGGCTATGGCGGCTTCGAAGTTTCGCTGCAGCCCGCCTACAGTGGCAGCGTCGGCCGTTCCTGGCTCGAGCGCGGCGGCGTCTACGTCATCGCCAACATTCGCGGTGGCGGCGAGTACGGGCCGCGCTGGCACCAGGCTGCATTGAAGGCGAATCGTCCGCGCGCCAACGAGGATTTCGCGGCGGTTGCGCAGGATCTGGTCAAGCGCGGCATCACCTCGCGCCGACACCTCGGCGCCGAAGGCGGCAGCAACGGCGGCCTGTTGGTGGGAAATATGCTGACGCTCTATCCGCAATTGTTCGGCGCGATCGTGTGCGAAGTGCCCCTGCTGGACATGAAGCGCTACACGCACCTGTCGGCCGGCGCCTCGTGGATCGCCGAATACGGCGACCCGGACAAGGCTGACGAATGGGCCTGGATCCAGAAGTTTTCACCTTATCAAAATGTGAAAAAGGACGTGGACTATCCACCGGTCCTGTTCTACACCGCGACCAGCGACGATCGCGTCGGTCCGGTGCAGGCACGCAAGATGGCGGCGAAGATGAAGGAGGCGCTGGGCTACGCGAATATCTGGTTCTACGAAAATACCGAAGGCGGCCATGGCGCCGCCGCCGACAACCAGCAGTCGGCCTTCATGCACGCGCTCGCCTACACTTTCCTGTGGGATCACCTGGCGGCGACCACGCCTCGGTGATGCACGCGCCGATGCCGGCGCGGCGGTGAAGCCTCAGGGTTCGCGCGGATCGTTCTGTGGCGACGCGCGCACGCCGCTCCGCGCGCGTTGTTCGCGATCGATGCGGCCGAGCACCAGTACGACGAGTGCGCCGGCCACGCTCGCGAGGTAGTCGAAAGCGCCCGCACTGGCGTGGCCGAGGCTGGCGTCGCCCGCGGCCATGCCGCCACCGATCCAGCCGAGCAGCGCGCCGCCAAACGTGACGACGAGCGGAAAGCGCGTCATCAGCGCGAGCACGGCTTTGCTGCCCCAGATGATCATCGGTACGCTGATCGCCACGCCGATTGCCGCGAGCGTCGAGCGGCCGTGCGCCGCGGCGGCGATCGCGAGCACGTTGTCCATGCTCATGATCGCGTCGGCGGCGAGGATCGTGCCGACCGCACCCCACAGATGATTCTTTGCCTCGAGCGGACTTTCGACGCTCGCCGCGTCGAACGGTTGCATGAGCTTGACCGCGATCCAGACCAGCGCGAGCCCGCCTGCAATACGCACGAACGGCAGCTGCAGCAATTGGATCACGAAGACGATGAAGACGATGCGCAGCACGATCGCAGCGACGATGCCGAGGCGGATCGCCTTCGCGCGCAACGCCGGTGGCAGGCGACGCGCCGCGAGCGCGACAACGACTGCGTTGTCGCCGCCGAGCAGGATATCGACAGCGATGATCTCGGCGATCGCGAAGCCGGTCGGCACGCTCACTTCATTCAGCCGGCGAGCGCTTCGTCTTGATCGGCGAGCGCCGCATTGTCCTGACCGAGCGTCGGCGCGGCAAACGGTTCGGGACCCGGCGTGCGGCTGAAGGTGATCGGCCGCGTAAGGCCACGGTAGCTGCCGACGACCGGATGCCGCACCGTCGCCACCATCTCTTCGGCGGCGACTTGCGGGTGATCGAACATGTCCTCGACCCGACGCGCGGCGGCGCATGGCACCTCGTCGCCGAACAGCGCTTCCCATTCGGGCGCGGTTCGCGCCAGCAGCGCCTCGCGCAGCTGCGGCACGATCTCGCCGGCGTGTTGGGCGCGCTTGCGCACGCTGTCGTAGCGCGCATCGCCGGCGAGATGGCCCAGACCCGTCTTGTCGCACAGCGCCTTCCAGAAGCGCGGCGTGTTCGCGGAGAGATACAGATGTCCCGCGCGCGCCGGGTGAATGCCGGTGACGCCGCCCGAATGCATGTCGCGACCGACATCGAGCGGTTCGCCGTCCGCCCAGATCATGCGCGCGGATTGCATCGTTAGCGCGCTGCGCAGCAGCGACACGCCAATGACCTGACCGCGTCCACTGCGCTCGCGCTCGTACAGTGCCGAAGCGACACCGGCAGCGACGAGTGCAGCCGCGTAGTAATCGACAACCGAACCGTAGACGATTTCGGGCGTGCCGCCGCGCCGGCCTTGCAGGACGCAGATGCCGGTCATCGTCTGCAATACCTGATCGTAGCCGGCCTTGTCCTTCATCGGTCCGCTCTCGCCGTAACCGGTGACCGCGCAGTAGATCAGGCGCGGATTGATCAGAGCGAGACGGTCGGCATCGATGCCCAGCCGCTTGGGCACGCTCGGGCGGAAGTTGTGCACCAGCACGTCGGCCTCGCGAACCAGACGCAGCAGCGAGGCGAGACCCTCTGGCGATTTCAGATCGAGAACGAGGCCGAGCTTGCTGCGATTGACGCCCAGAAAAGCGCGGCTTTCCGCTTCGAGCGTCGAAGGATAATTGCGCAGATTGTCGCCATCCGGCGGCTCGACCTTGATGACGTCGGCGCCCTGATCGGCCAGCATCGTGCAGCCGTACGGACCGGCGATGTAGGCGCTCAGATCGAGCACGCGCACGCCGCTCAACGGACCGGCCGGGCCGCGGCGTTTCGTTCGCTTGAATGCGCTGATTGACATGATTCGGATCCACTTCGCCGTCCGTGGTGATACAGAGTCTGCGGTCCGCCGCGGCGATGAAACAGCGGACCGACCTACTTTCTCGACGCACAAAAACTTGCGCTTCAGCCGGGCGGCGCGGGCGCGAGCGACAGCCAGGTCAGTCGCCACGCGCCGTGCACGCGCCCGCCGGCACGGTAGTAAGGTTCAAACAGCAGTGGTGGACGGCAGCCAGTAACCAGCTCGATCGACGGTGCGTCGCCCTGCGCGCCCGGCACCACGCGCAGGCACGCCTCGGCATCGTCGGGCAGGCGCACCGTTTCGTCGGTCTTGAAACCGTCAATGAGCGGGGTCGCATAGACCAGCGGTCCGCGCGTAATCGCTGCGTAGTCGCGGCGCAGCACTTCCTGCTGAACGGCGGTGCCATCCGGTGCGCGCGACTCCTGCACGTTGCGATTTGAACGCCGCTGCAGCACCGGCGCCATCGGAAACGACAGCGCGACGCGATCGCCGCGCTGCCAATTGCGATCGATCGTGTGATACGTACCGGCCACGACATTCTCGATTTCCAGCTCGTTGACCTGCAAGCGAGTGCCCTCTGCCCAGCTGGGAATGCGCAGGCGCAGCGCGAAGCGGCGCGCGGGTTCGGCGTCGATGGCGATTTGGAGGTTGCCCGAAGCGGGATAGTCGGTCTGCTGCTCGAGTGTCAATGCCGAACCGTCGGAGAACGCGAAACTCGCGCGCCCCGCGCCGTAGAGATTCACGCTGACGATGTCGTGGCGCTGTGTCATCGCCAGCGCAGGCAATTCTTCGAGCGCCATCGCGCCGCTCGACTTGCAGCAGCGCCAGTACGTCGTATGCACGCGACGTCCGTTCGGAAACACGTAGTAGCACCAGTCCTCGCCGTCCGGTGCCTGCGCACCGAGCAGGTCGTTGTAGGCGCTGCGCTCGATCTCCTCGGCGTACTTCGGGTCGTCACTGATGGCGAGCAACTCGCGGTTGAGCTGGATCCAGGCGAGCGTCGAGCAGGTTTCGACGTAGCCCTCGGGGCTGAAAGCGACCGGTGCATTGAACGCTTCGCGCGAGCGATGCGCGACGCCGCCCCAGGGACCGCCGCCGAGCGTCAGGTGATGATCGCGCACGCTCTGCCAGAGCCGTTCGATCGCGCGCCGCAGATCGGCGTCACCGTTCGCGCGATGCAGTTTGGCGAGACCGACCAGGTTCCAGATCAGCTGGTAGGCCTTGCCGGTCGCGATCTCGCTCGCGTCCGCGCCGGCGAGGGCGCGCCCGAGCAGGGCGAGGTCGGGATTGGCGTCGGCTTGTTCGAGAATGCGCAGGGCTAGATCGAGATAGCGCTGCGCGCGCGTCGCGAAGTGCAATTCGACCGCGGCATCGAGCAGCACCGTCGCCGACATGCCGTGGTGGTTGCCGAGCTCGCAGATGTCGATGCCACCGTCGGTCAGCGTGAACCAGGCGAGATCGCCGATGCGCCGCGCTGCGTCGAGATAGCGGCGTTCCGGGAAATGCGCATGCACTTCGAGCAGGCCGAGGATCAGATAGCTGTGGATCCAGATGTCCCAGGTGCGCGGTACCGGCTCGCCGTTCCACGACTTCGGTTTCGGCGGCTGCTTGACGGTGAAGCGGCGTTCGCGCGCGTAGGTACCCATATAGCCGTCGGCATCCTGGCGCTCGACAAGGTAGTCGGCAACGCGACGCACGTGCGCGGCGAGTCCGGCATCTTGCGTGCGCGCGGCGGCCTTCGCCGCGGCGATCAGCCACTTGCCCGCGTGCTCGCCATACCAGTCGCCTTCATGGTTGTGCCGCGCGTGCTCGGCGTCGAAGAGGGCGATCGCAGGACTGGTCTCGTCGACGATGAAATGGCTGAGCCGCCCGGCCGCGTTCGCACGCAGCGCTTCGCCGAGCAGGCCGTGGAATTGGACGTGTGGAGGATTCATGGTGAACTCACGGTTCCCTGCAGGTAGTCGGCGACGGCCTCTATTTCCTCGCGGCTCAAGTCTTGCGCCTGCGCGCGCATAGCGCCCTGCGCCAGCGCTTCGACAATGCCCTCGCGGCCGCGCGCGGCGATCTGCCGGCGTGGCGGAATGTTGCCCTGTGCATGCTCGTGACAGGCAGCGCAACGTTGCGTGTAGAGCGCGTTGCCGTCGATCAGGCCGGATCGCTGCGCGGGCGGTGCGGCGCCGCTCGCGACTACAGGAGCCTGCCGCACGGCGGACTGGCCCAACCCGAACGCCTGTATCCGGTCGCTGCCGACGATGGCCTGGCCGCGCGCGAACACCGGCTCGTTGTACTTGCCGCTGGCGTACACCGCACCGGCTTCGCTGCGCCACAGAAGGTCGAGGGACATGGCATCGAAAGCGTACAGCACGGGTAGCGGCGCAGCGCTGCCGGCGAGCGAAGCCGCGCGTGGCGCGTTCTCGTCGAGCACCCAGACGATCGCGTCGTGCGCGCCGTTGCTGGTGACGACGGGCGGGCCGGGATTCTCGAGCACGATAGAATTCTGCGTGCGCGCGATTCTGAGGTAGGCCGCATTTCCTGCGGAGGCGACGACGTCGAGCCGCGCCAGCGAAGGCGGCACACTGACCGACGAGGCCAGCGCCTTTTTCGTGTTGCCGGTGACGAACAGGTGAATCGTGCCACGGCCGTCGCGGAACACCGCGGGCACACTGCGCGAGCGCGCCGCGCCGAGCGCGGCATCCTGGTCCGAATAGGGCCCGAACACGTTGAGCGGACCGCGCGTGCCGAACTGCGGCTGCGCTTCCGGTGCGAGCAAGGACCTGTCGCTGCTCGCGTCCGTGCCGCACGCGGGCCGCCGGTCGAGGCGGCCGGGCAGATGCGCGCGATCGAGCAGATAGACGTTGCCCTGCTTGCCGCCGACTGCGAGCAGGCGCGAAGTCGCACTTGGCGTCGCAGCGAGCGCCGGCAGCAGGGCGATGCCGCCCGAGCCCAGGTCGACGTCGTTGGCGGCGGTCGCGCAGTAGTTGACCGGCGTGTAGGTGCCGATCAGGCTTAGTCCGTCGTTGGCATACGCGAACTTCAGTACCGACTGCGTCCAATCGTGGGCCTGGTCGACGTAGCCGCCAAAGCCGGTGCCGGTCGCGACGAAGATGCCGCCGTCCTCATCCACCGTTGCGCCGGCCGATCCCCAGATTCCGCCGCTGCCGCGATGCGGCATCGCCGAGACCGCGAACGCGCTGGCGACTTTCGCGTTTTGCGTATCGACCGCCGCCAGCCAGCCGGTTTCGCTTTCGCCGAAGCCGACGTAGAGCACGGCACCGTCGGGACTCAGGTTGAGCGCGCCGCGCTGCACGCGGAAGTCGAAGCGCCGCTGCGGCGGCAGCAGGGTCGGCCCGGCGTTGCGGTTGAGCGCATTGAACGCCGCCTCATCCAGACGTACCGGCCAGCCCGGCAGCACGGTGCCGCTGCCGAGATCGAGCGCGTAGGCCTGCCAGCGCGCTTGCGCATCGCAGCTCGTCACGTAGAGGCGACGACGCGCGCGATCGACGACCGGCGTGCTCAGCACCCCGGTCGGCACACCGTCGAGCGGTGCGGGCTGCAGGCGGCACGGTGGGGCCAGGCGCGTGCGCCAAAGGACGCGGCCGGGTGCGACGTCGCCGTTCTTCGCCGCGTTGACGGCATAGACATAGCCGTTGCTGCTCGCGGCGATCACGGTCGCGTAGGTCTGCGTCCGGTACGGCCCCGCCGACATTTCCACGCCGTCGAGATACAGCGGCGAGGCATACAAGCGCGGCGGCGCGCCGTCGACCGCGTCGAGTTGCGGCGATTCCCATTGCAAGCCGAACGACGTTGCTTCGATTCGCCGTGGCGACAGCGTCGTCTCCGACGAATACCAGCCGCTGCGCTGTGCATCGTGATGAAAGGTCGGCACGTCTTCGTTCGAAGCAGCCGCAGCTGGTCGCACCGCGGCTGGCCTTACCGCTGGCGGCAGCGCCGAGCGCACGCCGCCGCTCGGTACTTCGGCATGCGCGGTCCACAGGATCGCGTTGAGCAGCAGGGTGCGCAACGGTGCTTGGTCGAGGGCGTCGAGAAAGTGTGCGCCGCTGTAGGCGAAGGAGCGGCCGCCGTCTTCACGTTCGAAACTCCAGGCGAGCATCGTGTCTTCGGGCAGGTCGTCGACCACCGCTGCGCCTGCGCGGTACTGCACATGCAAGGTGGCGCGGAGTATTGGCGCGATCGGTTTACCGCCATCGAATCGGCGGAAGGTCGGATAGAACTCGTCGCGGTACGCGAACGCAACGATGCCGCGCGCAACGGGATGCGTCACGTCCGCAGGCTGCACATCAACATATTCGGTCGTGCGGTCGTACAGACCCTCGCGCGCCGCGCCCAGCCAGGGCTTGAGGTCGAGCGACGCGCCGCCCGCTGGCTGCGTCGACGACTGATGCAGCGCGACGAGGCCGACGCCTCGCCGAAGGACCGCCTGGAACCGCTCGCGTCGTTGCGCGTCGAGCAACGGATGATTCTCCGCACCGTCGAAATACCAGACCACGTCGGCGGCGCCATCGAACGCGGCGGGATCCGCTGGCCAGCCGTCCGGATAGGCTTTCACGTCGAGGCCAAGCGGTGCATCGAGCGATGTGGCGAGCAGTTTTTCGAGCAGACGGATGCCGGCCGGATAGTCGTGCCGGCCCGGGCCTTCGCTGTTCGCACCGCCGATCAGCACGATCTTGCCCAGCGCTGCGACTTCAGCGCCGGCGCACCCGCTCGAAGCCAGAAGCAGCACAACGCAGAGTCGAAGCAGGCACATGCTCAGGCATCGACGACGCAGCGAAACCCGATCGTCCCCGAGCGATCCTTGCACGGTGCCATCAGCAAATATTTGCCGTGCTGATCCAAACGATACGCTTGCGGAAAATACCAGTGCGAGGTCTGCGGCTGATACGCACTGCCGCCGCGCAACACCGCCGCGCGTGTGTGCTCATCGGTATATTCGTCCGTCCATTGCCACACATTGCCGATGAGATCGAGCACGCCGAACGGGCCTGCGCCTTGCGCATGCGCATCGACGTCGTCCGGCGGCCATAGCGCGCGACCGCGATTCGTCGCCGGCACCGCATTCGCGTTCCACTCGCTGCCCCAAGGGTACAAACGGCCGTCGCCGCCTTGCGCCGCATACTGCCATTCCCATTCGCGCGGCAGGCGTTTGCCGGCCCACGCGGCATAGGCGCGCGCGTCCTCGAGCGAGACCCAGGTGACCGGCTTGTTTTCCCAACCCGCTTGCGGCGCACCGTCTTTCCAGTCGCGCAAAAAGTGGTGCGCGTCGCGCGGCGTGTACTTTGCCGAATCGACGAAGCGCTTGAACTGCGCGTTGGTCACCGGCGTGCGGTCGATATAAAAATTGCGCATCTGCATGCGCTTGCGATGGCTGCGCCGCGGCGTGGCTTCCCAGGGATATTGCACGTCTAGCCCGGCCCAGGTCTGGCCTTCGATCTCGATGCCCTGGACGGCGAAATCGAATTCGCCGGCTGGGATTTCGAGCATGCCGTCCGGGGCGACCTCGGCCGGATGCGTCGATTCGATCGCGATCAATTGCTGCGGAATCGACCGCCACTGGTTCGAGAACGACTTCAACGGTTTCGCTGCGAGTTCGCGCATCTCCGCCAGAAACGCGTCAAGGCCGTCGGCCTGCGCGTCGGCGTCGATCGCGAGCACAGCGCCGTAGCCGTGCGCTTCGAAGTCGAATTCCACGATCGCCGCTTCGCCGGCCACGCGCGGGGTCAGCGCGAGGCCGTTCCATACATCGAAATAACGCCTGCCTTGGCGATGCGTGAGGGCGATCTGCTCGCCGCCGAGCGCATATTCGTTGCGGTTGACCAGGGTCCACAATGTGACGCCGTCGCGCGGAAATTCGCTCGCGAACACGCCAGCCTGCAAGGCCGGAAAATACGGCCGCCAGTCCACGCTGACCAAAAGCGAAGCGAACCGGCGGAATATCGTCGCGATGCGGCGCAAGGTTTCGGCGTCGCGCGGCGTGAACTGATTCCAGATGCCCCAGACGTTTTCCCAGGCGTTGTAGCCGATGCCATTGAAGAACATGTACTGCAGGTCGTTGGTGCGCTCGCGGCCCCAGCGGTTTTCGTAGTTGATCATGTGGCGCGGTTCGAGCCATTTGAACTTGGCTACCGAAGGAATCACGTCGGCCGGCGCTTTCTTGCCCCAGCTCTGCACGTTCCAGATCAGCTGTTCCTCGGCGCTGATCGTCGATTCGGGCTGCAGTACGACTGCATGTCCGAGCGCATCGCAGGCATCGAAAAATGCGCGCGGCACGCCGTTGTAAGTGTCGCCGTTGAGACCGTCGGCGCCGACCGCCTTGACGATTTTTGCGGCAGCGAACCAATCGGCTTCACCCTGTTCGCGCGTGCCGTGATCCCAGGGCATTGTCGGCAAGAACACTTTCACGCCACGCCGATGGAAATCCGCGACCGCATTGCGCAGTCCTTCCAAACCGCCCGGCAGATCCTGGGCGAGGTCGAATTGGTTGCGATCGTCGATGCCGATGTTCGGATAGACGTACCAGATCAGCACGCTGTCGATGCCGCCGTAGCGCGCGATCAGATCGTCGAGGTAGCGGTCGACGGTATACTTTTGTGCAACCGGATCGTAGAAGTAACGGTCCTCGACCATCATCTGCGCATGCACGAAATTGCTCTGTGCCCAGACGAGCTCGGGCCGGCGGTAGTTCGCATCGTCATAGCCGATGCGGGTCAGATGTTCGATCCGCCACTCGCGCAAGGCAGCAATCCAATCGTCGCTGGTCGTATTGACGTCGATCTTCCAGTGGCCGATTTCCGCGAACGGCCAGCCGGGCGCGTTGCCTGGCGTCGGCAGGTAGCGGCCCGTCGTCACGTGAGAGAACTTGAACTCGTGGCGCACCGGCGCTGGTGCGGGCGGCTTCGGATCGTTCATGACGACGGTACCCCGCAAGCCTGGGCGAGTTCCGCCGCAGCGTCAGCATCGATCGCGTGCGAACTCAGCAGCGCGTCGATTTCCCCGCGCGCAGGGATGCTGGTCTGCGCACCCGCGCGCGTGCAGGCGAGCGCCGACGCCGCAGTGGCGAAGCGCAAGGCGGCGGCAAGGTCGACATGTTTGGCGAGCGCGGCGGCGAATGCGCCGCAGAAGGTATCGCCGGCAGCGGTCGTGTCGACCGGTTCGATCGGAAACGCCGGCTGCGTGAGATAGCGCCTGCCGGCGCGCGCGCAGCAGCCGCGCGCACCGAGCGTCACCACCACCGTTTCGACGGCGAGTGCGTCCAGG
>JBDTYM010000097.1:0-12826 GCA_040005635.1 Dokdonella sp. | reverse complement strand
TGCAGCTTGGTGGTGATGATGCCGGGCTCGCTCGATGCTTCCAGCACGACCGCGCCGGCGCCGTCGCCGAATAGTACGCAGGTCGAGCGATCGGTCCAGTCGAGCATGCGCGACAATGTTTCCGCGCCGACCACCAGCGCCTTCTTGGCCTGGCCGCTGCGGATGAACTGGTCGGCGACGCCGAGCGCATACATGAAGCCAGAGCACGCGGCGTTGACATCGAAAGCCGCGCAGCCGTTCGCACCGAGGCGGTGCTGCAGCAGGCAGGCAGTCGACGGAAAAATGATATCCGGCGTGGTCGTGCCGAGCACGATCAACTCGATCTCGCTGGCCTTGACGCCGGCCGCTTCAAGCGCATGCGTGGCCGCATAGAAGGCCAGGTCACCCGTAGTCTCGCCGTCGGCGGCGCGGCGGCGCTCACGGATACCGGTGCGCGACGCGATCCATTCGTCGCTGGTATCGACGAGCTTCTCGAGGTCGGCGTTGGTGACGATTTTCTCCGGCAGATAGCTGCCGGTGCCGGCGATGCGTGAGTAGATCAGGGTCGTTCCCCGTCAATGGTGGGAATCGGGCCAGGTGGCAACCGGGCCAGCGGACGGATGGGCCTGGCTTTGGCGGACGCGTCAGCGAGCAGCGTGCGCCATGGCGGAGCGCGGCCGTCAGGCCTCACCGCGCCGGCATGGCACCGCGCCAAGCCGGCGGATTTCGTTCGCCCGCGCGGCGCACCCGGAACGGCGTCGACGCGAGGATTTCAATCCTCGGTCGGAACCTGCTTCGATTCGATCACCTTCTTGCCGCGGTAGTAACCGTCCTTGGTGACGTGATGGCGCAGATGCACCTCACCCGACGTCGGATCGGTCGCAAGCTGCTTTGCCGTCAGCGCATCGTGCGAACGACGCATGCCACGGGTGGACGGGGTTTTACGGCTCTTGGCGACTGCCATGACACACTCTCCGGTTGAATAGCTAAATGGCGCAGGGGCTCAGCCCCTCACGCTTTGACGGCGGTTGTACAACCCGCCTAGTGTTTCTTCAGCGTACCCAGCACCGCGAACGGATTGGGGCGCTGTTCGTCGACCTCGTCACCGGCCGGCGAGTCTTTCCACTCCAGCGGCGCGCCGGGTTTCAGCGGCACCACCGGCAATGCAAGGATCAGCTCGTCCTCGATCACGTCCGCGAGATCGAGCTGGCCGTCCGCAACCAACAGCGGCTCATAGCCTTCCGGCAGAGCTGCTTCCTCGTCTTCGGACGCGATCAGACCGAGGCGCTGATCGATCGCGACCGGGTACGCGAACGTTTCCAGTGTACGCTGACACACCAGCGGCAGTGCCGCCTCGACGCGCAGCGCGAGATAGGCGATACCGAGACTGTCCCTGCCGAATTCGAGCGAGTAGCGCGCCTCACCCTCACTCTTGGCGAGACTGCCGCGCAGGCGCTGCATCGATGCCAGCGGCAACGAACCTTCAAAAGTTCGCTGCGCCTGCACTTGGCGCGCGACATCGACGCGATCTGGCAGGGCTGCAGACATGGGCGCGCGATGGTAGGTGCGGACCCCTGCCCTGTCAACCGCAATCGACCATTGCCGCCTTGCGACGGCATCCGCAGACTAGCGATTCTGGCGGGGTCGAACGTGGACGTTGCGGGCCGTGAGCATTCTACTTATATGTCTGATATTGGCGGTTGTCCTCCTGTCGGTCGCGTGGTGGCGCGAACGCGGCCGGCGGCGTGACCCGCGCCTGCTCGGCGAAATTCTCGATCTTGCCGATGCGCTGGAGCGCGAGCTGCTCGAGTGCCGCGCGCGCCTGCGCGAAATCCCTGCCCTAGCGACCCTGCTGCCGCCGACCGAGTCGGCGCGAGCCACCTTGACTGCCGAACCGCTGGTGCAGGAGGCCCTGCGCGATCTGCTCGCCCATCGGCTGTGGCTGAAGGAGCACGCGACGACGGCCTCGCCGCAGGAACTGCTGACCGCACGCGACGCGTTGGCGGCAACACGTGCTGCGCTGGCACGCCAACTCGGGCGCCTTGCCGATGTGCGCACGGACCTTGCCCAGGCGGCCCAGATCGCGCGTTCGGCGGCGCCGCGCCGATGACCGGCCTTGCCGAAGTCGACCTCGTGCTCGCCTCGACCTCGCGCTATCGGCGTGATCTGCTAGCGCGACTGGCTTCGCGCTTCCGCACGCTTGCGCCGGATGTCGATGAGACAGGCTTCAGCGGCGAAATGCCGGCCACGCTGGTCGAGCGACTGGCGCTGGCCAAGGCACGCGCCGTCGCCAGGGAGTGTCCGAACGCGCTCGTCATCGGCAGCGACCAGGTGGCCGAACTCGATGGCCGGATTCTCGGCAAACCAGGAAGCGTCGAGGCTGCACAGGCGCAGCTCGCTGCCAGTTCGGGCCGCCACGTGATCTTTCATACCGCGTTATGCCTGCTGGATACGCGCAACGACCGGACCGGCGTCGCCATCGACGTCACGCGCGTGGTATTTCGCACGCTCGATGCCGCTGAAATCTCCCGCTACATCGAAGCGGAACGGCCGCTCGACTGCGCCGGCAGTTTCAAGGCCGAAGGCCTCGGCATCAGCTTGTTCGAACGCATCGAAAGCGAGGATCCGACGGCGTTGATCGGGCTGCCTTTGATCGCGCTTGCACGCCTGCTGCGCGCCGCCGGCATCGGCTTGCCATGATCGAGGATGACGGCGGGAAGCCCATCGAATGGATACGAACGCAGCCTGGTACTACGCCGACACGAATCATAAGCGGCAAGGACCGCTGACGCGTGCGGCGCTGGTCGAAGCGATCGATCGCGGAGCCGTCAATGCGGCGACCCTGGTCTGGCGCAGCGGCCCGGCCGCATGGCAGCCGCTAGCGTCGCTCAGCGATGAGCTAAGCCCGCGCGCGGGTGCGCTGGCACCGGCGCCCCACGCAGGCGATCCCTACCGAGTGACACCGCTGGCAGCGGGAGACATCGTCTACGCGGGCTTTTTGAAGCGCTGGGCGGCGCTGATCATCGACGGTCTGGTGCTCGGTCTGCCGCTGCTGGCAGTGACGATCGTGCTTGGCGCCGCGATCGGACTCGGATCGGGCGGCGGTGAACGCGTTGCCGTCGCGCAAGGCATCGGTTATCTGCTCTGGCTGATCGCGACGCCGCTCTATTACGCCGGTCAGGAAACCTCGCGGCATCAGGCGACGCTGGGCAAGCGCGCGATCGGCATCAAGGTCACCGACCTTGCCGGCCGACGCCTCGCTTTCGGTCGCGCGCTCGCACGCTGGTTCGCTGCCGCGCTGTCGTACCTGACGTTCTACGTCGGCTTCCTGATGGCTGGCTTCACCGGGCGCAAACAGGCCCTGCACGACTATGTCGCCGGCACGCTCGTCGTCGATCGCTGGGCCTGGAGCGAGCACCCCGAACGCCAGCGACCTGGCCTCGGCGGTGGCGTGATCGTGCTCGCGATCGTGCCCTTCGTGTTCATCGCGATCGTCGGCGTGCTGGCCGCGATCGCGCTGCCGGCATACCAGAACTACACGCTGCGGGCAAAGGTCGCCGACGCGTTGATCCAGGGCCACGCGCTGCAAACCACGGTGGCCGAAGCGCTGACCGAGTCGGAACGCTGTCCGCGCAACGGCGAGGCCGGCATCGCGACGGCGCAATCCTATGCGAGCGGTGTCGTCGCAGGCATCACGGCGCTGCAGCGCGCCGACGGACGCTGCGGCCTCGACATCGAACTGCACGCGGCGGGACAGTCGATGCTGGACGGCCGTACGATCCAGCTGAGCTTCGACCGCCAGAGCCGCCACTGGCGATGCCGTTCGGATCTCGCACCCGCCATCCTCGGCGCGCTGTGCGACGCGGATGGCGCAGGCAGCGCGACGATTGCGCCCTGACGTCCGCCCCGATCCCGGCGCGACCTTTGTCGATGCGTCCCTTTCAAACGGCCGTCAGAGGCCGGATATGTAGCGTGGTCGCCAACGCCGCAGAGCACGACGGCTACACTTCGGCTATGGCGTCGAGCGGCGCCAGTCGCCGCGTACCCAATGGAAAGTCCATGATCGAATCGCCCAAAGCCGTACTGCCGACCGAACTGCGCGATCCGCTGGCGCGCGCGATCGCCCAGGTCAATACCGTGGTGCTCGGCAAGCGGCGCGAGATCCGCCTCGCCTTCGTCTGCCTGCTCGCGGGCGGCCATCTGCTGATCGAGGACCTGCCCGGTGTCGGCAAGACGACGCTGGCACATGCACTCGCAGCGACGCTCGGTCTCGGCTTCCAGCGCGTGCAGTTCACCTCCGACCTGCTGCCGTCGGACATCATTGGTGTCGGCATCTACGAACGCGAGACGAGCGGGTTCAAGTTCCATCCCGGTCCGCTGTTCACCCAGCTGCTGCTTGCCGACGAGATCAACCGCGCGATGCCGAAGACGCAGAGCGCCTTGCTCGAGGCGATGGCCGAGGAACAAGTCACCGTCGACGGCACCACGCATCGTCTGGCGCCGCCGTTCTTCGTCGTGGCGACGCAGAATCCGCTCGATTTCGCCGGCACCTATCCGTTGCCGGATTCGCAGCTCGATCGCTTCATGCTGCGCATGAGCCTTGGCTATCCCGATCGCGATGCGGAGCGCGCGATGCTGGCGGCGGCCGACCGCCGCAGCGTACTCGAGGCGCTGTCGCCCTGCCTGACACCGGAGCAGGTGCTGGAATTGCGCCACGCGAGCGCAAGTGTGCTCGCCAGCTCCGCACTGATCGAATACGTGCAGGCGTTGCTGGCCGCCAGCCGCGAACACGCCGAGATTCGCATCGGCTTGTCGCCGCGTGCCGGCCTTGCCCTGCTCGCAGCGGCACGCGCGCATGCGCTGCTGGCCGGCCGCGCGCACGCGGTGCCGGAGGATGTGCAGGCCGTGTTCCCGTTCGTCGCCGCGCACCGCCTGACGCCAGGTGCGAGTGCTCGCGCGGACCGCGACAAGCTCGCGCTGCAGTTGCTTGAATCGACGCCGTTGCGTTGAGCCGATGATCGCAGCCGCAGCGCGCGCGACGCCGTTCCTCTCGCACCCGCGAAGACGCCGACCGCGCGCCTTCGAAGCATGAACTCGACCGCCCTGACCGACCTGCGTCTGCGCCTGCTTGCGACGGCGGAACGCCGCCTGCCTGCGTTGACGCGCCTGCGTCGCGCCGAAGCGCTGCCGATCCGGCTCGACCGTCGGCGCATCTATGTGCTGCCGAGCGGCTTTGGTCTGGCCTTCGCCGCTTTGTTGTTCGTGATGCTGCTCGGCGCGCTGAACTACGGCAACAACCCTGCCTTGCTGCTGACCTGTCTGCTCAGCGCTGCCGCGGGTGCCAGCTTGTTCTTCGGTTTTCGCACACTCAGTGGCCTCGTGCTCGAGCAGGTGCAGGCGCGCGAGGCGCACGCGGGCGAACCGCTGCCACTGCGCTTGCGCTTTGCCGCGGGTTCGCGCGCGCGCCCGAGCCTGCGCTTGCGGCGCGCTGATACGAACACTGCATTCGCGCTCGCCGCGAATACGCAACGCGAAGTGGAATTGAACGTCGCCGACGCGCGGCGCGGCTGGTTCCGGCCCGGCCGGGTGCGTGTCTGGACCGAGTATCCGTTGGGACTCTTCCATTTGTGGAGTTGGCTGCATCCCGACACGGTGTTCCTGGTCTATCCGGCAGCGGAATCTCCGGCGCCGCCGCTGCCTGCCGGCGACGGCCGGCTCGGCGAGCAGATGGCAGCCGGCGCGAGCGAGGAGCATGCCGGTCTGCGCGACTACCGCACGTCCGATCCATCGCGGCTGATCGCCTGGAAGGCTTCCGCACGCCACGACAGCCTGCTGGTCCACGATGCCGAGCGTCGCTCGGGCGAAGCCCTCACGCTTGACTATATGAACCTGCGCGGCGTCGATATCGAGACGCGCATCCGCCGGCTCACCGCCTGGGTGCTCGCGGCCGAAGCCGAACAGCGCAGCTATCGCCTGTGCCTCCCGCGCGAGACGATCGGCCCCGCCCTCGGAACGCAGCAGCGCCAGGCCTGTCTGCGCGCACTCGCGCTGTTGCCCGCGGCCGATGACGGCGGCGACGCATGAGCGAGCGCCTCGACGATCGTCAATTCGAACTGTTGACCGCGGCCGCGGCCGCTACGCTTTTCGCGCACATCGGCCATCTGCCGCCATGGCTGTGGCTGCCATTGGCGATCCTGCTGCCACTGCGTGCATGGACTCGTCGACAAGGCGCGCAGAAGTTCGGCGTCTGGATCCGCCTGCCGCTGACGGCGCTGCTGGTGGTGCTGGTGCTGGTGAACTTCGGCAATGTGTTCGGACGCGAACCGGGCAGTGTGCTGGCCTGCGGCCTGCTCGGCCTGAAGCTGCTCGAAGCCGAACGCGTGCGCGATGCACGCGTCGTGCTCGGCTTCTCGGCATTCGTGTTGATGAGTGCGTTGCTGTTCACGCAAACCCTGCTGTTCAGTGGGTTGATTTGCGCCATCCTGGTGCTGCTGGTCGCGGCACTCGTCTCGTTGCAGCCGGCGCCGATCGAGCCGCGGCGACCGTGGCGCGCGCAGTTCAAGCTCGCGGCGCTTCTGCTCGGCGTCGGGCTGCCGTTGGCGGCCGCCGGCTTCGTGCTGGTACCACGGCTTGGTTCGCCGCTGTGGGGTTCGCCCGGCAACGATGCCGTGGCACGCACTGGGCTCAGCGACAGCATGGCACCCGGCGCATTGACCGACCTGCTGATCGATGAATCGCCGGCCTTCCGCGTCGACTTCGACGCTGCGCCACCGCCGCCGCAGCAGCGCTATTTCCGCACGCTCGTGCTGTGGGATTTCGACGGCACGACGTGGACGCGCGAACGCATGTTCGGATTGGGTTCCGCCGATCAGGCGCAACTTCTCGGCGCAACGCTCGACTACATGATTACGCTCGAGCCGACCGACCGCCGCTGGCTGCCGGCGCTCGATTTGCCGTGGAGCGGCCCGACGGATGTGCGCCTCGGTGCCGATCGCACCCTGGTCGCCAACGCACCCGTTGCGCAGCCGCGCCAGTATCGCGTGCAATCGGCGACGCGCTACCTGCTGGCGCCGACGCTGAGCGCCGCACAACGAGCGCGCGCACTCGCACTGCCGGACAGCTTCGATCCGAGAGCGCGCGCGCTGGCCGAACATTGGCGCGCCGAAGGCCGCGACGATGCGGCCATCGTGCGCGCCGCACTCGATCTGTTCCATGCCAGCTTCACCTATACGCTGAGCCCGCCGGCGCTCGGGCGCGATTCGGTCGACGACTTCCTGTTCGGCACGCAGAAAGGCTTTTGCGAGCACTACTCGTCCGCCTTCGTGTTTCTGATGCGCGCTGCCGGCATCCCGGCGCGCGTCGTCACTGGCTACCAGGGCGGCTGGTGGAATGACTCGGGCTCGTACTTGCTGGTGCGCCAATCCGACGCGCACGCCTGGGCGGAAACATGGATGCCTGGCCGCGGCTGGCAGCGCGTCGATCCAACCGCGGCGGTGAGTCCGGCGCGCATCGAACAAGGTGCAGCCGCGGTCAACGGCAACGCCGGATGGGAACAAGCCGACTGGCTGCGCGACCTGCGCAACCGGATCGATTTCGCGAACAGGCTGTGGACCGAGAGCATCATTCGATTCGACGCGTTGCGCCAGAAAAGCATGCTGACTCCGTTCGGCATCGACACGGCGAATCAGGGCGATCTGCTGCTGGCACTGTCCGCGGTGCTCGCTGTCGCGATGCTGTTCGCAACGATCTGGGCCATGCGCACGGGGCCGCAGGCGAGAGGGGATGCACTGGACCGCGCCTGGTCGCAACTCGGCCGGCGTCTGGCCCGAGCGGGTTTCGCCGCGCACGCGAACGAAGGGCCGCTCGACTGGTTGCAACGCCTGCGTGCCAGAGCGCCCGCGCTCGCGTCAGGGCTGACACCCTTGGTCGACGACTATGTCGCCTTGCGCTACGGCAGCGCGCTACCCGATCCTGCGCGCGTCGCTGCCTTCGCCGGTGCTGCGCGACGTTGGCGAATGCGAAGTCTTGTAAAGAGCTCCGGCTGACGCGACGGCGCGGCATTCAGCGCCGTCGATGTAGCATCCGGATTGCCGACGTCCGCTTTCATACCGACTATCGATTGTTCGAGGAACCCATGAACAAGCTGTCTGTGAACAAGCTCGTGAACAAACCCTTTGCGATCGTTCTGCTGGGTGCGACGCTCGCGTCGTGCGCGACCGTGCCGACTCCGTTGCAAGGTCAATTCTCGCCGGTGACGCCGCGCGATGCTGCGACCGCCGGCAGTGGCCAGGCCGTGCGTTGGGGCGGCGAGATCATCAAGGTCGAGCCGAAGGCGGATGCGACCTGCTTCGAAATCCTTTCACGCCAGCTCGACGACAGCGCGCGCCCGGACAAGCACGATCCGAGCGATGGCCGTTTCATCGCCTGCCGCGCCGGTTTCTACGATCCGGAGGTATTCGATCGCGGGCGCGATGTCACCGTGACCGGACAAGTCACCGGAACCGACCACGGCAAGGTTGGCGAATTCAACTACAGCTATCCGCATGTCGCCGCCGACGCGATCTATCTGTGGCCGAAGCGCCCGCTCTACGTCAACACGCCCTACTACGATCCGTGGCTGTACGGCGGCTACGGCTACGGCGGGCCATGGGGCTGGGGTGGACCGTACTGGGGTCCGTTCTGGGGCGGCGGCGGCGTGATCATCCGCGACCATTCGGGTCCGCCGCCGAGGCACTGAAACCGTCGCGCGCATTCGCGCGTGCACGCCGCTTCGAGCTATGCCCATACGGGCATAGCGATCGAACGAATCCTGCTGTCGGCCATTCTCGCGCTGTGGGGCTATGCGCTCCGACGGCCTACCGGCGACGAGGCCAAGGCGCGCGCGCTCGTGGCAGCCGTGTTCCGCAACGTGCCGGTGCTCGACAGCGGCGGTCGCGCCGCGACGACGACGTTCATGGAGCGCGGCATCGGCGATGCGCTGATCACGTTCGAGAACGAGGCGGAGATGATCGCGAAGGAATTCGGTCACGGCGGCTTCGAAGTCGTCTACCCCAGCGTTTCGATCCGCGCCAATCTGCCGGTAGCCGTTGTCGACAGCGTGGTCGACAAGAAGGGAACCCGCCAGGCCGCCGAGGACTATCTGCGCTATCTGTAGAGCCTCGAAGGACAGGAGATCGCCGCGAACAATTATCTGCGTCCTCGCGACGAAGCTGTCGCGAAGCGGCATGCGGCCACGTTTCCGACGGTTACGCTGTTCGGCGTCGATGCATTCGGTGGCTGGGCGCAAGCGCAGAAGACGCACTTCGACGATGGCGGTACCTACGACACGATAGCGGCGCAGATCGCGGCAGCGAAATAGTCCAGCGCATGTCGCCCGGGTTCACTTCTCCCTGCAGCAGAAGGACGCCACGCTCGAGACCTACCCCGGAGGCCACTGCAGTGCGCGTCCTGCGAGCAGGTGCAGGTGCAGGTGGAACACGGTCTGGCCGCCATCGCGATTGCAATTCATCACGAGGCGATAGCCGCTCTCGGCGAAGCCCTGCGTCTTTGCCCAGCGCGTGGCCGCGAGCACAAGCTTGCCGACCGTCAGCGCATCAGTCTCGGTGAGGTCATTCAAGGTCGCGAAAGGCTGCTTCGGAATGAACAACACGTGTACCGGCGCCTGCGGATGGATGTCGCGGAAGGCGAGCACATCGTCGTCTTCGTAGACGATATCGGCGGGAATTTCGCGACGGATGATCTTGGCGAACAATGTGTCGGTCATGGCGCCGGGACTGGGCAATGGAGATTCAGCCATGGTAGAGCAGGTTTCCCCGATTCCCAATTCTCCGTTCGCGATTCCCGGCTCTCAAAGCGCCTGGCGCCCGCCGAACGCATGTGCGAGCGTCCCGCGATCGATGAATTCGAGCTCACCGCCGAGCGGGACGCCGTGGGCGAGACGGCTTGCACGCACACCTGCCACGCGCGCGAGCTGCGCCAGCATGTGTGCAGTCGCTTCACCCTCGACGGTCGGATTCGTTGCGACAATCAGTTCCTGCACTTCGCCCTCGGCCAGGCGTGCCGCGAGCAGATCGAGGCCGAGCTCCCTCGGCCCGAGTCCATCCAGCGGCGACAGGCGCCCGAGCAGCACGAAGTACTGGCCACGAAAACCGGTCGCCTGCTCGATCGCGAGCTGATCGACCGGCGTTTCGACGACACACAACAGGGCCCGATCACGCGATGTGCTCGCACACAACAGACAGACCGCTTCTTCACTGAACGTGCGGCAGCGCGTGCAGTTGCCGATACGTTCGACCGCGGTGGCGAGCCGTTCGGCGAGCTTGCGCGCACCTGCACGATCTCGCTCGAGCACATGGAAGGCCATGCGCTGCGCGGTCTTTGCGCCGACGCCCGGCAGGCAGCGCAGCGCATCGATCAGGTCGGCGAGGAGTGGAGAACCTGCACTCACGTCAGAACGGCAGCTTGAAACCCGCCGGCAGATTCATGCCGGCGGTCAGGCCGCCGAGCTTTTCCTGGCTCAGCGCGGCGATCTTGTTGACCGCATCGTTGACCGCCGCGGCGACGAGGTCTTCGGCCATCTCCGGATCGTCGGCAAACAACTTGCGATCGATCGTCACACGGCGCACCTCGTGACGGCCGCTCATCAGCACGCTGACGAGTCCGCCGCCGGCCTGACCGGTGACTTCCATCTGCGCGATTTCATCCTGCGCCCGCTTCATGTCTTCCTGCATGCGCTGCGCCTGCTGCATCAAACCAGCCAGGGGGCCTTTCATGTTCGTTTCTCCATCATGGGCAACCGAACCGACGTTCGGTACAGGAATGTTCCGTCGCAGCGGGCGCGCCACCACGCGATTGGGCAAACCGCGGCAGCATGCCCGGCCTCACCATTCAATCGATCCCCCGCACGCTTTCGGGAATCACGCGTGCGCCGAACGTGTCGATCAGCGACTGCACGACGGGATCGCCGCGCACCGCGTCCTCGGCGGCCTGGCGACGCACGCTGTCGGCACGCGCACGCAGCTCGGCCGGCGTCTCGGCGCCTCCGCTGTCGCGTTCGAATTTCACTTTGACCGGGCGACCCAGGGCAGCGCCAAGTCGTTGCTCGAGCGTGCCGACCAAGGGACCGTCAGCCAGATGTTCATGCGGCGCCCGGATCGCCAGCCGCACGAGCTTTTCCTCGATCGCAATCAAGGTGGCATGGTGTGCGAGTTGACCGATCGGACCGCGCAACTCGGCGCGCTCGATCAGTGCGGCCCAGTCGTCGGTGGTGTGAAGGGTATTGCTCGTGGTCGGAGAAGCCGTCTGCGCGCGCGTTGCTTGCATGATCGGCAGGTTGCGCGGCAACGGCTCCGACGCGCGAGTCGCTACCATCGAAGGGGGCGGACTCAGCGAACTGGAGCGTTCCGGCGCTGCCGCTGCACGAGGCGATAGCGGCTGCACCCGCGCCGGGTTCGGCGCCGGCGAAGCGGTCGATTCACGCGAAGGCGCGATGCCCGCCGCGCCCGCAGGCACGAAGGCCAGCATGCGCAACAGCGCCATCTCGAAGCCCACGCGCGGCGTCGGCGCCAGCGACAGGTCGCGCCGACCGGTCACGACGATTTGATACCAGAGCTGCACGTCCTGCGGTGCCAGGCGTCCGGCCAGGCCGAGCAGATCGGCGGAATCTTCACCGGCCGCATCCGGTATCAGCTGCACCAGCTGGACGCGATGCAGCAGCGCGGCGAGTTCATCCAGCACCTGCGCGAAATCCGGCGCGAAGCTGGCGATGCGCTCGACCTCGTCGAGCAGGCTGGTGCCGTCGCCATTGGCGAGCACCTCGAGCAGCACGCGCACCTTGGCACGCTCGACCGTACCGAGCATCGCGTGCACTTCGTTCGCATGCAGCGTGCCGCCGCCGTGCGCGATCGCCTGATCGAGCAGGGAAAGCCCGTCGCGCAGCGACCCATCGGCCGCGCGCGCGAGCACGTCGATGCCGTCGGCGTCGAACGCGATGCCCTCGGCGCCGAGGATCGCCTGCATCTGGCCGACGATCTGCTCCGGCGTCAGTCGCTTCAGATTGAACTTGATGCATCGCGACAGCACCGTCACCGGCAGTTTCTGCGGATCGGTCGTTGCCAGCAGGAACTTCACGTGCGGCGGCGGTTCCTCCAGTGTCTTCAGCAACGCGTTGAACGCGCTCTTCGACAGCATGTGCACTTCGTCGATCAGGTAGACCTTGTAGCGACCACGCGTCGGCGCGTACATCGCGTTGTCGATCAGCTCGCGCACGTTGTCGATACCGGTGTTGCTGGCGGCGTCGATCTCGAGCAGATCGACGAAACGACCGGCATCGATCTCGACGCAGGCACCGCATTCACCGCAGGGGTTCGAGGTCGGGCCGTGCTGGCAGTTCAGCGACTTGGCGAAGATGCGTGCGATCGTGGTCTTGCCGACACCGCGCGTGCCGGTGAACAGGAACGCATGATGCAGCCGCCCGCTGTCGAGCGCGTGCGTGAGCGCGCGCACGACGTGCTCCTGGCCGACCAGTTCGGAAAAGCGGCGCGGACGCCATTTGCGCGCAAGGGCTTGGTACGACATGGGAAGTTCGCAGGAGAGAACGGGATTGTAGCAAGTGGGGCAAGTGGTAGTGCCCACAAGACCGCTTCAAGGTCACTTTGCTTGTGCGTGGGCGTGGCGGCTAGTATCCTCCGCGGCCCGTCAGAGGGCGCATCGGATGTGCACATCGGGCGGTATGTGGAGAGGTATCCGAGTGGTTGAAGGAGCACGCTTGGAAAGTGTGTAAACGGGTTAAGGCAATGCTGAACAAGTCTCCAGCTGACGTCATTCCCGCGAAAGCGGGAATCCAATT